>JADZDA010000231.1 GCA_020851255.1 Burkholderiales bacterium | reverse complement strand
GCGGAAGATGTTCTTGAAGCCCTGCTCGGTCAGCTTCGGGTTGGTCGCCGAGCCGGAGATCATCGGGACGCCGGCCTGGTTGTAGACCGCCGAGGCCGGGATCGACACGCCCGAGTTCAGGTGGCCGGCGACGCCGGCGACCTTCGCGTCGACGAACTTCTGCGCGATGGTCGGGCCCATCTTCGGGTCGGCCTGGTCGTCCTCGCTCATCAGCTCGAACTTGACCTTCTTGCCGCCGAGCTTGATGCCCTTGGTGTTGGCTTCGTCGACCGCGAGGCGGGCGCCGTTCTCGTCGTCCTTGCCGAGGTGCGCGATGCCGCCGGTCAGCGGGCCGGCATGGCCGATCTTGACGGTGACGACTTCCTCGGCCTTCGGGGCTTCGGCCTTCTTCGGCTCTTCCTTCTTGCTGCAGCCGTAGGCGGTGACGAGCGCGGCGGCGACGAGCGTCAGGCCGAGCTTCCTGGACAGTTTCATGCGGGTTCCTCCGGGAGGATACGTAGGGGCGGCGGCGACGGTTTCCGTCGCGAAGCCATGATAGAGGGAAACATTCGATTATCACGTTCGACACAACCGGTGTCAATCCAGCTGGCGGCCGCCCGCCTCCGCGCCGCAGGCGCTCGCCGAACCCCCGTCGGAGGGCCGGCGGCCGCGCGACTCGAACCGTCCGGCCGGGCCGGCCCGGGCCGGGTGCGGGCGGCGTTCCCGGCGGGACGGGGCCGCCCGACTGGTCGCGTCGCCCGGCACCCCGTCGGCCGTCCCCGCGGTTCGTCGCCCGCCATTGGCCAGGACCGTCGCCCGATGGGATGCTATCGGCTTCGCGTCGCCGGCTGAAACCGGTTCCGCGGGCGGCCGCATCCAATGTCGGCGGTCCGACCGGCCGGACTCGCGACACCGAGCGGTCGCGTACGAATCTGGGGGAGAGTCGTTCATGGGCTTGCGCATTTCGCGGCGGGTGTGGGTCGTCGCAGCGGTGATCGCCGTGCTGGGCGCCGGGGGGGGCGGCTACGCGCTCAAGCAGCGGGGCGCGGCGAACGCGGCTCAGACCCCGGGGCCGCCTCCGACGGTGGCCCTGGAGTTCGGCGCGGCGGACCTGGCCTATGTCAGCTCGGT
Source organism: Burkholderiales bacterium (assembly GCA_020851255.1). Lineage (GTDB taxonomy): Bacteria > Pseudomonadota > Gammaproteobacteria > Burkholderiales > Casimicrobiaceae > VBCG01. Next base: position 3,950 of record JADZDA010000231.1, on the reverse strand, counting down.
ACCGATGGCACGATGGCTCGCGATCTCCGGGACGCTGACGCCGGTGAACCAGGCGACGGTGAAGGCCAAGGTCTCCGGCGACCTCCGCGAAGTCAGGGTCCGGGAGGGCGAAGCGGTTCGTGCCGGGCAGCTGCTCGCGAGGATCGACACCACCGACCTCGACGCCAGGCTGATCGAGCGCCAGGGCGCCCTCGAAAGCGCCCGTGCGCAGCTCGCGCTCGCCGAGAAGACCCGCGCGACCAACGTCAAGCTCCTGAACGAGAAGTTCATCTCGCAGACCGCGTTCGACAGCTCGCAGTCCGGCCTCGACGTCGCGAAGGGCGCGGTCAAGAGCGCGGAGGCGCAGGTGAAGATCGCCGAGAACGCGATCCGCGACGCGCTGGTCGTCGCCCCGCTCGCGGGCGTCGTGGCGAAGCGCCATGCGCAGGCCGGCGAAAAGGTCGCGTTCGACTCGCCCATCGTCACCGTCGTCGACCTGGCGGACCTCGAGCTGCACGCATTGATCCCGGCGATCGACGTGCCCGGACTCTCCATCGGGATGGCGGTCGAGCTCGCGGTCGACGGCTTCGGCGAACGTCGGTTCGCCGGCAGGATCGGGCGCATCAACCCGTCGACCGAGCCGGGCACGCGGGCGATCCTGATCTACGTCGGCTTGCGCAACCCCGACGCCACGCTGCGCAGCGGCATGTTCGCGACCGGGCGGATCGCGCTCGCTGCCGGGGGGGCGGTCGCCACGCTGCCGCTCGCGGCCGTGCGCACCGAGGCCGGGCAGAGCCACGTCTGGGTCATCGAGAAGGGCAAGCTCGTTCGCAGGACCGTCCTGCTGGGCAAGCGCGACGAGGACGCCGGCCGGGTCGAGATCCGGAGCGCGCTGCCGCCGGAGGTGCCGGTGCTCGCGACGCGTTTCGAGAACCTGAAGGAAGGCGCGCCGGCGCTGGTGAAGGCGCCGGCGCCGACGTCGCAGCCGGCGCAGGCAAAAGCCGTCGCCACCGGCTGAGCGCCGGCCGGCGAGCAGCCTTGATGGTCCCGCCTCCGGCCCGCTGAGAGCCCGCCATGTGGATCACGCGCGTCTCGATCGCCAACCCGGTGTTCGCGACCATGGTCATGGTCGCGATCACCGTGCTGGGTTTTTTCTCGTACCAGCGGCTCCGGGTCGAGCAGATGCCCGACGTGAGCCTGCCCTACGTCTACGTCCAGACCGACTGGCCGGGCGCGTCCCCCGAGGCGGTCGAGTCGGACATCACCAAGCCGATCGAGTACGCGCTCAACACGGTGTCCGGCGTCAAGCTCATCCGGTCGAACTCGCTCGAGGGCCGCAGCCAGGTCTTCGCCGAGTTCCGGATGTCGACCGACATGAACCGGTCGCTGCAGGACGTCCGTGACCGGATCGCGACCGCCCGGCCCGGCTTCCCCCGCGACGCCCGCGACCCGCTGGTGATCCGCGCCGAGGAGGAGAACACCGGATCGGTGGTCTCGCTCGCCGTGCTGTCGCCGTCGACCGACCTGCGCGAGCTCACTTCGATCACCGACCAGACCATCGTCAAGGCGCTCGAGAACCTGCCCGGCGTGGCGCGTCTGGACGTCAACGGCCGCGTCACACGCCAGATCGCGATCCGGGTGAAGCCGAACGCGCTCAACGCGCTCTCGATCGGCATCGACCAGGTGATCGCGGCGGTGCGGGCCGCCAACCAGGACCTGCCGGCCGGCCGGCTCTCGCACGGCGCCTCCGACGCGATCGTGCGGGTCGAGGGCAAGATCCGCGATCCGCAGCAGTTCGCGCGGATCATCGTCGCCCAGCAGGGCGGTGGACCGGTGTACCTGTCGCAGGTCGCCGACGTCGTCGACGGCGAGAAGGAGGAGACCTCGCTCGCGCGGATCAACGGGCGCCCGGCGATCACGATCGATGTCCAGAAGTCTCAGGACGCGAACATCGTCGAGACCGCGCGCGGCGTCGCGCAGGCGGTGGCGGGGCTCAGGGACCGCGTCCCGGCCGACGTCGAGGTGCGCCTGGTCTACTCGCGCGGCGAGGCGGTCGAGAAGAGCGTCGATCGTGTCAAGTCGACGATCCTCGAGGGCGCGGGGCTCACCGTGCTGATCGTCTTCCTGTTCCTGCACTCGTGGCGCAGCACGGTGATCACCGGACTCACGCTGCCGCTGTCCGTGGTCGCGACCTTCATCGCCCTCCACGCGTTCGGGTTCACGATCAACTTCCTGACGCTGATGGCGCTGTCGCTGTGCATCGGGCTGCTGATCGACGACGCGATCGTCGTGCGCGAGAACATCGTCCGCCACCTCGCGATGGGCAAGGACCACGTGACCGCGGCGCGCGAGGGCACCGAGGAGATCGGACTCGCGGTCATGGCGACGACGTTCGCGATCGTCGCGGTGTTCGTGCCGATCGCGTTCATGAGCGGGATCATCGGCAAGTTCTTCTTCCAGTTCGGGCTGACGGTCGCGGTCGCGGTGCTGGTGAGCCTGTTCGTGAGTTTCACGCTCGATCCGATGCTCTCGTCGATCTGGAAGGACCCCGAGGAGGGCCGGTTCCGTCGCGTGCCGTGGCTCGGCCGGGTGATGGGGACGGTCGAGTGCGGCATCGAGTGGTTGCACCGGGTCTACGGACGGGCGCTCGACTGGTCGCTCGCGCACCGGAAGAGCGTCGTGGCCATCGCCGTGGGTTCGTTCTTCGGCAGCTTCGCGATCGTGCCGATGATCGGCACCGAATTCATCCCGGAGACCGACGAGGGCTTCCTGTCGCTCAGGCTCAATACACCGGTGGGTTCCAGCCTCGAATACACCGACGGCAAGATCCGCCAGGTCGAGGAGACGCTCAGACGGTTCCCGGAGATCGACCTCGCGATGACCAACGTGGGCACCGACGAGGGCCGCAACTACGCGCGCGTGAACCTCAAGTTGAAGCCCAAGGCGCAGCGGACGAAGTCGCAGAAGTCGCTGGAAGCCGAGATCCGCAGGGCGCTCGCGCCGATCCCCGGCATCGCGCTGTCGGTCGGTTTCAATCGCTCGGTGTTCGTGAACCTGCTGGGCCCAGATCCGGACACGCTCTCCGCGCTGATGCGCGATTTCGCCGCCGCCGTCGCGAAGGTCCCGGGCATCTCGGACCTCGAGACTTCCGACAAGGCCGCGAACCCGGCGCTGTCGATCCGTCTCAACAACGACGCCGCGGCGGAGCTCGGCATCACGGTCCAGCAGATCGGCCAGACGCTGCGACCGCTCGTCGCCGGCGACACGGTCAGCTACTGGCTCGCGCCGGACGGGCAGAACTACGAGGTCAACGTCCAGTTGCCGCGCGACCGGCGCCGGCTCGCCTCCGACCTCGCGAACCTGTACGTGTCGACGAACAAGCGCGGGCCCGACGGCGAGCTGCGGATGGTCCCGCTGCGACAGGTCGCCGAGCTGGTCGAATCGACGAGTCCGCAGATCATCAAGCGGCAGGACCTGCAGCGGCGCGTGGCGCTGTACGCGAACGCCGAGGGTCGTCCGTCCGGCGACGTCGGCAACGACGTCGACCGCATCGTCAAGGAGTGGAAGCTGCCGCCGGGCTACCGGTTCTCCGTCGGCGGTCAGACGCAGGAGATGAACGAGTCGTTCCAGGCGGCGATGGCCGCGCTCGCGCTCGCCGTCGTGTTCATCTACCTGATCCTCGCGTCGCAGTTCGCGAGCTTCCTGCAGCCGGTCGCGATCATGGCGAGCCTGCCGTTCTCGCTGATCGGCGTGCTCGCCGCGCTGCTCGTCACGCGCACGACGCTCAACATCTTCTCGATCATCGGTTTCATCATGCTGATGGGCCTGGTCACCAAGAACGCGATCCTGCTGGTCGACTTCGCCAACCGGGCACGGCGCGGCGGTGCCTCGCTGCACGAGGCGCTGCGGCAGGCGGGCCAGGTCCGGCTGCGGCCGATCCTGATGACGACCGCGGCGATGGTGGCCGGGAT
>JADZDA010000230.1 GCA_020851255.1 Burkholderiales bacterium | reverse complement strand
GTCGAAGGTCTCCCCGATGCCCGACCCCCGCGCCGCCACCGAAGTTCCGCGCGAAACCCCGGACGCCGGGGTCGCGAATTCGCGCGCCCACCGCGAGCGCGCCTCGCGCGTGTTGCCGCGCGGCGTGTCGTCGTCACCCCGCGCGACCCAGCGGCCCGTGGCGCTCGCGATCGCGCGGGCCGAGGGCGCCCGCGTGATCGACGTCGACGGCAACGAGTCCGTTGATTTCGCGCTGGGCTACGGGCCGCTCGTCCTCGGCCACACGCCGCAGGTCGTGCGCGAGGCGGTCGATCGCGCGATGGCGCTGGGGCTGCGCGGCGGCTCCGCACACGCCGCCGAGGTCGAGCTGGCCGAGCGGATCGCGCGGCACGTCCCGGGCGCGGGAATGACCGCGTTCCTGTCGACCGGCACCGAGGCCTGCCAGCTCGCGCTGCGGCTCGCGCGCGCGAAGACCGGGCGGCTCCCCGTCGTGAAATTCCGCTACCACTATCACGGCTGGTCGGACGCGATCGACGTCGCGACCGCCCCCGGCAACGACGGACCGGCGACCGGTGGGCAGGATCCGTCGGCGCTCGAGCACGTGGTCGTCCTCGACTGGGGCGACGCCGAGGGACTCGAACGCGCGCTGCGCTCTCCGGTCGCGGGCGTCATCATGGAGGCGGCGGCGATCAACGCCGGCTGTTTCGAGCCGCCGTCCGGATTCCTCGAGCGCTCGCAGGCGCTCACGCGTGCGGCGGGAGCCGTGCTGATCTTCGACGAGGTGATCACCGGGTTCCGGCTGGGGCTGGGCGGCGCGCAGGCGCGCTACCGCGTGACACCGGACCTGACGGTGCTGGGCAAGGCGCTGGGCGCGGGCCTGCCGATCAGCGCGGTCACCGGGCCCGCCGCGATGATGCAGCCGATGATCGACGGAACGCTCACCCAGCGCGGCACCTACAACGGCAATCCGCTGTCGACGGCCGCGGCGCTCGCCTGCGTCGACTTTCTCGCCGAACACGCGGCCGATGTCTACCCGCGCATGGAACGCCACGCCGCCGCGATCGCCGAGCGCGCGCGGGACGCCGCCCGTCGCCTCGGCGTGCCGGTCGCGGTCAATCGCGTCGGTTCCTGCGTCCAGCTCTACGCCGGCCACACCTCGATCCCCACGCTCGCCGACCTCGCGCGAGTGAGCCGCGAAGGCACGCTCGCGCTGACCGAGTCGCTGATCCGCCACGGCGTCGCGCCGCTGCCGCGGGGACTCATGTACCTGTCCGCGGCACACACCGAGGCGGACATCGGGCGCACGCTCGCCGCGATCGACGCGGCGTTCGCGGCCTGCGCGCCGGTCGTGACGCGCGCGGTGGAAACCGGACGCGCGCCGCCGCGCTGATCGCGGCGCCCGATGAACGCGCCGCCTTCCCCGCTCGCGGTCGCGCAGGTCGTCGCGCGCAACCTCGTGCCGATCGTGGGCATCCTGGCGTTCGGCTGGTCGGCGAGCACGGTACTGCTGCTCTATTTCGCCGACACGCTGCTCTCGCTCGGCGTGATGTTCGCCGGACTGGCGAGCTGGTTCGGCCGCGGCACGGTCGAGGACCGCTGGGCGGCCCGGCTCAACGCCGAGGTCGGCTACGTCGCCAGCGCCGCGTTCATCGTCGCGTTCATCGCCGTGCCACTGGGCGTGCCGCTCGTGTTCGTCGGCGCGATGGCCGGATGGAACGACCTCGGGGCGTTGTTCTCCGATCCGGCGCTGCAGGCAGGCCTCGCCTGGCAGGTCGTGGCGGCGGTCTGGTCGTATTCGGCGCTGTGGCGCGAGCTGCACGTGCGCAGCCCGGACGAGCTCCGCCTGAAGCGCCGCTTCTCGCTCGTGTTCCTGCGCTGGATCGCGGTGCTGATGGTCGTCTACTCGCCGATCCTCGGACTCTTCGGCCGTTTCGGCCCGCTGGTGCTCGTGATCGTCTACGCCGGCGTGTCGGTCGTCGCCGAGGTGGCGCCGGATCGGATACTCGCGTTGTTTCCCGACCGGGGCGGGGACGCGCTCGATCCGCCCGTGCAATCGGGGAAGGACACGGCGGCCGGAAACGGGGGGCCGAACGCGCGCCGGAATCGGCGCCGGCGCTGACGCGGGGACGTCCGGACGCCGCGCGCGACCCGGCGCCCGGTCAGGCGAACTGCCGCGCGATTCCGGCTTCGAAACCGGTCGCTACCGCATCAGCCACTCGCGCCGCAACGGCAACGCGCTACCGTAGTTCGCCAGCACCGGACCGCTTGCCAGCGGAAGCGCCCCGTTGCGAAATGTCGACGCGTAGAAGCCGATAACCGGCAATCCATGGATCGTGATACTCGGGAGCGACTCCGATGTGCCATCCGACCGTAGGATCGTCGTCGCGCCTCCGGTGATCGCGTGCGAAGGAAGGACCTGACCGGGGGGCGCCGCAGGAGGCAACTCATCGAGGTGCAGAGGCACGCGCATCCAGCCGTTCTCCGGAATCTGAGTGACCGGCTGGAAGGAAATCGCACCGGATCCGGACGGCGCGCGCATGAATGCCCATCCGAAGCGAGAGCCCAGCAGGTCCGACGGGCCAAAGTCGATCGCCGTGGTACTCCAGCACAGGCCACGCGCCGGATTCGGTGGTGAAAGGAAGCCACCGGACGCGGGAAGGGCGCGCCCGGTTCGATCGAAGAGATTGCCCCACCGCTCGCTCGCGGTCGGTTCGCACCTCGGAGACCCGTCGGACACCGGCGAGACGAAAGGCGCGATCGGCGGCTCGCCCGGAACGACGTGGTGCCGACGCGTCGGCATCGTCAGCAGCCAGGCCGACTGCGACGCCGTTGCCCGGTCGAGCACGAACTCTCCGGTCACCGCCGAAGTCATCAGCACCGCCGTGACGGCCTCGATTGGTCGACTCCATTGCGTCCTTATCGTACCGAGGCCGGCACGGTGAACGAGACTGATCGAAGGCTGTGCGTCCGCGAGCGTCGGCCGATCGCGGGTCGGGCGATACCAAGACGGCCGCGACGCGACGAAATCGACCAGCGCCACCGCGGGTTGCACGAGCTCCAGCGCCCGAAACACGTCGATGTAGGTCGCGTTCCCGGCCAACGATCCTGGTGCCCATGCCGCTTCCGAACCATCGTCGCTTCGAACGCGCGCGCACTCGGTCGGCTCGGCCTGCCCCGATAGTGACGCCGACAGGATCGCAGCCGCGACCGAGCCCGAAGGCGCATCCGCGCCCGTTCCGTAGTCGCCGAGCTGGAATACTTCGATGTATCCCTCGACGACTTCCGCCGGGGGCATCTGCTCCGACCCGGTGACCGGATCCTTGCCGAAGGACGTCGGCGCGCCGTCATCCCGGGATAGCGCGGGGTCGGTGCACGACGAGTCCGGAGTGACGATGCCCGCGCCGCTCCCCTCAGGCAGCACGGCGCCGACCCAGGTGTCCCTCGGCGCCAGATAGACGACGAATTCGAGCACCGGCCGGCCTTGCGCGCCTTCGTAGAAGCGCACGCGGGCCGCCTTGATGCGTTCCGACTCGTTGACGAGAGTCAAGAGAGTTACGAACGAACCCGCTTCGCCCTGCCGCGCCGTGTAATAGGGGAACAGGAGTACGTCGCCCGACCCGGCCGGGTTCCATTCGACCGCCCGGACGCTCGACGACCAGACCATCGCGAACAGGACGACGGCGAGCGTCACGCGGATTCGATCAAGAAGGCCCGTCAACCGGAGCATCTTCCTTCCCCGCCACTTTCGCCGACACGTCCGTTCGGTCACGACCGACCCGCCCGGCGAAGGCTGCCGAGCCCGGAGAGCCGGCTCGTCGGACACGACTACGTGTTGCGAATCAGTCTGTGCCGGCGGTCTCATCGAAGTCAAGCGACATCGAAGTTCCTGCCGAGCTTCGGCACCGGATCACGCGAACAGGCGCGCGATTCCGGCCTCGAGGTGCAGCGCGACCGCGCGCTTGGCGCGGTCAGGATCGCCCGCACGGATCGCTTCGTGGATTTCCCTATGCTCGGCGAGAACGCTGTCGAGGCGTTCGTTAAGCGGAGTCGTCGCGAAACTGCGCGAGAGCTTGATTCCGAATTCCACCTGGCTGCGCAAAGCCTCCAGCGTGGTCACGAAGAACCGGTTCTGCGACGCCCTGGCGATCGCCAGGTGGAACTCGAAGTCGGCTTCGATCGACGATCCGCCCGCGCCGATCGCGCGCTCCATGGCGTCGATCGCACGGGCGATGCCGTCGATCGCGTCTTCGTTCCGGGCGATCGCCGCGCGACGCGCCGCCTCGGTCTCCAGCCCGCAACGGAATTCGAGGCAGCGCTGCACATCCGGCAGGTTCTGGAGCGGACCGTATTCGAGCCGTCGCGATTCGTTGCGCCGCAGGACGAAGTTGCCGGCGCCCTGCCGTGTCGTGATGATCCCTTCGGCCTTCAGCCGTCCGAGCGCCTGGCGCAGCACCGGCCGTGAGACGCCGAACACCGCCGCGAGCTCGAACTCGGACGGCAGGCGGCTGCCCACCGGGTAGCGGCCCGCGGCGATCTGCTCGACCAGCGCCTCGTGGACCTGGTCGCCGAGGCGTTTCGACGTTGCCGGCGCCGCGGCCACGTCCGGTGGTGTCCGGGAACTCATCGGTCGTCGGGCGTTTCGCGCCGGCAGCGGGTTCGGGTCATCGCGAGCTCGAAGGCGTCCCGGGCGGGACGGAACGAACGATCGCACAAGTCGTAAAAGTTGTAAACACTTAGCGAAGCCGGCGATCGCGCCCGGATCGCCGATGATCCGCGCTGGCGTACCAGGGAATTTAACGGACTTGACCCAGGTCAAGCCGGCGTGTTTCCGGACCAACCGGCCCACGGATCGCATTGACAGCCATAGCCGCCCTGTTTACATATTGTGACCTCTTGTCAAATACGTTCCCGTCGACGGCCGCAGCCGGCACATGAAAATCACAGGCGTCGAGACCGTTCAGGTCGGCGAGTTCGGAAACCTCGTCTGGGTCAGGCTGCACACGGACGAGGGTCTCGTGGGGCTGGGCGAGACGTTCCGCAATCCCGAGGCCACGGTCGCGTACGTGCACGAGACCTGCGCGCCGCACCTGATCGGGAAGGATCCGCTCTGCCGCGAGGCGCGCATGCGCGAGCTCTCGGCGAAGGTCGGGAACCACTTCAACGGATTCCCGACCCGCAGCGTCGAGGTCCGCGGAAACTCGGCGATCGACATCGCGCTCTGGGACCTGGACGGGCAGCGGCTCGGGGTTCCGCTGTACCGGCTGCTCGGCGGTCGGACCCGGGACCGCGTTCGGATCTACAACACCTGCGCCGGCGGCAACTACAACGCGAAGCTGCGGCAGTCCTACAACACCGACCTCGTCTCACGGGACACGCCGCTCGACGCGCCGATCGGTCCCCGCGAGGATCTCCTGATGCAGGTGCACGAGCCCGCGCGCCTCGCGCTCGAACTGCTCGGGCAGGGCGTCACGGCGATGAAGATCTGGCCTTTCGACGTGTACGCGCTGCGCAACGACGGTGTCGACATCAGCGCGAACGAGCTCCGCGACGCGTTGTGGCCGATCGAGCAGATCCGCGCCGCCGTCGGCGACAAGGTCGACATCCTTCTCGAATACCACGGCCTGTGGCGCCTGCCCGCAGCGCTCAAGATCGCCGACGCGCTGCGCGACCACGACATCTATTGGCACGAGGAACCGATCTGGATGCAGAACTTCGACGACCTCGCGCGCTACCGGGACCGGGTGCGGGGTCGTGTCGCGGGCAGCGAGAATCTAGGCACCGTACCCTGGTACCGAGAGGTGTTCGTCCGGGGCGCGCTCGACGTCGCGCATTTCGACATCGCCTGGATCGGCGGGATTTCCGAGGGCCAGCGGATCACGCACCTCGCCGGCGCGTTCGACCGCGCCATCGCGCCGCACGACTGCACCGGGCCGGTGACGCTGATCGCCAATGTCCACATGCTCGTGGCGGCGCCGAACGCGCTGATCGCCGAGACCGTCCGCAGCCACACGAGCGGGTTCTACCGGCAGATCGTCGAGCACATGCCTGTCATCGAGTCCGGTTTCATCCATCCCCTGGAGACGCCCGGTCTCGGAACCGGGCTTTCGGCGGAGCTGCTCGCGCGGAGCGACACCCGCGTGCGGCTGAGCGGGAAGCGCGCCGGATGACCGCCGGCGCGACGCGCGCGGCGCCGGGATTCCCGCCTCCCGCGGGCTCCTGCGACTGCCACGTCCATTTCTACGGCGACGCGGCCCTCCATCCGGCGAGTGCCGACGCCGGGCTGCCACCCCAGGTCGGCAGCGCCACCGACTACCAGGCGACGATGAACCGCGCCGGCATCGAGCGCGTCGTGGCGGTCCAGTCGATCCTCTACGGGTTCGACAATCGCTGCATGATCGAAGGGATGAGGAAGATCGGCGCGGGCGCGCGCGGGATCGCCGTTGTTTCCGAACTCACGCCGGTCGACGAACTGCGCTCGCTGGAGCGGGCCGGCGTCCGCGGTGCGCGCGCCTACATGCTGCCGGGAGGAGTGCTCGATTGGACCCGGATTCCACCGCTCGCCCGCCGGGTCGCGGAAGTCGGCTGGCACGTGCAGGTGCAACTCGACGGCGGCAACTTGCCGGCGCGCGCCGCATTGCTCGCGTCGTTGGCCTGCCCGGTCGTCGTCGACCACGTCGGCAAGTACCTGGATCCCGTCGATCCCGACCATCCTGCGTTCCAGGCACTGCTGCGGCTGATCGATACCGGGCGCGTCTGGGTGAAGCTGTCCGCGCCCTATGAAAGCTCCCGGACCGGGCCGCCTCGCTACGAGGACATCTTCCCGCTCGCCACGGCGCTCGTCCGGCACGCGCCCGAGCGCCTGCTCTGGGCGAGCAACTGGCCTCATCCCGGACACGAGTCGAAGCCCGAGTACCGGGCGCTGCTCGAACTCCTGGCCGCCTGGGTCCCCGTGGCGGAAACCCGCCGCCGCATCCTGGTCGACAACCCGGCCGCGCTCTACGGCTACCCGGAATGCGCTTCCGGCAGGACGACCCACGACGAACGCACCTGCCGGGGAGAGCCGACGTACCCGCAGGCCCCTTGAACCGATGACGCCACCGCGGACCGCGGCCGTCGCGGTGAGCGGCGACCAGGCGAACGCGACAACGACCATGCCGGTGGTGTCCGCCGGCGCGAACAACGCGATGACCCAGGAGGAGACGACGATGAAACGGACGAGTCCGGCAGGTTGGTGCGCAATGGCGATCGGCGTGCTCGCGGCAGCGCTCGCGCTGCCGGTCGCGGCCCAGCAGATCAAGATCGTTTCGGGCGACGGCCCGCAGCATGACGGCGTCAAGGCGATGCAGGAGTTCGCCAAGTGGCTCGGCGAGAAGTCGGGCGGCAAAGTAACCGGTCGGGTCTTCCCCCAGACTCTCCTCTCGGTGAAGGAGATCCCCGCCGGCCTGCGCGACGGCGTGGGCGACCTGGGCCTCATCGTCCATCCGTACCATCGGGCGGAATTTCCCGAGGCCAATTTCATCGCCGACTTCTCGCTGTTCGCCAAGAGCAATCCGGCGGCGGCGGGCGCGGCCACCGAGTACATCCTGACCTGCGACGAATGCATGCAGGAGATGAAAAAGCAGGGCCAGGTGTACCTCGGGAACATCGCGAACGCGCCCTACTCGCTGCTCAGCAAGAAGCCGCTGCGGACGCTCGCCGACCTGAAAGGGATCAAGGTACGCAGCGGCGGCGACGCCTGGAGCCGCTGGATCGAGGCGATGGGCGCGGTCAGCGTGTCGATACCCGCGGCCGAGGCGTACCAGGCGTTGAGCCAGGGCGTGCTGGACGCGCACACGCACTCGATCGGTTCGCTCGTCGACCAGAGCCTCGCGGACGTGGTCAAGAACGCGACGGACATGCCGCTGGGCGTGTACCTGGGCGCGTCGATGAACTACAGCGCGAAGAACTGGGCGACGTTGTCGCCGGAGGCCCGGAAGGTCGTCTTCGACCTCGCGCCGTACTTGCTCGCCAAGTACGTGACCAACCTGCGCGTCGCCGCCGATACGGTCCGAGGCAAACTCGGGCAACTCAAGGTGACGCTGCACCAGCCGTCGCCCGAGTTACTCGCGGCGAACGAGCAGTTCCTGCGCAAGGACGAGAACACGATCGTCGAGCTGTCCGCGAAGAACTCCGGGATCAAGAACGCCTCGCAGAAGGCCGCCCGCTTCGTCCAGCTGCTCGCGAAGTGGGAGAAGCTCACCGCCGGCATGCCGGCCGATCACCAGAGACTCGGCGATCTGTATCAGAAGGAGATCTTCTCCAAGCTGGACGTGGCGAAACTCGGCCAATGACGCAACGCACGCGCTCCCCGGCAGCGCCGGTGCCGGTGCCGGCGCCGGAGCGCGGCCGACCATGACCGTAGTCCGGGAGCGTCCGATCCTGCGAACGGCCGTCATCGGCGTCTCGCGCGTCGTCTCCATCGTCGGCATTCTCGCGATGGCCGCGATGGTGGTGCACGTCACTGTCGACGTCGTCTGCCGGCTGTTCGAGATCACGCTGCCGGGGACGGTCGCGTTCGTCGCGAACTACTACATGCTCTTCGTCACTTTCCTCCCGCTCGTCGTCGTCGAGCGGGAGCGCAGCCATATCGAGGTCGAAGTGGTCGCGCAGACGCTCGCGCCGGGCGCCCAGGCGTCGTTGCGGCTGTTCGCGTGGACCTTGACGGCGTGCGTCCTGGGGTTCCTCGGCTGGGAGGCCTCGCAGGAGGCGCTGCGGGCCCACCGCGCGAGGATGTTCATCATCGAACAGAGCATTCGATTCGACACCTGGATCCCGTACTTCGCGCTGCCCGTCGGCTACTTCCTCGCCGCGGCGGTGGCGGCTTCGCGCGTCGCCCTCGTGCTCGTGCGCCTGCACGAAGGCATCGCGCCCGCCGTCAGCCGCGCCGAGGCCTATTACGCGGAGCGGGCGAATCCGTGACCGACGTTCAGGTCGGCCTGTCCGGGATCGCGGGCCTGCTCGCGCTGATCGCGTTGCGCGTGCCGATCGCCATCGCGATGATCTCGGTCGGCGCGATCGGCCTGACGGCGCTGCTCGGATTCGGGCCGACGACCGGCCTCCTGCGCTCGCTGCCCTACGAGTTCGCCGCGAACTGGGCGCTGTCGTCGCTGCCGACGTTCCTGGTGATGGGGTACGTCGCCTACCATGCCCAGCTCACGCAGGGTCTGTTCCGCGCCGCGAAGCTGTGGCTGTCGGCATTGCCGGGCGGACTCGCGATCGCCACGGTGTTCGGCGCGGCCGCTTTCTCGGCCCTGTCCGGATCGAGCATCGCCTGCGCGGCCGCGATGGGCAAGATCGCGGTGCCGGAGATGCGAAGAGCGGGATACAGCGTGCGGCTGGCGACCGGCACGGTCGCCGCCGCCGGTACGCTGGGGCCACTGATCCCGCCCAGCATTCTCATGATCCTGTACGGGATCTTCATCCAGCAATCGATCGGGAAGCTGTTCCTCGCCGGTCTGTCGGTGGGGTTGATGACCGCGGCCGGCTACGTGATCACCATCGTCCTCTGGGCGACGCTGAGACCGGGTTCGGCGCCCCGCCTCGTCCAGAAGGCGTCGGCGAAGGAGCGCATCGAGTCGCTGCGGGATACCCTGCCGTCGATCGTCCTGGTCGTGCTGGTCTTCGGCGGCCTGTTCGGAGGGCTCTTCACCGCCTCGGAAGCGGGCGCCCTCGGAGCGGCCCTCGCCGTCGCCATCGGTTTCCTGCGCCGGAGCCTCGACTGGAAGACGCTGCGGCTCGCGCTCGAGGAGTCCCTGTCGACGACCTGCGTGATCCTGTTGATCGCGATCGGCGCGAACCTGCTGGTCCGCTTCCTGGCGGTCAGTGGAACCGACCAGGCGATCTCCGAATGGGTCATCGCCGTCAATCCGACCCAGCTCGGGTTCTTCGCGATCATCACCGTGCTCTACATGATCCTCGGCATGTTCCTCGAACCGGTCGGGATCATGCTGTTGACCATACCGATCCTGTACCCGGTCCTGGTGTCGCTCGACATCAACCTCATCTGGTTCGGCGCGATCCTGGTCAAGTTCCTCGAAATCGGCATGCTGACGCCGCCGGTCGGCCTCAACGTCTTCGTGATCAGGAGCGTCGTCGGCGACCTGGCCGACACCTGGACGATATTCAAGGGGGTGGCGCCCTTCATCGTCGCCGACATGTTCGTGATCGGCGCGACGATGGCGTGGCCTGACATGGTGTTCTACTTCGTACGCCTGATGGAGTGAACGATGCACGCGCAACGACGCCGGGGAACTCCCCGTCCCGAACGTCCGTTCCCGGGATGAATCGGCGATGAAGACCCGCGCTGCCGTCCTCTGGACCATCGGTGCCGAACGGCCCTATGCGAACAGCCGCCCGATGACCGTCGAGGACGTCGAGCTCGACGGACCGCGGGCCGGCGAGGTCCTGCTCGCCATCCGGGCCGCGGGCCTGTGTCACTCCGACCTGTCGGCCATCGATGGCGTCCGGCCCCGCGAGCGCACGCCGCTGCCGATGATCCTGGGGCACGAGGCCGTCGGCGAAGTGCTGGAGACGGGTCCGGGCGTCGACGATCTCAAGCCCGGCGACCGCGTCGTCACGCTGTTCGTGCCGAGTTGCGGCCAGTGCGCCATGTGCCTGGGCGGGCGCCCGGCCCTTTGCGTGACCGCACCGCAATACAGCGGCGCCGGCACGCTCGCGAGCGGAGGGATCCGATTCAGCCTGCGTGGCACGCCGGTTCACCATTACGTCGGCGTGGCGGCGTTCTCCGAGATGACCGTCATGATGCGTCGCTCGCTCGTGCGGATCGACAGCGATGTACCGACGGACGCGGCGTCGCTGATCGGATGCGCGGTGCTGACCGGTGTCGGCGCGGTCTTCAACACCGCCCGCGTGCGATCCGGTGAATCGGTCGCGATCGTCGGATTGGGCGGCGTCGGCTTGTCCGCCCTGCTGGGCGCTCGCGCGGCCGGTGCGAGCGAAATCGTCGCCATCGATCTCTCGGAATCGAAACTCGCCCTCGCCCGCGAACTGGGAGCGACGCTCGCCGTGAACGCGGCCGATCCCGAATGCGCCGCCAAGGTGACGGCCGCCACCGGAGGCGGTGTCGATTGCGCGTTCGAGATGGCGGGTGCCGCGAGAGCCATGGCCGTCGCCTACCAGATCACCCGCCGCGGCGGAACCACGGTCATCGGCAGCCTCCCCGCGTCGAGTGTCCAGCTCCCGATCTCCCACGCGAACGTGGTCGCCGAGGAGCGCACGATCAAGGGCAGCTATTTCGGATCGTCGGTCCCGGTGCGGGATGTCCCGCGCTACGCGCGGATGGTGCGGGACGGCCGTCTGCCCGTCGAACGCATCGTGGACCGCCGGGTCGCGCTCGAAGACCTCAACGCCGCGTTCGACGCGCTCGCCGACGGACAGACGTTGCGCCAGGTCCTCGTGCCCGGCTCATGAACCCCACCCTCGCGCCTCCGCGCGGCCACGGCGCTGCGATCGTCCCATGACCACGACCATCGACCGCATCGAAGTGATCGAGTACACCTACGACGTCGCAAACCTCGGCGCCGACCGCAAGCACAACCGTGTCTATCGCCGCGGCGCGCGCTCAGTCATCGGCAACTTCGTCGTCCGGATCACCGCGAGCGACGGCGCGGTCGGGGAATTCGCCCCGGGACTCGGCGGCAAATTGCCGCATCTCGGGCAGGTCCTGTACGTCGCTCCGCTGCTGATCGGGCATCCGGTCGACGAGCGCGAGCGCGCCTACAACGATCTGAAGAAAGTGCTGCGCCATTTCGGCGGCGTCGGCGTCTCGCACCTCGATTGCGCGCTCTGGGACCTGTTCGGTCGCCGCTGCGGGATGTCCGTGTCGCAGTTGCTCGGCGGCTACCGGCACCGGTTGCCCGCGTACGCGAGCGGCATCCACGCCGACGACAACGGCGGCCTGCACTGTAAGGAAGCATTCGTCGATTTCGCCGAGGAGTGCTACGCCCTCGGTTTCCGGGCGTTCAAGATCCACGGGTGGACCGAGGGGAACGTCGGCCGGGAAATCGAGAACGTTCTCCACATGGGACGGCATTTCGCCGGGCGGATGGCGCTCATGCTGGATCTCGGCTGCGAGATCCTCACGTTCGCCGACGCGCTCGCGGTCGGCCGCGCGTGCGACGACGCCGGCTTCTTCTGGCTGGAGGACCCGTTCCGCGACAACGGTACGTCGCAGCATGCGCAGAAGAAACTGCGGCAGATGATCCGGACGCCGCTGCTCGCGCTCGAGCACGTTCGCGGGCTCGAGCCGAAGGCCGACTGGATCGCCGCCGACGCGACCGATTTCGTCCGCGCGGATCCCGAATACGACCTGGGCATCACCGGCACGATGAAGACCGCGCATCTCGCCGAGGCGTTCGGGCTCGACTGCGAGATACACTCGTCCGGCCCCGCGCACCGCGCCTGCATGTCCGCGATGCGCAACAGCAACTACTACGAGCTCGCGCTCGTGGGTCCGACCATTCCCACGATTCTGCCGCCGATCTACGCCGACGGATACTCCGACTCGATGACCGCCGTCGGCGCCGACGGCTGTTATCCGGTCCCCTCCGGTCCCGGGCTGGGCGTGACGCTCGACTGGAGTTTCATCGAACGGCGGCGTACCGGTTATCACGTGTTCGGATCATGAACGCCTTCGGCGCGGACCTGCATGCCGACCGGACGATCGTGGTGACCGGCGCCTGGGGAGGCATCGGATTCGCGACGACCACGATGCTCCTGGAGCGCGGCGCGCGCGTCGTGCTCGCAGACCGCGATGCCGGCAAGCCGGAGCAGCGCGACCAGCTCGCGCGCTGGAGCGACCGCGTTCAGTTCTCGAAATGCGACGTCACCGAGAGAACCGAGGTCGACGCGATGGTGGCGCAGGCCGCCGCGCGTTTCGGCCGCGTCGACGGCCTGGTGAACAGCGCAGGCGTCGACCGGCGCCACCGATTCCTCGATCTCGAGGACGACGAATTCAAGGCGATCGTCGACGTCAACCTGATGGGGTCGTTCCGGGCGACGCAGGCCGTGGTACGGCAGATGGGCCGGCAGACGCTCGCCGCCGACCGGACCTACTCGATCGTCCACCTGTCGTCGGTCAACGCGCAGATCGGCAGTGCGACGCATACCGCGTACGCGGCGACCAAGGGTGCGATCGCCCAGATGACCCGCGTACTGGCCGTCGAACTCGCCCCGGCGCGCATCCGCGTCAATGCCGTCGGGCCCGGCACGATCCGCACCGACATGCTGGACCGCTGGGTGGCCGCGAAACCGGACGCGCTGGATGCCGTGATGCTGCGCACGCCGCTGCGTCGGGTCGGCGAGCCGCGCGAAGTCGCGTCGGTCATCTCCTTCCTGTTGAGCGACGAGGCGAGCTACGTCACCGGACAGACCTACTATGTCGATGGCGGACGCATCGCGCAAAACCTTCCTTACTGACGTCTTCGGGCGACGGCGATGACCGCGTGCGACTCGAGGCGACCCATCGAACCGGAGCGTCCGACATGATCGACGGATTCAGGGATCGCCTCGCCGCCCGCCGCCCGCTCCGTGGCGCGTTCGTGTCCGTGCCGTCGCCGGCCGTGGTCGAGATGTGCGGCCATGCCGGTTTCGATTTCGTCATCCTGGACCGCGAGCACGGTCCCGCAGGAGACGAGACGCTGGAAAACCAGGTCCGCGCGGCCGATGTCGCGAACGTCGCGTCGCTCGTGCGTGTGCCCAGTCGCGCGCCGGAGCACATCCTGCACGCGCTGGACGCGGGTGCGAACGGAGTCCTGGTGCCGCACCTGATCACGGCGGACGACGCGGCGGCCGCCGTCGCCGCCGCGCATTTCCCGCCCCGCGGCATCCGGGGCATCTCCACGTCCACGCGAGCGGGACGCTACGGCCTCGTGACCCCGGCCGCTCTCGTCGAAAGGTCGCGCCGCGAAGTCGTCGTCGTCGGCCAGATCGAGGACGGGGCGGCCCTGCCGAACGTCGGCGAAATCGCACGCGTCGCGGGGCTGGACGCGATGTTCGTCGGACCCGCGGATCTGTCGACGTCGCTCGGGTATCCCGGTCAGCCGGATCATCCCGAGGTCGCGGCTGCGATCGACGCGATCCGGACCACCGTCGAGTCGGTCCGTGGTCCGGCACTCGCGAATTTCGCGCGCAACGAGGCCGAGGTCGCGCGCCTGGCCGCGAACGGATTCACGATCGTCTGTCTGTCCAGCTCCGCGATCATGGCGCGGCGTCTCGCGGATCTCGCGACCTCGATCAAGGGGTGACGCCTCGTCGGACCGACCCGCGCGACCGGCCGGCGCGCTACCGTTCCACCTCCGCCAGCGCCTCCCGCAGGAGCTCCGGCCCCGCGTCCTTCAACCGCCGCGCCTCGGAGAGGACCTGCCGGTAGCGGCGCCCGCCGCTCATCCCGTGGTAGAGGCCGAGCATGTGGCGGACGATCGCGCGCAGCGGCGTGCCGCGCGCGACCTGCGCCGCAGCGTACTCGATCATCGACTCGGCGACCGCGGCGCGCGTCCGGGGCGGTCGCTCGTCGCCGTAGAGGCGCGAGTCGACCTGGGCGAGGAACGCGGGATCGTGGTACGCGGTGCGACCGAGCATGACGCCGTCGACCACCTCGAGTTCGCGTTCGATCGCACGCCAGTCGGCGAGACCGCCGTTCAGCACGATCGTGCGCGCGGGGAAGTCGCGCTTCAGCCGGTGCACGACCTCGTAGCGCAGCGGCGGCACCTCGCGGTTCTCCTTCGGCGAGAGCCCCTTGAGCACGGCGTTGCGCGCGTGGACGATGAAGACGTCGCACCCCGCGTCCGCGACCACGCCGACGAAGTCGCGTACGAAGCCGTAATCCTGGTTCGCGTCGAGCCCGATCCGGTGCTTGACGGTGACCGGCAGGCCGACCGCGTCGCGCATCGCACGCACGCAATCCGCGACGAGCGCGGGCTCGGCCATCAGGCACGCGCCGAAGCTGCCGGTCCGCACGCGCTCGGAAGGACAGCCGCAGTTCAGGTTGATCTCGTCGTAGCCCCAGCGTTCGCCCAGCCGCGCCGCGCGCGCGAGCATCGCCGGGTCGCTGCCGCCCAGTTGCAGCGCGACCGGCTGCTCGGACGGATCGAAGTCGAGGTGGCGCGGCACGTCACCGTGCTCGAGCGCCGGCGCGGTCACCATCTCGGTGTACAGGCGCGCGTGCCGGGTGAGCCGGCGATGGAAGTACCGGCAGTGGCGGTCGGTCCAGTCCATCATCGGAGCGACCGAAAAGCGCCAACCCGCGGACGATGCCAGGCTGCTCATCACGAATGGCGGTACCGACCGCTCGACGAACCGGCGTGGCCGCGTGGCTGCGCTGCGCGGTTCGCCGCGCGGACCGACGTCAGCGCCGGAACAGCGCCCGGGAGGCGGCCCGCGCGATGTCCGCCTCGACCTGCTCGCGGCTCGTCTCGTAGACGATTTCGCGCCCCATCGCCTTACCGACGTAGGCCTGACCGGTCCGGGTCGGAAGCAACTCGCAGCGCACGCTGTGCACGCCGGTCCCGATCACGACCTCGATGCGATCGCGGCGCTTGCTGAAGACGACGACTTCCAGCTCCTGGCCGCTGGTCGTGGCGCGCACCTTGATCTTTTCTTCGATCATCGATCCTCCGGGTCCATGCGGGGACGCCGCCCGGCGGGCGGTCCCGAGGTATCGACTGTACCTCGCCGGCGCGTGCCACCGGCACCGTCACGGCGAACAATCCCCGGGACCGACAACCCCCGAACGACCCGCGCGTGGCCGGTTGCGGCCCGGTGCGCGCGATCGCCCGACATCCCGACGTCGAGCGCCGACCCGTCGCAACGTCCCCCGGGTCGTCGCTCGATCGGGGCGAACGTGCAGTCCGCGCATGTCGTCCGCGTTCTCGATCACCCTCTCTCCCCGGGGTCGACCGCGGCCGATTCCCGCCGTCCTACAGGGCTCGTGGGACCGGGGGCCCACTCCTTCTTCAACGCGCAGGAGGTGCGCGGTTCGGCCCGGACATCGGCGCGCCGTCGACCGGCGATGTCGACCTCGCTGCGACGAAACGCCGGCGGCAGCGGCGACGCCATACCGCCGGCGTTTCGCCGCGCGCTACGCGGCCTCCTTCACCGAAGGCAGTCCCGCGAGCGCCATGGCGAGCTCGGCCTCGTCGTAGTCGAGGTCCTTCAGCTTGCCGCCGAAGTAGTCGATGTACGCCTGCATGTCGAAGTGGCCGTGGCCGCACAGGTTGAACAGGATCGCGCGCGACACGCCCTCCTCGCGACAGCGGATCGCCTCGTCGATCGCACCCTTGACCGCGTGGTTCGCTTCCGGCGCCGGCACGATGCCTTCCGCGCGGGCGAACTGCACGCCCGCGTCGAAGCACTGCAACTGCTTGTAGCCGACCGCCTCGATCAGGCCCAGCTCCTTGACGTGGCTCACCAGCGGCGCCATGCCGTGGTAGCGCAGGCCGCCGGCGTGGAAGCCGGGCGGCGTGAAGGTCGACCCCAGCGTGTGCATCTTGGTGAGCGGCGTCAGGTGCGCGGTGTCGCCGAAATCGTACGCGTACCGGCCGCGGGTGAGGCTGGGACACGCCGCGGGCTCGACCGCCACGATCCGCACCTTCTTCCCGCCGCGCAGCTGCGCGCCGAGGAAGGGGAATGCGATGCCGGCGAAGTTCGACCCGCCGCCGGTGCAGCCGACGATCACGTCGGGATAGTCGTTGGCCATCTCGAGCTGCGCCATCGCCTCCGTCCCGATGATGGTCTGGTGCATCAGCACGTGGTTCAGCACGCTGCCCAGCGCGTACTTGGTGTCGTCGCGCTGCGCCGCGATCTCGACCGCCTCGGAGATCGCGATGCCGAGGCTGCCCGGGTGGTCCGGCGACTTCGCCAGGATGGCGCGACCGGAATTCGTTTCGTTCGAAGGCGAGGCGATGCAACGTGCGCCATAGGTCTCCATTAGCGCGCGCCGATACGGCTTCTGGTTGTAGGAGACGCGAACCATGAAGACCTGCACTTCCAGGCCGAAGACCCTGCCGGCGAACGAGAGCGACGATCCCCACTGGCCGGCGCCGGTCTCGGTCGAGAGGCGCTTGATGCCGGCCTCGCGGTTGTAGAACGCCTGCGGAATCGCGGTGTTCGGCTTGTGGCTGCCCGAGGGGGACACACCTTCGTACTTGTAGTAGATCCTCGCCGGCGTCCCGAGCGCCGCCTCGAGACGGCGGGCGCGATACAGCGGGGACGGCCGCCATTGGCGGTAGACGTCGCGCACCGGGCCGGGAATGTCGATCTCGCGTTCCGTCGACACCTCCTGCAGGATGAGCTCCAGCGGAAAGAGCGGCGCGAGGTCATCCGGTCCGATCGGCTTGTGCGTACCCGGGTGCAGCACCGGCGGGAGCGGCTTCGGCAGATCGGCCTGGATGTTGTACCAGGTCTTCGGGATCCTCGATTCCTCGAGGACGTACTTGACGGTGTCGGACATGATTCCTCCTGGTCGGGTGGCTGCGCTCCCGTCGCGGGAGTCGTCGTGCCGTTGCGAAGAAGCGTGAACCTGTGATCGAGCGCACGGGGGGCTCACCGGGGACGGACGATGCACGGCGATCCGTGACGCCACCGGCGCCGGCCGCCAGCGCGGCTTCCCGTGCTCGAGTCGGATCGCCGAACAAGGCGCGCAGCCGCCCTCCCGCGGGCCGCCGCGGGTAGCGCCCGAACAACGATGTCAATCACCGCCGCGCATGTTCTGGACGCTGAACAGCGAGACCGGCGTGAGCTTGCCGCCCATGTGCGCCTTGAACTGACCGGTCGTGCAGTGCCTGGACTGCACGTCCACCATGCTGAAGAAGTCGTCCACTGGCGCGCCGCTGCCCTTGTTCTCCGGCAGATGGTGGTCGGGCAGCGACTTGCCGACCGTGAAGCTCTTCCACAGCTCTCCCTTGCGGTCGTAGATCAGCGTGCGCGACATCGTGAACGTCTGCGAGTCCACGTAGTAGACGCGCTTGCTGATCGGGTGGCCCGCCTCCACCGGCTTGGCTTCGAGCACGTACATCTTGCGCAATTGCCAGCTCACGATCGGGAAGCAGCCGCCCTTGCCGCCGAACGCGATGAACTTGTAGCCGTCGGGCTCCTTGAACTCGTCGGACAGCTTCTGCTCGTTGTGGTTGAAGAACGGGGCCAGCATGTTGGCCGTGCCCTTGTAGGTCCAGACCATGTCGGAGATGCGCCCGTTGTATCCCTCGAAATCCTCCACCATCAGGTCGCTGCCCAGGAACGCGTCGGTCACCTGCCCGGTGGCGAGCCGCCGCACGCGGCGCTGGCAGCCGAGGTAGAGGTATGCGTCGTCCCGCTTCAGGTCGTCCGAGAAACGCTGGATCAGGAGCTGCGTGTTCTTGACGTCGAGCGGTTCGAGCACCTTCGCGTAGATGCCGCGGAACAACTGCGACGGATTCGGCGTCACTTCCGGCAGCGGCGGCTCGATGACCCGGTGCTTGTAATTCAGGAAGTGGAAGCTGAAGTTGAGCCGGCGCTCGATCTTGCCGCTGTTGAGGTCGCGGAAGGTCCAGTAGAACGGCGTGATCGCGCCGTTGTCGCCGTAGTTGATCAGGTACTTGAAGTTCCAGGCGAGCTTCTCGCCGGCCCTCGGGTCCGAGAGGTCGGGCTCCTCGGGAAACGGTCGTCCGGCGACGAAACCGGTGATCTCGCCGGGCTGGGCGCCGAGCTTGACCTTGTTCAGGTTCTTGCGCGTGGCGTCGACGTAGTTCGGGTGCAGGTCCAGCGACGTCGTGGGGCCGACCGGGATCTCGAGCCACCCGTCCTTGAGGTGCTGGTACAGCGCGGGATCCACCGCGTTCCTGAACGGCTCGACGTTGTCCTTGCCGATGACGAGGCCCGGCTTGACGCCCGGGAACGCCGGGACGCTGGTCCGGTAGGGGAAGAAAGACCTGTCGACGTCGGCGTCGGTGGCTCCGAACGCGATCGACGAGCATGCGACGGCCGCGAGCAGCGAACATCCCATCCATAGGCGTTTCATCGTGAACTCTCCCGTGGTCGTCAGAACTTGTAGCGCAACGCGAACTGCACGAAATCCTCGTTGATGGCCATGCCGATCGGACCCGAGCGGAACCGCCCGAGCGGCTCGTAGCCGCCGAGGCCCGCGGACATCGTGGCCTGTCCGGGCGGTCCGGTGAATCCCGGGAACGGGTTGGCGGTGCGGTCGTCGTCGAACTTGCGCGCACCAGTCCCGGCCTTGATGTTGGCCCCGAAGGTCAGCTTGAGATTGTCGGACACGAGCCATTCCAGGGAGGGCGCCACGGCGCCGGCCCGCGCACGGACGTCGTACGCCATGAGCAACTGCGGGCTCAGCCGGTCGTTCTGGTACCAGCCCTTGACCAGCAGCGTCCCGATCCAGTTGTCTTTCCAGTCGGGCATCCCGACCCTGCCCAGCGGTCCGTCGGCCTGCTCGTGGTCCAGCAGGTGCTGGCCGAAGATCTGGCCCGAGATCAGGAACGTGCGGTCCTTGTTGAGCAGCGGGATGAACGTCGGGCGGTCCAGCCCGATCACGTACCTCACCACCTTCGATTGCTTGAACAGGCGCGGTTGCATCGTGCTCGGGAACTCCTCGCCCTTGGTGATCGCGGCCTCCATGCGAATCACCGACCCGATCGAGTCGGCCTGGATGTCGAGCGATCCGCCGAGCAGGTTCACCCGGGGGAAATCGAGGTCGAAAGCGATCAGGTAGGGAAACGTGCCGGTCGCGCCGGTGAACGGGTGCACCGAGGTGATGCCGCCGCGAAGGCTGGGAAGCTGCGAGCGGTAGGTGAGGAAGTTGACCGAGAAGCTCAGGGCGTCCTTGGTCACGCCTTCGAACTTGAGCCCGAGCTGGGTGTTGTCGAGCGACCACCCGGGAAGGTTCACTTCGCGGATGCCGATCTGGTTGGGGCCGAACGTCGTGGCGAGGCCCGGCGTCCCGTTGATCGCGCCGGCGCCCGCGAAGTTGGCGACCGTGCCTCCGTTGTCCCACAGGTTCTTCATGCCGCGGAAGAAGCATCCCGCGTCGAGGATCACGTTGGGCGAGCCGCATTGCACGAGGGTGTGGGGGCGGAACTTGTCGAAGTTCCACACGACCTGGAAGTTGCGGTCCTGAAAGCTCTCGCTCGCCCCCATCCGGTACTCGAACTGCGCGATCCACATCGGGATCCGTATGTCCTGCATCTCGTCGTAGATGTTGTTGCGCGAGTAATCGATCGGATTGATCACGTCGAGGACGCGGAACAGGTCGGTGCGGCCCCAGACCACCTGCTGCTTGCCGATCTTGAGGAACAGGCTCTTGCCATCGGACAAAGGGAGGGTCCCCGCGAAGTAGGCTTCGCGAAGGACGTCGAGGCGGTGATTGAACTCCGGCGACTCCAGCTCCTGCCGGCTGGCGTCCATGTAGTCCTTGAGGCAGCCGCGCGAGTCGGTGTCGCAGGGACGCACCGGCACGCCGAAGGCGACGCCTCCGTCGGTTTCGTGCAGTTGGCTCCCCAGGACGACCATGCCCTCGTTCGGATTGTTGAGCAGCACGTCACCGCTGTTGAACAGCGCGATCGGCGCCTCTCCGTGCGGAACCGGCCCGGTGCCCAGGAGCGTCCCGGGAGGCGCCCCGAACAGCGCGCTGTAGTCCTGCCCCGGGACGCCGTTCTCCAGCGAAACCGATCCGCCGGCCTGGTTGCCGAACCGGTGGTCCTTGATCCGGTGCACGGCATCGAACGTTCCCCGCAGCTTCACGTTGAACCCGAGGTCGGAGAACGGGCCTGTGGCCCCCAGCTTCCTGGCGGCCTCCATCTGCAGCGTGTTGCGGAACTTCGCGAGCCCGACGTCCCGCCTGCTGTGGATGTCGTTCTCGTAGAAGACGTCGACCACCCACGGATTGGCGCCGGCCGGTTCGGCCGCCGTCGCGACCGCCGGGAACGGCCCGAGCACGGCCAGCGACCCGAGCAGCAACATGTGTGCGAAACGCGCCGGTGTCGGCGTCGGTGTTCCTTGGTTCCTGGAATCTGCCATGAGCGCGCTCCCCTCGTCGATGGTGGAACTTCCCCCGGCCTGCCTTGGCCCCGAACGCCAGCGCGCACGGTATCGCCGCCGCAACGCGCCGTTCCACGTCGTGGCCTCGCCGCGTGACGCGGCCACGACGCCGTGATGCCGTGATGCCTAATCGACCTGAACCACGCCGTCCTCGTCCAGTCGTGCCCGTGTGATGAACGCCGGCTTGATCACGATGACCCACGCCGGCACCAGGAACATGGCGGCCACGGCGTTGAGGACCAGCATCACGGTCAGGAGCAGCGCCGAGTCCGACTGGAACCGCAGATCGGAGAGCACCACCCACATCGCCACCCCGGCGATCAGCGTGGCCGCCGTGAAAGTCACCGCGAAACCGGTGGTCGCCATGGCGCGAGTCACCGCCCGATGCAGGTCACCCAGGTTCGCCATTTCCTCGCGGATGCGGTTCATCAGGTAGATGGCGTAGTCGATGCCCACGCCGATGCCGACGGCGATCACCGGCACGGTGTTGACGTTGATGCCGATCCCCTTGACGCCCATGTAGGCGTAGGTGAGCACGGTGGCGAAGAGCATGGGCAGCACCATCAGCCACCCGGCGTGCAGCGACCCGTAGAAGACGGTCACGAGCACGAACGAGAGCACCAGCACGAGCGGAACGATGAGCTTGTTGTCCTCGCGCACCGCTTCGTTGATCGCCGCGTTCACGCCGACCACGCCTCCCGCGAGCAGGATGTCGAGGTCCTTCGCGCGGCCGCTCGCCGCAGCGGCCCCTTGCCGCGCGAGCCGGATCGCCCGGTCGATCGTGCCGGCCTGGTGGTCCTTGTAGAAGAACACCAGGTTGGCCTCGGTCTCCTCGGGGTTCAGGAACTCCTTCAGTGCGCCGGGAATCGGGCTCGCGGCCATGTACGCGAACATCAGCCCGCCGACTTCCGCTGCCGTGTCCGGGATCTGGCTCCAGCGCGGATCGGTGTTGTGGGTCAGGCTGTTGACGGCGCGCACCAGTCCCGGCAGCCCCTTGGCCCCGCCGAGCGCCGGGTCGTGCAGCATGTGGTTCTGGAAATCCTCGAGCGCATGCAACACCTCGGGGCGCTTGAGCCCGCCCTTGTCGGCGGTGCGCGCCACGATGTAGAGCTCTTCGGAGCCGGGGAAGCGGGTGTTGATGGCCTTGGAGGAGACGTTGTAGTCGTGCGCAGGAAAGAGCAGCGGGCTGCCCGGTTCGGCCTCGCCGACCTGCACCCTGGCGCCGAAGGTCGCGCCGACGGCGATCAGTCCCAGCGCGACGACGAGCACGCCGATCGCGCCCGAAGGCCGGGCGATCACGCCGAACAACGCGGTCAACCCGTTGCGCACACTGCCGTAGCGGTAGGCGGTCTTTCGGGGTCGCGGCAGGACGAACAGCAGCAGCGGGACGACCAGCAGCACCGTGAACAGGACCGAGAACGCCCAGAACGCGGCGTAGTAGCCGAGCTTGGTGTTGATCGGTGCGGCCCCCAGTGCGAGCACCAGGATGCCCACGGTGTCCACGATCACCGCGAGCGAACCGGGACGGAAGAGATCGTCGAACGCGTTCCGCGCCGCAACCGTCGAATCTCCGACCGCGGCGAGTTCGCCATAGTAGCGCTCGACCAGCTGGATGCTGTGGGACATCGCGCGCGCGGCGATCAGGAAAGGAATCACCAGCGTCAGCGGGTCGACGTTGAACCGGAGCAGCGAGACGAAGCCGAGTCCCCAGAGGGACGACAGGACGATGCCGAGCAGCGGAAGCAGCACGCCGTACAGTCGCCGGAAGTAGGCGATCAGGAGCGCCACCATCAGCAGCAGCGTGTACAGGAAGATCTGCAGGATCTGCGGCAGGTAGGTGTAGACCCAGCCGATCAGCACCGGCTGCCCGGTGGCGTAGATCCGCACGCCCGTCGTCGCCTCGCTGCCGCGGAGCTTCTGCAGCTCGTCGAACGCCCGGACGTAGTCGAGACTCTCGCTTTCGTTGAACTGCGCCTTGATCAGCGCCGCTTTCATGTCCGGCGAGACCATGAGTCCGTAGACGCGGGGGTTCGCGCGAACGTCGTTCTGCAGTTGCGTCAGCTCCCCGGCGGAGAGCGATCCGCGACCCGGATCGTAGTAAGGCTGGGAGTTGAGCTCCCCGGTCTCGGAGAGCCAGATCTTGCGCGCGGCACGATGCGTGAGGCTCGACACCAGGTTGTGGTTGACCCCCGGCAGGCTGTCGACCGCTGCGGTGACCCGGTGGATCAGCGCCAGCGTCCCGTTGGTGAAGATGGTGCCCTCGTCGACCTCGACCGCTACGGCGATCTGGCTCGCCCCCCCGAAACTGTCGCGGATCTCGCTGTGCAGCTTGATGAACGGGTGCTGCTGCGGCAACAGGTCGTCGAACTCCGAGTGCATCTTGAGCGCGGGGATCTGCCAGGCGAAAAACGCGGTGACGATCAGGATCGCGCCGAGGATGATTCGCGGCGAGCGAAACACCTGCTCTTCGATTCGATGCAGCGCGTGGGAGACCCGGTGTCTCATCGGCGAGCCTCAGTTCCCGGCGCCGGACGCGATGGGTGCGGTGGAAACGATTTGCAGGGTCCCCGCCCCGCCCGCAACCAGCATCGCCGTCGGGCCGAGCGAGCGTCCGGCGCGGAGCCACGGCGCCGGCAGACCCTGCGCGGTGGGCATCCACTCCCGCTGCGCGCGTTTGAGCACCAGCCCGTTCACGCCCAGCGCCCAGGTTTCGCCACCGTGATCCACGACGCCGTACATCGGAGCCCCGGTCCGGTTCGGCTCCCGGGTCCAGCTCCTGCCGCCGTCGACCGTGTGAACGATGACACCGCCCAGCCCGCTCACCGTGCCGGTGTTCGGGTCCGAGAACAGTGCGGCATACGGGTAGAAGTCGTCGGAGATCCGGGGCCCCGGGACCCAATGGGCGCCGCCGTCGACCGTGGTCAGGAAGAGCCCGAACTCTCCACTGATCACCGCGTGCTCGCCATCGAGGAACTGGATCGTCGTGAGCATCGCGTCCTCGCCCAGCGAAGTCTCCCGCCAGGTCGCGCCGCGGTCGCGGCTCGCGAGGATCGTGCTGTTGCTGCCCACGATCCAGATCCGGCCCCGTGGATCGCAGGCGAGGGCGAGCGGATTGGCCCGAGTCTTCAACTCCTTCGCCTGCCACTGCCTCGCGGCGCGGTCGCCGAGCCATACCTTGCGATAGAAATCCAGCGCGACGTACGAGCCGTCCGGGCAGGCGGATACGGCGATGAGCGGAGGCTTGCCGGGGAGCTCTTCGCGTGTCCAGGTCTTGCCGTTGTCGCTCGAGGAAAGGACGGCGCCGAACGCGCCCACGACGACCAGCGACGTACCGTTTCCCGCCACGGCCTGGAACTGGTCGGAACGCCGCACCGGCCCTGCCTGCGCGGCCAGTGCGTCCACGGGATCGGCCGGGGCCTGGCAGGCCACGACGGCGGCCGCCAGCAGCGCTCCCGCGATTGCCCTCAGGCCGAGTCTAGCCATCGGACCGTCCCCCTCGTTCGTGGCGCGCATCGCGCAACCGCAATCGTTGCCGCACGCGGGCAGGATCGGGACCGCGCGAGAAGCGGGAATACGTGTTGCGCCTGCCGTCGGGACGCTCCGCCTCCGGTCCGCGACCGCGTGTAGGCGTGCCGACGAACGCGGGCCGGTCGCGATACCCGCATGAGCCCGGTCGCTGTCCGTCCTGCCGTTCGCGATCGCCCGTTATAGGCACCGGATTCCCTCACCGCGTTGATGGACATCAAGCGCAGAGGCACCGGCCTGTGGCGAGCGCCGGCACCGCCCTCGACGACCGGCGGGACAGCGCGCATTGCGCGCCTGCACGAACAACGCAGGCACGCCGGGTCGTTGCCCAGGGCCGGCGACGGCCGCGTTCGCCGCCGGCCGCGGCGCGGTCCGCCCACGCCCGAGGGCACGGCTTCATTCATCGAACAGCACCGTCGATTCCTGGTAGGCCCGCACTTCCTTCGCCTGGAGCTTCGTCTTCACCCAGTCCTTCAGCCAGTCGTTCTTCGACTGCGCCGATCGATCGTCGCGCAGGATGGACACGGGAAAATTGACGCGCAGCGCCCGGTGCGGAATCAGGTGGCGCGTGATGCCCGCCGGCAGCCTGGCGCCGACGCGGGCGAGGTCGACGATCTCCGCCGGCTCGTAGCGCGGGAACACGACCAGAACGGTGACGTCGTCGTGCCAGGACAGGAGATCGTCGATGTGGTCGGTGCGAACGCGGCAGATCCGGCCGCGGGACCGGTAGATGTCGACCAGCGCGTTCAGTCGCGCCGTGCGCTCGTGCAGATCGCCGGCCGCAACGACCGCATACGCTCGGCCGTCTGGGTGGACGACGAAGGCCAGCGCTTCGCGCCGGGCCACGAGCGCACGCGCGCGCATGACATCGGTCGGCTCGAGGCGCGCGCCGACGCGCTCCTCCACCAGCGCATCGAACCGGTCGCGGGGGAATCCGCAAACCAGGTGGTGCCAGGTGTCCAGCGCCAGGGCCGGGTCGTCGTAGTCGACGACCTGCGCGGCGATATGCACGAGCCCCAGCGCCGACGCCGCCGTCACCCGGTTCGCGCCGTCGAGCACGACGAACGGCGGTCCGCCATCGACTGGCGCCACGATCGGCGGGTTCTTCAGCACGCCGTCGGACTCGATCCGCTGGGCCAGCGGAGCGCTGCGCTGCGAATCGTGCTGCTCGTGCAGCAACAGATCGACGACGCGCAGGACGCGCAGATCGGGGATCTCCGACGAGCGCTGGCGCACGTTCACCGGTGCGCCTCCGGCGCAGCTGTCAGCAGCCGCTCCGCCTGTTCCCGCACCCGCGCCCGCATCCGCTCCGCCGCGGCGCGTTTCACGCTCCCGAAGCCACGCGCGTCGCCGGGCAGGGCTTTCCGGCGGACCGCCGCGGCATGCGTCCTCGCGCCGAGAGGATGCCGCGACCGCGAGACCGCGGCGGCGTACCCGGCTGCGGGCACGCACTCCGTTCGACGGGCGGCGGACCGGCCGAAGGAGTTGGGCGGCGCGCCTCGAAGACGCCGCGCCGTGCCCGGCAGCCGAAGCCCCGGACGCCGCCAGCGTCCGAACACGAGCTTGCGGGCCGGCCTGCCGTCGGCGCGCGGCCGGACGAGGTACTTCGGCGCGAAGCAGTACCGCACGACGAAGTCGCCCGCGAATGCGGTGTGCAGCGCGCGATCGAGACTGCCGCCGGGATACGCTCGCTCGACTTCGTACTCGTCCTCCCACGCGAGCAGCTTCGCGGTGTTGAGCGCCACCTGTCGCGTCGGCTCGAGCGGCGCGTCCGGTCCGACGACCACACGCTCGGCGTCCCTCACCGAGGCAACGAGGTCGAGACCGCGTTGCTCGTACTCCCCGTCCTGGTAGATGGTCGGGCGCCGCCGTTCCCGGTCGATGTTGGCGTCGACATACGGATCATCGCGCCCCGACGCATCGGCGCCAGGCATCACCTGCAGCGCGTCCGGGCGGGCGGCGGTCGGATTCTCGTGCAGCTTCGCCGCGACGCGCGTGCGACCGCGCGTGAGGGTCTGCAGCGCCGCCACCGAGGCGTCCACGACCCGATCGAAGGCGATCATCGCGCCGGCCTGCTGCGTGTCGCTGCGCGTCTGGTGGAGGAGCGCCGGGCGCCCGGCCATCCGGGCGAAGACGATGGCGGTTCCGCCTTCCTGACCGAATCCGGTGAAGTGGGGCACCGGCGCGGCGCCGAACACCGGTACGCTCCCGCGCCGGTCTAGGCCCGGCGCGTGCCACGCCAGCCATCGGGCGAGCACCGGCATGACGCGCGGGGGGCGGAACTCGCCGGTGGCCGGCAGCAGCCAGTCGCTGTCGGCATCCTCCCGGCCCAGCACGAGCGGACGCGCGCCCGGGTCCAGGTTGTAGAGCTGCGCGCGGATCTGGTTCTCCACCACCGGCGCCTTCTCCTCGACGACCAGCACCTCGTCGAGGCCGCGCGCCAACGCATGCATCCTCTGTGGTCCGATCGGGAAGACCTGCCCGACCTTGCAGAGGCGCACGTCCGCTGCAGCGCGCGTGTCGAGCGGCAACTCGAGCCAGCGCAGCGCCTCGAGTACGTCGACGTGCGCCTTGCCGCAGGTGACGATGCCGAACTTCGCGCTGGATACGTCGGCGACGATCCGGTCGATGGGATCGGCGAGGGCGAACGCCCGCACCGCATCGACTTTGGCGTCCGGGCGTTCCTCGATCGCGAGGCCCGGGAGATCCTGCATCCGGCAGTGCAGTCCACCCTCGGGCGCGACGAAGTCGGGCAGGACCGTGAACTCGGTGCGCAGGGCGTCGAAATCCGCGGTGGCGATGGCCGTGGCCTCGACGGTCTCCGGGATCGCCTTCATGCCGATCCCGGCTCCGAGCAGCGGAACCGCGCCCAGCCGCAATTGCCGAACGCGATGAGCTCTGCGATGTTGGCCGGATGGAGCACCGGCATGCACCAGACCCGTATCGCGAGGTCGCTCTGGAACCGCATACCCGAGGACACGCAGCCGTGATCGTCGCCCGCGATCACGAGCACACCTCCGTGACGGGACACGCCATACGCGTTGCCGTGCCGCTGCATGTCGCCGGCGCGATCGAGGCCCGGACCCTAGCCGTACCGGAGCGCGAAGACGCCTTCGACCTCGCGCTCGGCATCGGATACGACGCGCTGGCTTCCGAGCGCGGCGGCCTCGGCGGCTCCTCGTTGATCGCCGGCATGAAGCGCACGCGCCGGGCATCGAGCGGCCGCATCGCATTCCCCATCGCGAAGTCGACGCCACCGAGTGGCGAGCCGCGATGGCCGGTGACGAATCCCGCGGTGTCCCGGCCGTGCGCGCAGTCGAGGCGCGCCTGCATCCGGACGAGGCGGATCTGGGCCCAGGCGCCGAAGATCAGGCTCCGGCCGCGAATCACCATCAGTGGATCGTCGAGGTGAGAATCGAGCGACCGCCGCAACGCGGCGGTCGCCGTCTCGAGCCCCTCTCGGTCGGATGTGCCCACGCCGGATAGTCTGGTCACGCACAGGGGAATAGGATTGCTATTTCCCCCCCAAGAACCGGACAATTCAGGTAAATTATTTCTCAGAAACTGGCGTATGGAGCAAACGGCACTCGACGCCGCGTCCTCGCGGAACCCCCGGGGGCTGCAACGTGATTCGCGACGGGCGGTCCAGCAGCGGCCCGCCATGGGCAGCTGGTCCGTTTCCCCCTGTTGTCGGCGCGTCGAGGAGCGGGACGCCAGCGGCGTTGTGCACCGGTGCACGGCGCTCGTCGAGCGCGAGCAGGTCGGCCTGTCGACCCACGGCCACGCGCAGGTCACGCTGCTGCGGCGGACGGACGTGACCGCCGAGCAGTTCGAGTCGGCGATGCATGCCTGCGGAGGGGGATCGAGCCCTGAAGCGTCACCGGCGACGCCGGCTACGTGAACAAGGCGGTGCTGCCCGACGTCAGGGCCCGCGACGCGCTCCTGCAGCGGGCGATGTCCAGGACCAAGGACGTCGGCACCCTCCTCTCGATGATGGTGCTGCGCGAGGTCGAGTACGAGACTGCACCGCCGGTCAGACGCGGGCCCGCAGGCGCGTGTCCGCGTGGCGGGCGCCGCCGGCAGGGTAGCCGGCGGCGGGCCGGATCAACGGCCCATCAGGAGACCGGGCAGGAACGTCGACAGCGCCGGCCAGAACGTGACCAGCGACAGCACTGCGAACAGCGGAAGGAGATAGGTCAGGATCGCGCGCACCATCCGGTCGAACGGCACCTGCGCGACCTTCGCGGTCACGTAGAGCACGACGCCGACCGGCGGCGTGACGGTTCCGATCATGAGGTTCAGCACGAACACCAGTCCGAACTGCACCGGGTCGATCCCGAGCTTGACCGCGACCGGAACGAGGATCGGGATCAGCACGAGCATCGCGGCGAGCGCCTCCATGAAGCAGCCGACGGCGAGCAACAGCGCGTTGACGATCAGCAGGTAGACGATCGGGTTGGTCGTCAGCGAGGTCAGCGTCGCACCGAACTCCTGCGGCAGCCGCGACACCGAGATGCAGTATCCGATCAGCGACGCGCACATCACCAGCGCCATGACCACGCCGGTCGTCTCGACGGTGTCGAGGATCACCTTCGGCAGGTCGGACCAGCGGAACTCGCGGTAGACGAACAGCCCCAGCACCAGCGCGTAGACGACCGCGACCGCGGCGGCTTCCGTCGGCGTGAACACGCCGGAGAAGAGCCCGCCGAACAGCACGACCGGCGCCATCAGCGCCCAGAACGCGCCCTTGAACGCGCGCCACAGCGCCGCGCCGCCGGCGAACGGATGGCTCGGGAGGTTCCTGCGGATCGCGAGATGGCGAACCATCAGCATCAGTGCGCCGGCCATCAGCAGGCCCGGGATCACGCCGGCGAGGAACAGCGCGCCGATCGAGGTCTCGGCGGTCACGCCGTAGACGATCATCGGCAGCGACGGCGGGATGATCGGGCCGATCGTCGCCGACGCCGCGGTGATCGCGCCGGCGGTCTCGGCGTCGTAGCCCTCGCGCTTCATCGCCTCGATCTCGACGGTGCCCAGGCCCGCCGCGTCGGCGACCGCCGAGCCGCTCATCCCGGCGAAGATCACCGAGCCCAGGATGTTCGCCTGGCACAGCCCGCCGCGCATCCAGCCGACCAGCGCCTTGGCGAACGCGAAGATCCGGACGCTGATGCCACCGGTGTTCATCAGGTTGCCCATCAGGATGAACAGCGGCGCCGCGAGCAGCGGGAACGAGTTCGCCGCCATCGCGACCTTCTGCGGGATCACGATGCCGGGAATGCCGGCGAACGCGAGGAACGCGAAGCCGGCGAGCCCCATCGCCGCGTAGATCGCCGGGCCGGCGAACAGCGAGACGAACCACGCGCCGATCACCGCGAGCACCAGCGCGATCACGCGGCCTCCGGGACGCCGGCGTACGATCGCCATGCGCGGCGGGCGTCGGCGAGCGCGTGGAGTCCGACCGCGATCGCGGCGAGCGGGACGATCGCGTAGACGACACCGACCGTCATCGCGAGCGACGTCGCCTCGACATCCCAGTTGCGCTGCGCGATCCGCGCGCCATACCACGCGAGGATGGCGGCGAACCCGATCGCGCAGGCGGCGGCGAACAGCCGGCAACCCGCCGCCCCGCGGGGACCGAGACGCGTGACCAGCATGTCGATCGCGAGATGGCTGCGCCGGCGCGCCGCCACGATCCAGCCCAGGAACGACGCCCAGACGAACAGGTAGCGCGCGAGCTCGTCGCTCCAGACCAGCGGCGCGTTCAGGAAATAGCGGAAGACGACCTGCGCGAGCACGCAGCCGAGCATCGCCGTGAAGACGACGATCGCGGCTGTGTCGACCACCCGGTCGGCGGCGCGGGCGAGACGCGGCATCATTTCCACGTCTTCGGGACGTTCACGCACGGCCGACAAGATCGTGCGCTCGCGGACGAACGGGAGGGCGGCTTCCGGTCATTCCTGTCCGCGGATCGGCGACGTCGGTGCAACCCCAGCCTCACCCCGGCCCCCCCCGCACGCGGGAGAGGGCCGGGTGAGGGGTTCTTCAGCGCACCGCCTGGATGCGCTCGTACATCCCCGCGCCCCACTTCGACTCGAACATCTTCGGTACCTTGGCGACGACCGGATCGCGGAACGTCTTCGGATCGGGCGTGATCACGGTCATTCCCGCCGCCTTGAACGTGTCGACCAGCGTGCACTCCTGCCTGATCAACTCGGCGTTCTGCCACGCGATGCCGTTCTTCACCGCGTCGGCGAGGATCTTGCGGTCGCCGGCGGACATGCCCTGCCAGAACGCCTCGTTGATCACGACCAGACGCGGCGTGATGATGTGGCCGGAGAGCACCAGTTATTTCTGCACCTCGTCGAACTTGCCGGCCTTGATCGTCGGCAGCGGATTCTCCTGGCCGTCGACGACGTTCTGCTTGAGCGCCAGATAGAGCTCGCCGAAGTTCATCGGCGTGGGACGCGCTCCCCAGGCCTCGGCCATCGCCTTGAACACGTCGTTCTCGGGCACGCGCAGCTTGAACCCGGCCATGTCCGCCGGAGAGCGCACTTCCTTGGACGTCGTCGTGATGTGGCGCGTCCCGTAGTAGGTCGTGCCGAGGATGCGCATGCCGCGCGCTTTCACGAGCGTCTCGTTGAACGATTCGCCGATCGACCCGTTCATCGCGCGGTCGAGGTGCGCCGCGTCGCGCCAGATGTACGGCGCCTCGACGACCGAGATCGACGGCACCCACGCGCCGAAGTTCGCCGCGCCCTCGGTCACGATCTGCTGCGCGCCGTTGGCGACCGCGTCGATCATGTCGCGCGAGCCGCCGAGCTGGCCGCCCGGGAACCCCTGGACCGCGATCCGGCCGCCGGACTTCTCCTTCACCTCGGCGGCGATCCGCTCGATCATCTGCACCGACGGGTGCGTGCCGCCGACGACGTCACCCCAGCGAAGCGTGACCTGCTGCGCGGCGGCACCGCCGGCCGCGAAGGCCGCGATCGCGGCCAGCATTCCGATTCTCATCGCTCTCTCCTCGACCCCGGACTCCAGGGGGCGCCCATTATCCCGCGAACCGCCGGCCGCGCCTCGCCGTCGGCGCCCGCTCGCCCGCTCGACCGCACTCGGTCGCCCCCGTCCCTGTTGACAACATAGTAATACTATTACTAACATGTTAGTCATTGACGCGCTGACGGGCGTGTCCAGGGCCGGCCTTTCCGACCTCCCGGACGCACCCTGCGCGGCCATTCCGATCCGCCCCGGCCGCCACCGCCCCGTCCCACTCCGATGAGCACGATGGTCGCGTTCGCGTCCGCCGACTCCGCCCCGCCCGGCGGCGCGCGGCTGCCGCTGCCGGTCGTCTTCCTCGCGCCGGCGGTCGCGATCGTCTTCCTCGTGTCCATCTACCCGGTGTTCGACGCGCTGGGACTCTCGCTCTTCCGCACACGCTACGCCGAGAAGCTCGAATTCGTCGGGCTGGCCAACTACGTCGCGCTGTGGAACGACCCGGCGACCTGGTCGGCGGCGGTGCACTCGCTCGTCTACGCGGCCGCGTCGCTCGCCCTCGCGATCCCGCTGTCGCTGGGGCTCGCGCTGCTGCTCGACGCGAAGCTGCCGATGCGCTCGACCGTGCGCACCTTCGTCATCCTGCCCTGGGTGATGTCGCAGACGGTCGTCGCGCTGCTGTGGGCGTGGATCCTCAACGCCGATTTCGGACCGGTCGTCTGGGCGATCCACCAGACGACCGGGTCGCGCCCGGCGATGCTCGCCTCGCCGATCGGCGCGATGGTCGCGCTGGTCGTCGTCAACGTCTGGGCGAGCTACCCGCAGGCGACGCTGCTGCTGCTCGCCGCCGTCCAGACGATCCCGAAGGAGCTGCACGAGTCGGCGCACGTCGACGGCGCGAACGCGTTCCAGCGCTTCCGCTACGTGACCTTCCCGCAGATCAAGCCGACGCTCGCCGTCGTGCTGATCCAACTGACGCTGCTCTACTTCAACATGGTCACGTTGATCTTCACGCTGACCGGCGGCGGTCCGCTCGCGTCGACCGAGACCCTCGCGGTGCGCGTGCTGAAGGTGAGTTTCGAGGACTGGAACATCGGCCGCGGCGCGGCGCTGGGTCTGGTGATCACCGTCGTCAACTTCGCGTTCAGCGCGTTCTACGTCCGCGTGCTGAAGCCCTCGGACCCGGGAGGCGCTTCGTGACCCCGGGCCGGAACGCCGCGATGATCGGCCTGACGCTCGCCGCCTGCGTGTTCGCCGCGGGCCCGCTGGTCTGGGGGCTCCTCACGTCGATCAAGCCGGCCACGCAGGTCGTCGCCTACCCGCCGCAGCTCCTGCCGACCTCGCCGTCGCTCGAGCACTACGCGACGGTCTGGCAGCAGTCGAACTTCCCGGTCTACTTTCGCAACAGCCTGATCGTCACGGCCGTCTCGGTCGCCACGAGCCTCGCGCTCGCCGTGCACGCCGCCTACGCGCTCGCCCGGTTCGACTTCCGCGGCAAGTCGGCGCTGATGTTCGCGATCCTCGCGACCTCGATGATCCCCGGCATCGCGATTCTCGTCCCGCTGTACAACCTGTCGGTCAAGACCGGCCTGTACAACTCGCTCGCCGGCATGGTGATCGTCTACACCGCGTGGAACGTTCCGCTGCTCGTATGGCTGCTCAAGGGCTTCTTCGAGAAGGTGCCGCGCGAGCTCGAGGAGGCCGCGCAGATCGACGGCTGCGGGCCTTTCCGGCTGTTCTACCTGATCGTGCTGCCGATCGCCCGTCCGGGGCTTCTGGCCGGCGCGATCATGGCGATGATGGCGGTGTGGAACGACTTCCTGATCGGTTACACGCTCGCGGTCAGCGATCAGAAGCGCCTCGTGCCCTACGGACTCTACGCGTTCATCTCGAACATCGGCATCGACTGGGGCCAGCTCATGGCCGCGACCGTCCTCGCGCTGATCCCGGTCATTTTCGCTTTCCTGATCATGCAGAAATGGCTCGTGCAGGGCCTGATGGCCGGCGCGGTCAAGGGTTGAAACCACGCACCTGGGAGGAGACACGATGAAGCACGCCTTCGTTCGCATCGCCGCCGCGTTCGCGGCGCTCGTCATGCTCGGTTCCGCCGGCCCCGCCGCCGCGCAAACCAGGGAGCTCACGTTCTGGACGTTCCTCGCGACCCAGGGCACCGATCCACGGTCCACCGCGCTGCGCAACGTCGTCGAGAGCTTCAACAAGTCGCAGTCGAAGTACGCCGTCAAGGTCGAGTCGATCAACTTCGCGCGGCTCGACAACCA
The DNA here is from genome assembly GCA_020851255.1 of Burkholderiales bacterium. GTDB lineage: Bacteria > Pseudomonadota > Gammaproteobacteria > Burkholderiales > Casimicrobiaceae > VBCG01. Next base: position 10,222 of record JADZDA010000230.1, on the reverse strand, counting down.
GGTGATCCAGGCGACCGCCGCCGGCCAGGGACCGGACGTCCTGAACGTCTACAGCGACCAGCTCCCGATGCACGTCGCGGCGAAGACGATCGTCCCGCTGGACGCACGCTACGCCACGCTGCCGGCCGCGCAGAAGGATTTCGTGTTCGACCTCGACTTCTTCCGCTTCGACGGCGCGCTGATGGCGCTGCCGTGGGAGACGCGCGTGTGGCTGCTGTGGTACCGGAAGGACTTGCTCGACAAGGCCGGTCAGAAGGTCCCGGCCAACACCGACGAGCTCCAGCAGGTCGCCGCGAAGATCTCGACCGACCAGGTGATGGGCTACGGCTTCGGCGCATCGACGGCGGCGCTGGGCGCCGGCGCGATGGAGGCGTTCATTCCGTTCTTCTGGAGCGCCGGCGGCACGCTGTTCGACGCGAAGGGCAACGCGACGATCAACTCCGACGCCGGTGTCAGGGTGCTGTCGCTCTACCGCGACATGGTCGAGAAGACCAAGGGCATGCGAGCCACCGTTTCGGGCATGTCGGTCGAGGACGGAATGACCGCCGTGCGCGCCGGAAGTCTCGCGATGACGACGATGGGCAGCTTCCGCGTCGGCGCCGCGCGCAACGCGGCCGCCACCGGCCGGAACCTGCAGACCGCCCCGGTCCCCGGTATCGGGGCGTCGGCGAAGCCCGCCCCGGCCCGCCTCGCCGGCCAGACGCTCACGATCGGCGCGAACTGCAAGGACCCCGACGGCGCGTGGGCGTTCATCCAGCACTACCTGTCGCCGGCCTCGCAGCTCGAGTTCGCGAAGGCGGGCGTGATGCCGTCGCGGCAATCGAGCTACGCCGACCGTTTCTTCAAGGAAGATCCGGTCGCCAAGGACCTGCTGGCCTGGTCCGACTACGCGAAGCAACATGGCCGGATGGAGAAAACGCCGAAGGACTTCTCGAAGCTCTCCGAGGAACTCGCGAAGGCGATCCAGAAGGTGCTCGTGCAGGGCGCCAATCCGAAGGCCGCGCTCGACGAGGCAGCGGCCGCCTACAACGCCCAGCGCTCGTGAACCCGGGAAGCGCGACTAGGAGCACGCCATGAACATCGACATGCCGATCCACAGCCAGTCCGACGTCGTCGTCGCCGGAGGTGGGCCGTCGGGCCTGGTCGCCGCGATCGCGTCGGCGCGCGCCGGCGCCAAGACGACGCTGGTCGAGCAGTACGGATTCCTCGGCGGAATGGCGACCGCGGCCTCGGTCGGGCCGTTCTCGCCGTTCCACTACGACGACCAGCAGATCACGATGGGCATCCCGCAGGAGCTGGTCGAGCGCCTGATGGCGGCCGGCGGCAGCACCGGGCACCTGAAGTGCGTGCCCGAGTACGGTTCCGGCTCGTATATGGCCTATTTCGACCGCGAGGTGTACAAGCAGGTCGCCTTCGAGATGGTCCAGGAGGCGGGCGTCCGGCTGCTGCTGCACTCGTTCGTCGGCGGCACGGTCGTCGAGGGGAACCGTGTGCGCGGCATCCAGGTCGCCAACAAGTCCGGCTTCCTGCAGGTGCTGGGCAAGGTGACCGTCGACGCGACCGGCGACGGCGACGTCTCGGCTCGGGGCGGATGCCAGGTCCAGTGGGGACGCCAGTCCGACAACCTGGGTCAGCCGATGACCATGTTCTTCGAGATGGCGAACGTCGACACCGAGAAGCTCCGGGCCTACATCGCCGCGCATCCGGAGGATTTCGAGTGGACCTCGACGCTGCATTCGCGCACGCCGCTGCCGAAGCACCTGAACCAGCACTACTTCGTCGCGCAGGGTTTCCGCAAGGCGGCGGCCGAGGCGATGGCGAAGGGTGAGCTGCACCTCGGCCGCGACACCGTGCTGCTGCAGAGTACGATGCGCGAGGGCATGATCGTGTTCAACTCGACGCGCGTGGGGAAACTCAAGGGCACCGACGTCGACGACTTCACCAAGGCGGAGATCGAGGGCCGCAAGCAGGCGATGTCGCTCGCGGCGTTCGCGAAGAAATACATCCCCGGCTTCGAGCACGCCTATGTCTGCTCGACCGGCGCGCAGATCGGCGTGCGCGAGAGCCGGCACGTCATCGGCGAACACGTGCTGACGCAGGACGACGTCGTCGAAGGGCGCCGCTTCCGCGACGTGGTCGCGCGCGGATTCTTCCCGGTCGACATCCACAGCCCGACCTCGGGCGGCGGCTACGCCGGCGGCAGCACCTGGATCAAGCCCAAGGCGCCGTACGACATCCCGATGCGCTGCCTGATCCCCAAGGGCGTCGACGGGCTCGTGATGACCGGCCGGAACATCTCGGCCGCGCACGAGGCGCACGGGTCGTTGCGCGTGCAGGGCACCGTGTTCGCCATCGGTCACGGCTCGGGCGTGGTCGCCGCGACCGCGGCGCTCACCGGAGTCGAGCCGCGGCACGTGGACATCCACAAGGTGCAAAAGACGCTGCTCGCGCAGCGCGCGAACCTCGAGCTCGAGGGTCTGGCGCTCGCGCCGGCGGCGGACTGAACCGATGATCGTCCCCACCCCGCGCTTCGGGCTGTCCTGCGCGCTGACGACGCCGTTCGGTACGGACGGTCGCTGCGATGTCGCGAAGCTGGCGGCCCACGCCCGCTCGCGGATCGCCGCCGGCTGCACCAGCGTGACGGTCTTCGGCACCACCGGCGAAGGCCCGTCGCTGTCGGCCGCCACGCGGGCGGCGGTGCTGGGCGCCCTGCCGGGCGCCGGGCTCGATCCCGCACGCGACATCGTCGCCGGCGTCATGGCACCGTCGGCCGGCGACGCGATCGAGCAGGTGCGCGCCGCGCGTGCGCACGGCGTGCGGCGCTTCCTGCTCGCGCCGCCGTTCTACTTCAAGGGCGTGTCGGCCGAAGGACTGGGCCGCTGGTTCCATGAGGCGATCGGCGCGTTCGACGGCGAGAACGTCGAGTTCCTGCTCTATCACATCCCGTCGGTGACCAGCGTCCCGCTGCCGATCGAACTGGTCGCCGACCTCGCAGCCACCCACGGGCCGCTCGTCCGTGGTGTCAAGGACTCGTCGGGCGACTGGTCGTACAGCGCGAAGCTCCTCGGCCTCGCGTCGAAACTGACGATCCTGATCGGCGACGAGCGGCATCTCGCGCAGGCGGTGAAGCTGGGCGCGGAGGGTGCGATCAGCGGCTGCGCCAACTTCATGCCGGACGTCCTGCTGCCGCTCGCGAACGAAGGCCGCGACGATCCGCGTGTGCGCCAAGTCGTCGACCTGCTGCTCCGACATCCGGTCACGCCGGCGGTCAAGGCGGCGCAGGCCTGGCTGCAGCGCGATCCGTCGTGGCTCGCCGTGGCTCCGCCGCTCGTGCCGATCGGCGAACGCGACGCCGAGGCGATCGGTCGCGGCTGTGCGACCCTCCTGCGCGCCGAGCGCGTCGCCGTATCGGGCGACTGACCGGCGCGGCGCGAGCCCCCGCATGGACGACGATCCGAACCCCGCCGAGATCCGCGAGCGGCCCAAACTCCGCGACCAGGCCTACGAGGCCTTCACGACGCGGCTGCTCGCGCGCGAGCTCAAGCCGGGCCAGTTCCTGTCGCAGCGCGAGCTGGTCGCGCTGACCGGCATGCCGCTGGGTGCGATCCGCGAGCTGATCCCCCGGCTGGAGGCCGAGGGACTGATCCGCACCGTGCCCCAGCGCGGCCTGCAGATCGCGCAGGTCGACCTCTCGCTCGTCCGGCACGCGTTCCAGATCCGGCTCTTCCTCGAGCGCGAGGCGATCGCGCTCTACACGACGGCGATCGGCGACGACGAGCTCGCGCGCTGGCGGCACGCCCACGAGAGCGTGCTCAGGCGCATGGGCCGCGATCGGGTGACGCAGAAGCTGCTCGACGAGGCGCAGGCGGTCGACTGGGGCTTCCACGACCGGATCGTCGACGCGCTGGGCAACCCGATCATCAGCAACGTCTACCGGGTCAACTCGATCAAGATCCGGCTGATCCGGCGCGAGCAGACCCGTCTCGACGACGGATTCCTCGAACCGGCGATGCGCGACCACCTCGAGGTGATCGCCGCGCTGGAGACGCGCGACCCGGTGCAGGCGCAGGCCGCGCTCTCCCGGCACATCGAGAACGCCCGCCGGCGGGCGCTCGACCTCTGACCCGCCGCCCGTGAGCGACGCGGTCCGGTTCGCGCGACGCACGCTGGGCCGTACCGGCATCGAAGTCTCGGCGCTGGGTTTCGGCGGCGCGCCGCTGGGCGATCTCTACGCGCCGATCGACGACGCGACCGCGATCGCGACGGTCGAGGCGGCGCTCGACGCCGGCGTGACGCTCGTCGACACCTCGCCGCTCTACGGGCGCGGCCTCTCGGAACACCGGATCGGCACCGCGCTGCGCCGGCGTCCGCGCGATTCGATCGTGCTGTCGACCAAGGTCGGACGCGTCTACGCCGCCGCGCCCCGCGGCGTCACGCGGACCGAAGGTTACGCCGGCGGCCTGCCGCACGAGGGCCGCTACGACTACTCGTACGATGGCGCGATGCGCTCGCTCGAACAGTCGATGCTGCGGCTGGGCGTCGCGTCGGTCGACGTCGTCCTCGTCCACGACGTCGATCCGTGGACGCACGGTGGCGAGGCCCCCGCCCGCCAACGCGAGGCGCTGACCGGCGCGATGCGCGCGCTCACCGACCTGCGCGCGCAGAAGGTGATCCGTGCGGTCGGCATCGGCGTCAACGACGCCGACGTCTGCGAGCTCTACGCCCGCGAAGCCGACCTCGACTGCGTGCTGCTCGCCGGCCGCTACTCGCTGCTCGAACAGCCGGCGCTCGATCGCTTCCTGCCGCTCGCGCACGCACGCGGCATCGGAGTCATGGTCGGCGGCGTGTTCAACTCAGGCATCCTGGCCACCGGCGCGAAACCAGGCGCGCGCTACAACTACCGCGAGGCGCCGCCGGAGATCCTGGAGCGCGTCGGCGTGTTCGAGCGCGTCTGCGCGGCGCACGGTGTCGCGCTGGCGCACGCCGCGATCGCGTTCGTGCTCGGGCACCCGGCGGTCTCCAGCGTCGTGCTGGGCGCCGTCGCCCCCGACGAAGTGCGGCGCAACGCCGAGGCCTGCGCGCGGCGCGTGCCGCCCGCACTCTGGCGCGACCTCAAGGCGCGCCGGCTGCTGCGCGACGACGCGCCGACGCCGCGATGATCGACGCGCGCGTTGCCCCCTGGGGGGCGGCGGCCGCAGGCCGCTACGGGGGGGTCGACGCACATCAGCACTTCTGGCAGATTTCCCGCGGCGACTACGGCTGGCTCACGCCGGCGCTCGGTCCGATCCACCGCGACTACGGTCCCGCCGATCTCGCGCCGCTGCTCGCGCGTCACGGCATAGGTCATACGATCCTCGTCCAGGCGGCGCCGACATCCGCCGAGACCCGCTGGCTCCTCGACCTCGCGCGGTCGACACCCTTCGTCGCGGGCGTCGTCGGCTGGACCGATTTCGAGGCGCCCGACGTCTCCGGGGCCATCGCCGCGCTCGCCGCCGACCCGAAGCTCGTCGGCCTGCGCCCGATGGTGCAGGACATCGCCGACGACGACTGGCTCGTCCGCCCCGCGCTCGACGCGGCGTTCCTCGCGATGATCCGGCACGGTCTCGTGTTCGATGCGCTGGTGCTGCCGCGCCACCTGACCCGGCTCGCGCGCGTGCTCGACCGCCATCCCGACCTCGCCGTCGTCGTCGACCATGGCGCGAAGCCGCGCATCCGCGATCGCGGTCTCGACGGCTGGCGGCGCGACCTCGCCGCGGTCGCGGCGCATCCGCGCGTCGTCTGCAAGCTCTCGGGGTTGCTCACCGAAGCGCCGGAAGGCGCCGGCATCGACGTGATCGGACCGGTCGTCGACACGCTGCTCGAGCTCTTCGGCCCCCGGCGACTTCTCTGGGGCAGCGACTGGCCGGTGGTGAACCTGGCCGGTGGCTACGACCGCTGGCGCGCGATCACCGCCGACGCGCTCGCGGGGCTGTCGACCCCGGAGCGCGACGCGGTGCTGGGCGGCAACGCCGAACGCGTGTACCTGCGCCGGCTGCGGTAACATCGCCGGCCACGAGGAGGAAGCCATGGCCGACGAGAAGAAGAAACTCACGATCCCCGACCTGCTCGACGCGAAGCGCACCGGCAAGCGGCTGGTGATGGCGTCGATCCCCGATTACCCGTCCGCGATCTGGGCGGAACGCGCGGGACTGGACATCGTCGCGGTCGGCGACAGCCTCGCGATGGTGAGCTACGGCCACCCGAACACGCTGCCGGCGACCGTCGACCTGATGCTCGAGCACTGCCGCGCGGTGCGGCGCGGCGCGCCCAACACGTTCTCGCTGGTCGCGATGCCCTACGGCAGCTACGCGAACGAGGACGTCGCGGTCCACAACGCGCTGCGCTTCATGAAGGAAGGCCAGGTCGATGCGGTCAAGATGCAGGGCGGCCGCGAGAAGATGCCGATCATCCGCGCGATCGCGGATGCCGGCGTGCCGATCATGAGCCACGTCGGCATGTGCCCGCACTTCGTCCACCGCTACGGCGGTTTCCGGCTGCAGGGCAAGACCGCCGACGACGCGATGCGCATCGTCGACGACGCGCTGGCGATCCAGGAGGCCGGTGCGATCGGACTCGAGATCGAGGCGGTGCCCGCGCCGGTCGGACGCGCCGTGCACGAGGCGGTCGACATCTTCACCTTCAGCATCGGCGCCGGGTCGTACGGCACCGCGCAGCTCCTGCTCGCCTTCGACCTGCTGGGCGTCTTCGACCAGTTCAAACCCAAGTTCACCAAGCGCTACGCGAACCTCTCGCAGATCGCGGTCGAGGCGCTGAAGACCTACGCGGCCGAGGTGCGCGGCGGCGTGTTCCCCGACGCCGAGCACAGTTACTCGATGCAGGCGGAGGAAGTCGCCCGGTTCGAGTCGCGGCTGGGGAAGAAGCTCTCCTGACGCGCGCGCGTCCGGCCGACCGGCGCCCGGCCGGACGTCGAACTGCGATCCCGCGATCACCAGCGGAACACCGCCGCGATCGTCGGCCCGCTGAATTCGAGCGACTCGATCGACTTGCCGGACTTGAACCGGTAGTCGAGGTGGCGCCAGGCGCCGACGACGTCGCCCCAGGGGAACGTGTAGCCCAAGCCGCCGACGGCCTGCCAGGTCAGCTCGGAATCACCGGCGCCGACGTCGACGAGCAGCGGCACGAACCAGCCGCCGCCAGCGATGGGAACGAAGCGCCCCTTGGCGCCGACGATCACATCCCAGTTCTTCGGTGCAATCTCGCGCCGTCCGGAGCGCTCGGCGACCGGAATCGGTCCGACGCTGCCGGTGAACTCCCAGGTCAACGTCTGCTTGACTGCGAGGTGGCGCGCGCCGGCCAGCAGGTCCAGGGTCCCCGAAGGTCCGGACACTGCGCGCCAAGCCACTCCCGCCGTGCCCATGCCGCCTTTGAGATCGTAGTTCGCGTTGGCGGAGACGTCCGCCGGCAGCTCCACACCACCGACGCTCAGGTCGCGCGTGCCGGACTTCGAGGCCCCGACGTCCATGTAGACGACGTCCGCGAAAACGCCCCAGCGCCCGTTGTGCGCCTCGAGCGAACCCATGAACGTGAACTTGAGGTGTTCGAGGATCGTGCCCGCGTCTATGCCGACGCCGCCCCCGGCGCCGCTGACGCCCCCGCCGGTGAATGTGGACTTCCCGCTGATCGTCGGCAGGTACGCGTAGACCGCGCCGCTCCAGCGCCACGGATCGGCGGACTGCGCGGCGGCCGACACCGGGAACGCCGCCATGTGGACGCCCACCAGCATGGACGCGGTCAGGACGATTCGTTTCATGCATGCACCTTTCGAGGTCGGGCGGTCGTGCGCGCAGCCGGTCGATGCCTCGCGCGTCCGGCGCCCGGCGTCACAGATCGACGCGGGTGACCGCCCAGGCGATGCCCTGGACGTCCGGCATCTCGCGGCCGTCGTCCTTGCCGATCTCCCGGTCGACCGCCGCGTTCAGCTTGTCGTTCATCGCGAGGACCAGCGACTCGTTGGCGCCCTTCGACGCCGCGAGGTTCTTCATCTCCGCCGGATCGGACTGCAGGTCGAAGAGCTCGGGGTCGTTGAGTTCGTAGAGCGTGGCGAGCGAGGTCGGCCGGTTGCGCTGCATCGGCGAGAAGTAGCGCGTGAACTTGTGCCGGCCGTCGAACACCGTGCGCAGGCTGCCGCGCTTGCGCAGGTCCGGACGGAAGCCGGTCTCCTTGACGACGTCCTTCACGTCGCGCCCGGCCACTTGCGCCTCCGCCATCAGCTTCATCAGCGCGCTGTCGTTCTGCGCGAGCCCGCTGTAGGTGAACAGGACCGAGTCGCGCACCGCGTGCACGCCCGCGCCGCGCGCGTCGCCGAGCGCCGGCATCAGATCCCGTCCCGGGAGATCGCGTCCCGCGGCCTCGCCGATGCGCGCCCGGTCCATGCCGGCCATCGACAGCAGTGTCGGCGCGATGTCGACGTGGCTCGACAGCGCGCGGCAATCCTGGCCGCCACGCACGTCGGGATGCGAGACGATGAACGGCAGGTGCAGGCTCTCCTCGTAGGCGAACGCGCCCTTGCCGCGCAGCCCGTGCGCGCCGCCCATCTCGCCGTGGTCGGCCGTGTACACGACGATCGTGCGGTCGGCGAGCCCGAGCGCGTCGAGCTCGGCGAGCAGGCGCGCGAGCTCCGCATCGACCGCGCGGATGCTGTTGACGTAGAAATCGTTGAACCGGCGCCAGCGCGCCTCGTCGTGCGGGATGCGCCCCAGCGTGTAGCCCCAGGCCTTGTCGTATTCCCCGTGCGCGCCGGGACGGCCCGGTTCGTCGAACGGCTGTTTCAGGCTCGCCGGCACCGGCAGATCCCAGCTCGCGCGGTACATCGGGTGGTCCGGCGCGCGCGCCGCGTGCATCATCAGCCGGCCGGTGTCCTGGACGCGCTCGCCCGGGGCGTCGGAGTTGAAGTACATGATGTCGTGCGGGTTCACGAGGCTCACGGTGAGCGCCCAGGGCTTGCCCGCGTCGGTGAGCGGCCGACCCTTGTTGCGCATCCACGTGACCGCGCTGCCGGCGATCAGGTGATCGAACCGGTAGCCGCCCAGCTCGTGCGCGAGCACGTCGCCGGGCCAGGTGTAGTCGGAGAACCCGTACGGTTCCATCTCCGCGCGGAACAGTCCGTCGGAATTCTCGCCTTCGAAGTCCTTGTTCAGGTGCCACTTGCCCTTGTAGGCCGTGTAGTAGCCGGCCTTGCGCAGCATGTGTCCGATGGTCGGGACGTTCGGTGACAGGGCGCTCACCCACGGCGCGTCCGCGTTCTCGAACATCCGGTTGTCGGCCGTCTGCAGGCCGGTCAGCATCACCGCGCGCGACGACGTGCACATGACCGCCGGGCAGTAATGATTGTGGAACGTGACGCCGGCGCGCCGCATCCGCTCGTGTCCGGGCAGGCTCAGTTTCGCGGGCTGGCGCCGGAAATAGCGCTCCTGGTCGGTGAACACGAACAGGATGTTGAGCGGGCCGCGCGAGCCGGACGCACGCGCGGACTTCGCCGGGGCGGCGGCGGCCGCGGGAACGGCGAAGCCGCCCAGTGCGCCGGCCACGGCTCCACCGCCGAGCTGCGCCAGGAATTGGCGGCGCGTCACACCACCGAGATCGTCGTCGCTGGCATTCATCGAAACCTCCGTCGAATTGCGTGGTTTGTTGGCACCCGACCGTCGCGGCCGGGAGGACGCGCACGTCATCGGCGTTCGCCGCCTCCGCGCCCGGGTCGGTCGTGCCCGTCTCCGCGCCCGGGTCGGTCGTGCCCGTCTCCGTCAGGCGCCGCTCGCCCGCGCGGGCCGCTGCGTTCCGTCGTTCCGGCATCGGGCCGGTCGACCTCGCGCGCCGCGGGTCGCCCGGAGTTCCGCGCGTCTGACTCGGTGCGCTTCTGCGTCGCGGGACTCCCGGACACATCCCGTCGCGCGCCGTCGACCGCGGATTCGCGCCGGTACTTCTGCGCGACAGTCGGATCGCGATAGGCGACGCCCTTGCGGTGGACCGCGTCGTGTTCCCAGGAGGTCCGGGTGATGTTCGTGCGGTTGTACCGGTTGTATTGGTTGATGTTGATCGTGACGTCGTTGCCCCGCCAGTTGCAGCCACCCCAGAGCGCGGCGCCGACGACCACGCCGGTCGCGAACCCGATGCCGACGCGCGCGACATGACCCGGCGGGTACCAGACGTAGGGCGGGTACGCGGG
>JADZDA010000229.1 GCA_020851255.1 Burkholderiales bacterium | reverse complement strand
TTCTACATCTTCTACTCGATGTTCGGCTTCCAGCGCGTCGGCGACCTCGCGTGGGCGGCCGGCGACATGCGCGCGCGCGGCTTCCTGCTCGGCGGCACGGCCGGTCGCACGACGCTCAACGGCGAGGGATTGCAGCACGAGGACGGCCACTCGCACATCCTGTCGTCGACGATCCCCAACTGCATCTCGTACGACCCGACGTTCGCCTACGAGGTCGCGGTCGTCGTCCAGGACGGCCTGCGGCGGATGCTCGCCGACCAGCAGGACTGCTACTACTACCTGACGGTGATGAACGAGAACTACCCGCATCCGGCGATGCCGGAGGGCGCGGCGCCCGACATCATCAAGGGGATGTACCGGTTCCGCGACGCCGGCAAGGCGAAGAAAGGCGGTCCGCGCGTGCAGTTGCTCGGGTCGGGGACGATCTTCCGCGAGGTGATCGCCGCGGCCGACCTCCTCAAGTCCGACTGGGGCGTCGACGCCGACCTGTGGGGCTGCCCGAGCTTCAACGAGCTCGCGCGCGAAGGCCACGCGGCCGAGCGACACAACCTGCTCCACCCGACCGACAAGCCGAGGATGTCGCACGTAGCCCATTGCCTCGAAGGCACCGACGGGCCGGTGGTCGCGGCGACCGACTACATCCGCAACTACGCCGAGCAGATCCGCGCTTTCGTGCCGCGGCGCTACGTCGTGCTCGGCACCGACGGCTTCGGCCGGTCGGACACGCGCGAGAAGCTGCGCCACTTCTTCGAGGTCGACCGTCACTGGATCGTGCTGGCCGCGCTCAAGGCGCTCGCCGACGACGGCAAGCTGCCGGCGACCAGGGCCGCCGAGGCGATGAAGAAGTACGGCCTCTCGGCGGCCAAGCCCGCGCCCTGGACCGTTTGAGCGGAGATCGACCGATGAGCGCCATCGAAGTGAAGGTCCCGGACATCGGCGACTTCCAGGACGTGCCGGTGATCGAGGTGCTGGTGAAGCCGGGCGACACGGTGAAGGCCGAGGACGCGCTGGTCACGCTGGAGAGCGACAAGGCGACGATGGACGTGCCCGCGCCGTCGGCGGGGACGGTGAAGTCGATCGCGGTGAAGGTCGGCGACAAGGTGAGCGAAGGCTCGCTCGTGCTCGTGCTCGACGCCGCGGGGGCGGGTGCGGCACCCTCGCCCCGGCCCTCTGCCGCGGGCGGGAGAGGGGGCGCTCCGGCGTCTCCAGCGTCGGCGGCAACGGCGCCCTCACCCCAGCCCACCCCCGCGAGCGGGACAGGGGCTGCTCCGGCGTCTCCGGCGTCTCCGGCGTCTCCGGCGTCTCCGGCGTCTCCGGCGGCATCGGCGCCGCCGGTCGACGTCGCCGGTTTCAAGGCGGCGCACGCGTCGCCGTCGGTGCGCAAATTCGCGCGCGACCTGGGCGTCGACCTCGCGCGCGTGACCGGGTCGGGTCCGAAGGGACGCATCGTCCAGGCCGACGTGCAGGCGCATGTCAAGCAGGTGATGAGCGGACAGGCGAAGCCCGCCGCGGCAGCCGGCGCCGGCGGCGTGAGCGGCGGCGGCACGCTCGACCTGATCCCGTGGCCGAAGGTCGACTTCGCGAAGCACGGGCCGGTCGAATCGAAGCCGCTGTCGCGCATCAAGAAACTTTCCGGCGCGAACCTCGCCCGCAACTGGGTGATGATCCCGCACGTCACGCAGTTCGACGAGGCCGACATCACCGACCTCGAGGCGCTGCGCGTCCAGCTCAACAAGGAGAACGAGAAGTCCGGCGTCAAGGTCACGATGCTCGCGTTCATGATCAAGGCGGCGGTCGCGGCGCTCAGGCGCTTCCCCGACTTCAACGCCTCGCTCGACGGCGAGAATCTCGTGCTCAAGCAGTACTTCCACATCGGGTTCGCCGCGGACACACCCAACGGGCTCGTCGTCCCGGTGCGGAAGAACGCCGACCAGAAGGGCGTGTTCGCGATCGCGAAGGAGATGGGCGAGCTCGCGACGAAGGCGCGCGACGGCAAGCTCGGTCCGGCCGACATGCAGGGCGGGTGCTTCTCGATCAGTTCGCTGGGCGGCATCGGCGGCACCGCGTTCACGCCGATCATCAACGCGCCGGAGGTCGCGATCCTCGGCGTGTCGAAGAGCGCCATGAAACCGGTCTGGGACGGCAAGGCGTTCGCGCCGCGGCTCATGCTGCCGCTGTCGCTCTCTTACGACCATCGCGTGATCGACGGCGCGTCCGCGGCGCGATTCACCGCGTATTTCGCGCAGTTGCTCGCCGACCTGCGCCGGGCGGTCCTGTGACCGGCGCGGCGCACGAGGAGACACGGCGATGAGCGCGATCGAAGTGAAGGTCCCCGACATCGGCGACTTCAGGGACGTGCCGGTGATCGAAGTGCTGGTCAAGCCCGGCGACGCGGTGAAGCCCGAGGATCCGCTGGTCACGCTGGAGAGCGACAAGGCGACGATGGACGTGCCCGCGCCGTCGGCGGGGACGGTGAAATCGATCGCGGTGAAGGTCGGCGACAAGGTGAGCGAGGGCTCGGTCGTGCTGGTACTCGACGCCGCGGGGGCGGGAGCGGCACCCTCGCCCCAGCCCTCCCCCGCGGGCGGGAGAGCGGGTGGCTCGGCCGACATCGACTGCGACATGCTCGTGCTGGGCGGCGGTCCCGGCGGCTACAGTGCGGCGTTCCGCTCGGCCGACCTCGGGATGAAGACGGTGATCGTCGAGCGCTACGCGTCGCTCGGCGGCGTCTGCCTCAACGTCGGCTGCATCCCGTCGAAGGCCCTGCTGCACGTCGCGGCGGTGATGGACGAGACCCGCGCGCTCGCCGCGCACGGCGTGGACTACGGCGCGCCGGCGGTCGACCGCGCGAAGCTGCGCGGGTGGAAGGACAAGGTCGTCGGCAAGCTCACCACCGGGCTGGCCGGCATGGCGAAGGGCCGCAAGGTCGAGATCGTGCGCGGCGTCGGGCAATTCCTCGACCCGCACCACGTCGAGGTGGAGGTCACCACCGGGACCGGCCAGCAGAAGACCGGCGAGAAGAGGGTCGTGCGATTCGCCAAGGCGATCATCGCCGTCGGTTCGCAGGTCGTGCGGCTGCCGTTCATCCCGGACGACCCGCGCATCCTCGACTCGACCGCGGCGCTGGACCTCGCGCACACGCCGAAGCGGATGCTGGTGATCGGCGGGGGCATCATCGGGCTCGAGATGGGCACCGTCTACTCGACGCTGGGCGCGAGGCTCGACGTCGTCGAGATGATGGACGGCCTGATGCCCGGCGCCGACCGCGATCTGGTCAAGGTGTGGGAGAAGGTCAACAAGCCGCGCTTCGACCGGATGATGACCCGGACGAAGACGGTCGCCGTCGAGGCGCGCGCCGACGCGGTCTACGCGACGTTCGAGGGCGAAGGCGCGCCGCAGGGGCCGCAGCCGTACGACCTCGTCCTGATGAGTGTCGGACGCGCTCCCAACGGCAGGAAGATCTCGGCCGAGAAGGCGGGTGTCGTGGTGTCCGACCGCGGGTTCATCCCGGTCGACACCCAAATGCGCACCAACGTCGCGCACATCCACGCGATCGGCGACGTCGTCGGCCAGCCGATGCTCGCGCACAAGGCGGTGCACGAAGGCCACGTCGCCGCCGAGGCCGCCGCCGGCGAAAAGAGCCACTTCGACGTGCGCGTGATCCCGTCGGTCGCCTACACCGACCCGGAGATCGCCTGGGTCGGGTTGACCGAGGACGAGGCGAAGGCGAAAGGCATCGCGGTCACCAGGGGGCTGTTCCCCTGGGCCGCGTCCGGCCGCGCGATCGCCAACGGCCGCGACGAGGGCCACACCAAGCTCCTGTTCGACGCCGCCACGCACCGGATCGTCGGCGGCGGCATCGTCGGCACGCACGCGGGCGACCTGATCGGCGAGATCGCGCTCGCGATCGAGATGGGCGCCGACGCGGTCGACATCGGCCGCACCGTGCATCCGCATCCGACGCTGGGCGAGTCGATCGGGCTCGCGGCGGAGGCGGCCGAGGGCGTCTGCACCGACCTGCCGGCGGCGCGTCGCAAGTAGCCGCGCGTCGCGTCGGCCGGAGGACATGCCCGTACCGGCACGAGGCAGGGGCCGATCGTCCGGCAGAGGGCGGCCGGGGGGACCAGGACGAAGGGTCGCGGGTGACGCCGCGCGCCCGGGTGCCGCGCGGACTATTCGCCTACCCGACCCGGCGAACGGCACGTAGCATCGGCCGCCGTACCTGATTCCGATCGGAGCCATCTCATGTCGGAGCGCACCCGGATCCTGCACGCGTCGGCCTTCGCCGTCGCGATGGTCGCGGCGATGAGCGACGCGGACGCCGCCACGCTCGTCGACTGCCGGTTCAACGGCGGCAACGGCGACAACCTGAGCCGCGCGTTCTACGTCACCGATTACCGGGGCGTCACCGTCGACAGGGTCACGCTGGGTCATCGTGCCTCGGCGGTCGCGGGCGACCGCACGATCGTGCTGACGATGCGGCTCAACACCTACAACGGGCCCGTCCTCGGCACGGTCGCCCGGCGGGTATCCCTGGAGGTCGGAGTCACCACGCCGACGATCTTCAACTTCGAGGGCATCCGGGTGACGCCCGGCTCGCGGCTCGCCTTCACGCAGGAAGTCACCCAGGGCGACGACCAGGTGAGCTTCGACGTCGGCGCGGGGCCCTGCGACGACATCACCGAGACGAACGGATCGTCGGCGCCGCTCGACAGCTTCCGCCGCAACACGGTCGGCGTGATGATCACCGGATCGCCGGCGGACCTGACCGACGTCGTCACGTTCAGCTGTCCCTACAATCCGGAGGGCGCCGGCGACGGCATCGAGCGCGGCTTCTACGTGACCCGCTATCCCGGCAAATCGATGCGCCGGGTTTCATTGCGATTGAGGACGTCGACCCCCGGCGGCAAGACCCTCCTGCTCACCGCGCGCTCCGGCGCCTACGACGGCCCGGAACTGGGTTCGGCAGGCCTCGTCGTGCTGAACTTGGGCACGTCGACCAACGAATTCACGTTCAATTTCGGCAACGTCCCGGTACCCGCCGGATCGACGATCGCTTTCACGCTCGTGCTCGGCGAGGGCGCCGACACCGTCTTCCTCGACGGGGGTTTCGCGCCCTGCCTGGACGCGATCGAGACCCAGGGCACGACGCCGCCGCTCGACACGCTGCGACGGGAATCGATGGGCATCCGGATCACCGGCGACGTCGCCTCTGCGGCGCCGATCGAGGTGGTCGAGTACTTCCACGCCGGCTTCGGCCACTATTTCATGACGGCGCTGCCCGCCGAGATCGCTCTGCTCGACGGCGGCGGGTTCGGCGGCGCGTTCGCGCGCACCGGTTCGACGTTCAAGGTCTACGACGGGCCGGCGAACGGCGCGGTTGCGGTATGCCGGTTCTTCACCGTCACCTTCGCCCCGAAAAGCTCGCACTTCTACACCGAGCACGCCGGTGAATGCAGCGATCTCCAGAGCAACCCGAACTGGCAGTTCGAGACCGTCGCGTTCTACGCCCCCCCGCCGGTCGCCGGATCCTGCCCGGTCGGCACCAAGCCGGTCTACCGGATCTACAACAGCGGCATCGGTGGCGCGCCGAACCACCGGTTCACCACCAGCCTCGCCGTGTACTCGAACTTCATCAACGGCCAGGGCTGGACCGGCGAGGGCATCCGTTTCTGCGCGGTGGGCCCGTAGCCGGAGGCGTGGGAGTCGCCGCTCACCGCGGCGGCACCCGGCACAGGCCCTGCGGCGCGATCGCGAGCGCGGCGTTGAAACGCGCCGACAGGTTCTGGAACGCGATCAGCGCGGTCAGCTCGATCAGCGCCTTCTCGTCGAACTGCGCGCGCACGCGCGCGGCCAGGTCGTCGTCGACGCCCTCGTCCCTCGACATCGCCTCGGCGTATTCGAGGGCGAGCCGCTCGGCCGGCGTGAACCGGTCGTCGTCGCGCCAGCGCTCGACCGCCCACACCTTGTCCATCGACGCGGCGCGCTCGGCGGCGCTCGCCGCGTTGAGATCGATGCAGAACGTGCAGTGGACGAGCTGCGAGACGCGCACCTGCACGAGCGAGCGCAGGAGCGGCGGCAACGGCGAGCGGCGCCGCTCGATCGCCGCGTAGAACCCGAGCAGCGGCCCGTAGAGCGCCGGCACGCGCGCCCAGGTCAGCGCGGGCGTGAGCAACTGGCCGTAGCGGCGCTCCTGGCGCCGGAACAGCGGGCGCAGGTACCAGGGCAGGTCTTCCCAACGGCTGGGGGCCACTCGCATGATCGTCTCGACTCCTTGGCAGTCCGCCGGACCGCAAACCGCCAACGATACCGGATTCGGGCGCGGCCGCAGGCGACGCCCGGGTTCCGGCGCCGGCCGCGACTTCGCGCGCGTGATCGAGCGATAGGCTCTAGAATCGATGTCCGGCGAGGAAGATCGACATGACCCAGGACGAACTCAAGCAGGCGGTGGCCCGCGATGCGGTCGCGCACGTGGTCGAAGGCGAGTGGATCGGCGTGGGCTCGGGCTCGACGGCGAACTTCTTCATCGACGAACTCGCGAAGATCAAGCACCGGATCAAGGGCGCGGTCGCCTCGTCGGTCAAGACCGCCGATCGGCTCAAGTCCCACGGCATCCCGGTCGACGAGCTCAACAACGTCGGCCCTCTGCCGGTCTACATCGACGGCGCCGACGAGGTCACCGAACACGGCGCCATGATCAAGGGCGGCGGCGGCGCGCTCACGCGCGAGAAGATCGTCGCCGCGGCCTCGCGCAGGTTCGTCTGCATCGTCGACGGTTCGAAGCTCGTCGACGTGCTCGGGAAATTCCCTTTGCCGGTCGAGGTGATCCCGATGGCGCGCAGCTACGTCGCGCGCGAACTCGTGCGGCTGGGCGGCCAGCCGGAGCTGCGCCAGGGGTTCACCACCGACAACGGCAACGTGATCCTCGACGTGCGCGGTCTGCGGATCGTCGATCCGGTGAAGCTCGAAACCGAAGTGAACCAGCTCGCCGGCGTGGTCACGGTCGGCCTGTTCGCCCGGCGCGGCGCCGACACGATCCTGATCGGTGGCGAGCGGGGCGTGCGGCGGATCGACGTGCGGCGCTGAAGATGCGCGGTCCGCCGTTGCGTCAGAACCGGAACGACGCGCCGACGACCGGGCCCGAGATCGCGGCGTCGAGCCGGTAGTCGCCCTTCTGGACGTCGACGGCGAGGTGCCGCCAGCCGCCGAAGACCGTGCCCCAGCCGAATCGGTAGCCGACGACGCCCATCGCCTGCCAGGACAGATCCGATTCGCCGGCGCCGACGTCGAACTGCGCGTACGCTTCCCAGGCGGCCCCGAGACTCGTGCTGCCGCGTACGCCGGCGACCGCATCGGTCCACCGTTGGCCGAGGGCGATCGCCCGGTTCCCGGTCAGCAGCCCCTCAAGACGCATCTCGACGTCGAGGTCGTAATACCGCGCACCGACGAACGCATCGAGGCGGCCGTCCTTGTTGCCGACGAGTTCATAGCCCAGGTTCGCCTGGACGACATTGCCCTTCACCTGCGCCTCGACTCCGGTGAACAGGACCGGCAGGCCCGTCGGCGCGTCGGACTCGACCTTGACCCAGGTCCAGTCGCCGAACGCGCTCCAGCGCCCCTGGCGCCAGCCGATGTTGAGCATCGCGCCGGCCGCGGTCAGGTTGTCGGCGAGACTGCCGAAGTCGACCGCCACGCGGCTGCCCAGCGCGGCGTCGCCGCCGTTGCCGGTGCCGACCGTCCCGTCGAACCCGGCGGCCCACAGGTAGGGCGTGACCCGCCACTCCGAAGCGGACTGCGCATGCGCAGCGGGAAGAACGGCGATCGCGACGACGCCGAGGAGTGCGGTGGCGAGCCCGGGCTTCATGATCTCGATCTCCGGAGTTCCGACAGATGGCCGACGGCGCGGACGGCGCGGACCGGAACAGTATTCGGGCTTACCCGGAGGACGCGGGCCGGTCCGGCGCTCCGCGCTACAATGAGCCGATGTCCGACCTTTCCGCCCCCGGTCACGGCACGATCGCCGATGTCGCCGCGTACAGGCGCGGCGTCGGCGAGGCCGCGCGCACGGCGTCGCGCGCGCTCGCGCGCGCCGACACCGCCGCGAAGGACCGCGCGCTCGCGGCGATGGCCACCGCGATCCGGCGCGACGAAGCGGCCCTGATCGCCGCCAACGCCGGCGATGTCGCCGCCGCACGCGCCGCGGGCCACGACGCCGCGTTCGTCGATCGGCTCACGCTCACGCCCCGGACCGTGGCTTCGATGGCCGAGGGACTCGAGCAGATCGTCGCGCTGCCCGACCCGATCGGCGAGATCTCGGAGCTGCGCTACCGGCCGACCGGCATCCAGGTCGGCATGATGCGCGTGCCGCTGGGCGTCGTCGGCATCATCTACGAGTCGCGCCCGAACGTGACCGCCGACGCGGCCGGCCTGTGCCTCAAGGCCGGCAACGCGACGATCCTGCGCGGCGGGTCCGAGGCGATCCGCAGCAACACCGCGATCGCCGCCTGCGTGCACGAAGGACTGCGCGCCGCCGGACTGCCGGAGGCCGCGGTGCAGGTCGTCGCGACGACCGACCGCGCGGCGGTCGGACACCTGATCGCCGACGAGAAGCACGTCGACGTGATCGTCCCGCGCGGCGGCAAGAGCCTGATCGAGCGGATCTCGCGCGAGGCGAAGGTGCCGGTCATCAAGCACCTCGACGGCGTCTGCCACGTGTTCATCGACGCGGCCGCCGATGCCGACATGGCGATCCGCGTCGCCGACAACGCGAAGACCCAGCGCTACTCGCCCTGCAACACGATGGAGACGCTGCTCGTGCATGCGGACATCGCGGCGCGCGTGCTGCCGCCGCTGTGCGCGATCTTCCTGCGCAAGGGCGTCGAGCTGCGCGGCTGCGGGCGCTCGCGCGCGCTCGTCCCGGCGATGAAGCCGGCCACCGAGCAGGACTGGACCGAGGAGTACCTGGCGCCGATCCTCGCGGTGCGCGTCGTCGACACGCTCGACGCCGCGATCGACCACATCGCGACCTACGGCTCGCAGCACACCGACGCGATCGTCACGAACGACCACGCGGCGGCCATGCGCTTCCTGCGCGAGGTCGATTCGTCGTCGGTGATGGTCAACGCGTCGACGCGCTACGCCGACGGCTTCGAGTACGGCCTGGGCGCCGAGATCGGCATCTCGACCAACAAGCTGCACGCGCGCGGCCCGGTGGGCCTCGAAGGCCTCACGTCGCGCAAGTGGATCGTGCTGGGGACCGGGCAGATCCGGACCTGACCCGCGCCCGGGATCCGTCCGGCTCTCCCGGACGTCACGGCGCCTCGAGCACCTCGTCGCGGATCGAGAATCCCCAGCCGGGCGATTCCCGCGGCAGCGCGTGGCCGTCGTCCACGCGCATCGGCGCATCGACGATCGCGTCGATCCAGTCGAACGATTCGGCGCCCGCGCCGTTGTCGATCGTGCACAGCAGCGGCACGTCGTAGTCGCGGTAGTAGTGCGGGAGCACCGGAACGCCGAGTTCGCGCGCCACCGCGGCCGAAGCGCGCCACCCCTCGACGCCGCCCAGCCGCAGGAGGTCGGGCTGCCACAGGTCGATCGCGCGCCGGCGGTGAAGCTCGCGCAACGCGACGGTGTCGTATTCGCGCTCGCCCATCGCGATCGGAACACCCGAAGCCTCGCGCACCCGCGCGTAGCCGTCGAAATCACGGTGGTCGACCGGCTCCTCGAACCAGCCGATGCCGAGTCCACGGGCCGCGTGCGCGAGGGCGATCGCGGCCTCGGGCGCGACGCCCTGGTTCGCGTCCATCATCACCCGCACGCCGGGGCCGACCGCGGCGCGGACGCGCCGCAGCCGCTCGAGGTCGCGGCCGGGTTCCTTCGCGCCGACCTTGACCTTGACCGCGCGGAAGCCCCGCCGCGCGTACCCGGTCACCTCGTCGACCAGTTCGTCGTCGGTGTACGAGAGCCAGCCGCCGCTCCCGTAGACCGGGACCGGCCTCGCGCTGCCGCCCAGCAGCCGCCAGACCGGTGCGCCGGCGAGCTTGCCGCGCGCGTCCCACATCGCGAGGTTCGCGAGGCCCAGCATCCACCGGTTGACGCCCATGCGGCCGAAATACTCGCTCTCGACGTCCCAGTCGCGGACGACGCCGGCGGTGTCGTTCGCGTCGCGTCCGACGAGGAAATCGGCGAGGTCGCGGCAGGCGCCCGCGACCGCGTGCGGCGAGTAGTGGAACGCGAGCAGATGCGACTCGCCGACCACGCCGCCCGCGAGCGCGATGCGCGCGACGATGAACCGGATCCCGGGTATCGCATGCGTCGCGTCGGCGATCGGTCGCGACAGCGCTGATCGCGCCGAGTGGAACGCGACCTCGCGGATCGTGGTCGGGCCGGTGCTCAAGCCGGCCGCGGGGCGCGGCGCAGCCAGCCCAGCCACAGCGCGCCGCCGACGATCACGACGAGCACCGGGACCGCGAGGACGTTCATCCGCTCCCACCCGGCGAGCGAGACGAGCGCACCCGACGACACGGACGAGATGCCCATGGTCGCGAACACGGCGAAGTCGTTCGCACCCTGCGCCCTCGCCTTCTCCTCGGGCCGGTAGGTCTCGGTGAGCAGCGTCGTGCCGCCGGTGTACATGAAATTCCAGCCGACGCCGAGCAGGAACAGGGCGATCAGGAAGTGCGCGACCGAGGTGCCGGACAGCGCGATGGCGATGCAGACGGCGACGATCGCCGCGCCGGCGACGATCACCCGCAGCACGCCGTAGCGCTTGATCAACGATCCGGTGAAGAGGCCGGGCGCGTACATGCCGACGACGTGCCACTGGATCACCAGCGCGGCCTGCGCGTACGGATGGCTGCAGAAGTCCATCGCGAGCGGCGTGGCGACCATCAGCAGGTTCATGATCCCGTAGCCCAGCGCGCCCGCCATCACGGCGACGACGAACGTCGGCTGGCGCACGATCTCGGAGAGGGGCCGGCCGCCCGCGCGTCGTTCCTCGGCGGTCGGCGGGGGCACGTTCACGCGCGACTGCACGGCGAGCGCGACGACCGCGAGCAGCGCGAGGATCACGAACGAACCCAGGAACGGCGTCGAGAACCAGTCGCGGCCCAGGCGCGTCGACGCCGGACCGAGGAATCCCCCGGCGATTCCGCCGGCCAGCACCCAGGAGATCGCCTTGGCGCGGTCGGCCGGCGCGGCGACCTCGGCAGCCGCGAACCGGTACTGCAGCCCGATCGCGTTGTAGACGCCCATGATCGCGGTGGCCGCGCAGAACAGCGTGAAGCTGCGGATCGACAGCGCGAGCACCGCGACCGCGCAGCCGACGACGTTGATCACCGCGCCGGCCATGAATCCGCGGCGGCGGCCGACGCGGCCCATCCACAGCGACGCCGGCATCGTGGCCACGGCCGAGCCGAGCACGTAGGTCGTCGCGCCCAGCGTCGCCAGCGACTTGATGTCGGAGAGGTCGTGGCCGACCAGCCCGTTCATCGACACCAGTCCCGAGCCGTTTCCGAGCAGGAGCCCCTGGCAGGCGGCGAGCAGTGCGAGCGTGCGGTAGTCGGTGACGGCGGGAGACGGCATGGCGCGACGGACGAAAAACGCGCCCGCCGGGGCGGGCGCGTCGATCGCCTATGATACGCCGATGGACCCATCCGCGCTCGCCGCCCGGGTGCTCGACTTCTGGTTCGGGCCGCCGCCGCTCGCCCCTCGTGCCGCATGGTTCGGCAAGGACGTCGCCTTCGACGATTCGATCCGCCACCGTTTCGGTGACGCGATCGAGCAGGCGCTGTCGGGCGGCCTCGGCGACTGGGAGGCGACCTCGCGCGGGGCGCTCGCCCGCATCGTGGTGCTCGACCAGTTCACGCGCAACGCCTACCGCGACACGCCGCGCGCGTTCGCCGGCGACGCGCTCGCGCTCGCGGGGGCGACGAGACTCGTCGACTCCGGACGCGACCGGGATCTCGCGCATGTCGAACGCTGGTTCGCGTACCTGCCGTTCGAGCACGCCGAGGACGCGGCCGCGCAGGCGCGCTCGCTCGTGCTGTTCGAGCGCCTGGCGGCGGACAGCGGCGATCCCTCGCCGCTCGAATGGGCGCGCAGGCACGCCGACGTGATCCGGCGATTCGGCCGCTATCCGCACCGCAACGCGATTCTCGGGCGCGCGTCGACCCCCGGGGAGGTCGCGTTCCTGCTCGAGCCCGGCTCGCGATTCTGAGCCGCGCACCCGTCCGGCCCGGAACGCTCCCCGCCCCATGGACGAAGCCGCGCATCCGACCGGACGCGATCCGCTGGTGCTGCTGGGCGGCACGTTCGATCCGGTCCATGCCGGACACCTGGGCCTCGCCGACGACGTACGCTCGGCGCTCGGCGTTTCCGAGGTCCGGCTCGTGCCCGCGCGCGACCCGCCGCATCGGCCGCCGCCGGGGGCGACCGCCGTGCACCGGCTCGCGATGCTCCGGCTGGCGATCGAGGGCCGCCGGGGACTCACGCTCGACGACCGCGAAATGCGCCGGCGCGGACGCAGCTACACCGTCGACACGCTGAAGGAATTGCGCGACCGCGATCGCGGCCGCTCGATCGTCCTCGTGCTCGGCGCGGACGCGTTCCGCGGATTGCCCACCTGGTACCGCTGGAGCGAGATCCTGGAACTCGCGCACATCGCGGTCGCCGCCCGACCCGGCGACCCGTTCGATTCGGCGTTGCCCGAGCCGCTCGTGGCGCTGTGGGAGAACCGGCGCACTTCCGACCCTCGGGACCTCGTGGCCGCGCGCGCCGGTCGCATCTGCATCGTGTCGATCACGCCGCACGACGTGTCGGCGTCGGCGATCCGCGCGGCCATCGCCCGGGGCGGCCCCGAGCGCGAGGCCGTGCGTCCGTTGCTGGCGCCCGCGGTTTGGGACTATATTGCCGCTCACCGGCTCTACGCCGCCTGAAACGGACACCCCCGAGGATGCCCAGCCCCAAGCTCGCGAAAATCGCCGTCACCGCCCTCGAGGACATCAAGGCGCACGACATCACGGTCCTCGACGTCCGCAAGCTCACCGCCATCACCGACACCCTCGTCATCGCGAGCGCCGATTCGAACCGGCAGGTCAGGGCGCTCGCGCACCACGTCCGCGACAAGCTCAAGGAGTCCGGCGCGTCGATCGTCGGCGTCGAAGGCGAGGAGACCGGCGAGTGGGTGCTGGTCGACGCCGGCGACATCGTCGTCCACGTGATGCAGCCGGCGGTGCGCGCGTACTACAACCTCGAGGAGCTGTGGTCGGCGAGGCCACCGCGCCGGGCGAAGGCGGCGAGCGCGGCGTAGCGCCCGCCGGCCGCGCCCGCGCGACATCGGTACCCGGCCCCCGACGACACCGGGATCGATGAAACTCACGATCGTCGCGCTCGGTCACCGGATGCCCGCATGGGTCGGCTCCGCATGGTCCGACTACGCGTCTCGCCTGCCGCGCGACTGGCCGCTCGATCTGGTCGAATTGAAACCCGAACCGCGCGATCGTGGACGCACCGTGCCCCAGATCCTCGCCGCCGAGAGCCGCCGGCTCGAAGCCGCCTGTGGTGACGCGGCGATCGTCGCGCTCGACGAGCGCGGGCAGTCCTGGTCGACGCGCGACCTCGCCGACCGCCTGCAGCGCTGGCGCGACGACGCCCGCGCCGTCGCGATCGCGATCGGCAGCGCCGACGGACTCGACGCCGGGTTCAAGCGTCGCGCCGCCGCGTGCGTCTCGCTGTCGGCGATGACGCTGCCGCACGCGCTGGTCCGCGTCATCGTCGCCGAGCAGGTTTACCGGGCGGCGAGCCTCGCCGCCGGGCACCCGTATCATCGCGAGTGACGATGCCCCCGCCCGCCCCCACCCCCCGCATCTGGCTCGCGTCGAAGAGCCCGCGCCGCGGCGAGCTGCTCGCGCAGATCGGCGTCGCCTGGGACGTGCTGAAGCTGCGCGAGGCGCCGGGACGCGCGCCGGACATCGTCGAGGTCGCGCACGACGGCGAGCCGCCGCTCCATTACATCGAGCGGATGGCGCGGACCAAGGCGCTGGCCGGCTGGAAGACCATGATCGCGCGCGAACTCGAGCGGCGGCCGGTGCTCGCCGCCGACACCGAGGTGATCGTCGACGGCGAGGTGCTGGGCAAGCCCGCGGATGCCGAGGCGGCGACAAAGATGCTCGCGCGGCTCTCCGGCCGCTCGCACCAGGTCGCGACCGCGGTCGCGCTGCGCTGGGGCGACGACCTGCATTTCGCGCTGTCGGAGTCCACGGTCACGCTCGCGACACTGACGCGCGCCCGGATCGCGCGCTACGTCGCCACGGGCGAGCCGCTGGACAAGGCCGGCGGCTACGGCATCCAGGGCCCGGCCGCCGCGTTCGTGATCCGGATCGAGGGCAGCTACAGCGGCGTCATGGGACTGCCGCTCGCCGAGACCGCCCGCCTGCTCGCGGCGGCGGGATTTCCCGTACCATGACCCGCGGCCGACATCGCGGAATTGGCGGAAATGGGGTCAGACTCGAATTGCGTAATTGGGGTCAGACTCGAATTTCGCCACAGCGCCGGTCGCGGCGTAATTGGGGTCAGACTCGAATTTCGCCACAGCGCCGGTCGCGGCGTAATTGGGGTCAGACT
>JADZDA010000228.1 GCA_020851255.1 Burkholderiales bacterium | reverse complement strand
TGAGTCGGCATCGGGCCGTACGGGAACGAGACCACGTTCGCGTTGATCGACGCGTAGAGCCGGTTCAGCAGTTCGCGGCCGCCGCCGTACTTGTGCCAGGCGAGCAGCATGTTCGCGTCCATCCCGAACGCCGGGCCCGAACCCCACAGCGCGAGCGCGTTCTGCTTGCCGTAGTGGTAGACCAGCACGCCGTGGCCACCGTCGAGCGTCCCCTTCGACACCGCGTCCAGCAGACCGAAGGCGGGCACGACCGCGCCGGCCGGCAGGACCTCGATCTTCAGGTCGCCGCCGGTCATGTCGTTGACCTTCTTCGCGAAGTCGTTGGCGTACTCGTGGAAGATGTCCTTCGCCGGCCACGTCGACTGCCAGCGCATCGAGATCGGGCCGGTCTGGGCCTTCGCGATCATCGGGAAACCGAGCGTGCCGGCGGTCGCCGCGGTCGCGGTCGCGGTCTTGAGGAAGCGGCGGCGAGCGCCAGCGGATTGC
Source organism: Burkholderiales bacterium (assembly GCA_020851255.1). Lineage (GTDB taxonomy): Bacteria > Pseudomonadota > Gammaproteobacteria > Burkholderiales > Casimicrobiaceae > VBCG01. The sequence goes on along the minus strand of JADZDA010000228.1, from coordinate 9,508 downwards.
GGCCGGGCCGCAGCGGTTTTCGTGGTCATGAGGCCTCCAAAGCGGCGCGATCGCCGGACGGGTCGGGTGACACGGGATTCCCGCGCTGCACGGCGGTACGTCGCCGCCGGCGAATCCGCGGGAGCCGAGATCGAAACGGCGAACACTATATAGCGGCGAAACATTCCGCGCCATTGTGCGGCGCGCAACGTCTGCGGGAGCCTGCCGGTATCCCGCGATCCACTGCGCGCGGCCGGTCCCTGCCGCGCGGTCCGCAGGTCCGCCGCGCGCGCGACCGTCCCCGATCAACCGCCGATCGGCCGGCGTTCGCGCAGCGCCTGCGCGAGCGTGCCGCTGTCGACGTATTCGAGCTCCCCGCCGACCGGGACCCCGCGCGCGAGCCGGCTCACTCCGAGGCCACGGGCCGCGAGCAATTCACCCACCGTATGCGCGGTCGCCTCGCCCTCGTGCGTGAAGTTGGTCGCGAGGATCACCTCACGGACCGTTCCGTCCAGCGCCCGCCGGATCAGGCGGTCGAGCCGGATCTCCCGCGGGCCGATGCCGTCGAGCGGCGACAGGCGTCCCATCAGCACGTAATAGAGCCCCGCGTAGGCCCTGGTCTGCTCGACCATCAGCAGGTCGGCGGGCGTCTCGACGACGCAGAGCTGTGTCGCGTCGCGCTTGCCGGAACGGCACAGCGCGCACACGCTGTCCTCGGTGAACGTGTTGCAACGCTCGCAGTGGCGGACCGCCTCGACCGCGCGCTCGATCGCGGCCGCCAGCACCCGCGCGCCGTCGCGGTCGTGCTGCAGCAGGTGGAGCGCCATGCGCTGCGCCGCGCGCGGACCGACGCCGGGCAGCACCCGCAGCGCGCGCACCAGCGCGTCGAGATGGCCGAGCGGCTCCGCCGGCGAATCGTCGCGGGAGGCGGTGCCGCGTCCGGTCATCGCGCCGGCGTCAGAACGGCAGCTTGAACCCGGGCGGCAGGCCCATGCCGCCGGTGAGGCCGGACATCTTCTCCTGCGTCGTGGCCTCGACGCGCCGCACGGCGTCGTTGACCGCCGCGGCGACGAGATCCTCGAGCATGTCCTTGTCCTCGGCGAGCAGCGTCGGATCGATGGTCACGCGCTTGACGTCGTGGCGGCAGGTCATCGTGACCTTGACGAGCCCCGCGCCCGACTGCCCCTCGACCTCGGTGCGCGCGAGTTCTTCCTGCGCGCGCTTCAGGTTGTCCTGCATGGCCTGCGCCTGCTTCATCAGGCCGGCGAGCTGGTTTTTCATCATCGTCGGAAATCCCCGGGTCCGGGCGCCGGCCGCGTACGCGCGGTCAGCGCGGTTTGATGGAGTCGGAACGGACGGTGCCGTCGAAGCGCGCGACCAGGTCGCGGACCAGCGGCTCCTCGCGGAAACCCGCCTCGGTGCGCGCGCGCTGCGCCTCCCGCTCGCGCGCCGTGCGCGTGGCGAGCGAGTCGTCGGCCGACTCGCCGACCTCGAAGGCCAGCAGGAGCTTGCGGCCGGTCGCCTGCTCGAGCACCGAGCGCAGCCGGTCCGCGTAGGACTTGCCGGCGAGGTGCTTGTGGCTCGCCGGCAGTGCGAGCGTGAGCGCGGCGCCGTCCAGCTTGCGCATGACCGACTGCGAGGCGAGTTCGCCGGCCATGCCGGTCAGCCCCAGCGTCGCGACGAAGGTCGGCCACTCCGCGGGATCGGACGGCAGGACCGTCTTCGCCGCAGGCGTCGCGGGCGTCGCCGGCGTCGCATCCGGCCGGGACGCGGCGGGCGCGGGCGCCGGTGCGCGCGCGGGGGACGCGGGAGCGGCGGGCATCGCCGCGCCGCCGGTTTCCGGCTCGAACGCGTGCATCCGCAGCAGCGTCATCGACAGACCGGTGGCCTCGTCCGGGGCGAGCGCGAGGTCGGCGCGCCCCTGCACGGCGATCTGCCACAAGAGCTGCACCGCCGGCGCGGCGAACCGCGCGGTCGCCGCGCGGATGCGGTCGGCGTCGTCGAATCCGTCAGCGGCCGCCGGGACGGCCTGCGCGACCGCGATACGGTGGAACAGCGCGGCGACCTGCGCGAGCGCCTCGCCGGCCGAGAGTCCGCGCTCGACGATCGCATCCGCCTGGGCGAGCAGCGCCGCGCCGTCGCCCGCGGCCAGCGCGTCGACGATCCGCCACGCCGATTCGCGGTCGACCACGCCGAGCATCGCCCGCACCGGCACCGATCGCACCTCGCCGCCGCCGTACGCGATCGCCTGGTCGAGCAGCGACAGTCCGTCGCGCAGGCTGCCCGCCGCCGCCCTCGCGATCAGCGCCACGGCGTCGTCGTCGTGGGCGATCGATTCCGCGCGCAGGATGTGCGCGATCCGCTCGCCGATCTCGTCGGGCGCGAGCGGCTTCAACGCGAACTGGAGGCAGCGGGACAGGACGGTCACCGGCACCTTCTGCGGATCGGTCGTCGCGAGCACGAACTTCACGTGCTCCGGCGGCTCCTCCAGCGTCTTCAGCATCGCGTTGAACGAGTGCTTGGAGAGCTGGTGGACCTCGTCGATCAGGTAGACCTTGTAGCGGCCGACGGTCGGCGCGTAGCGCGCGTTGTCCAGGATCTCGCGCATCTGGTCGACCTGCGTGTTCGACGCCGCGTCGAGCTCGAGCAGGTCCACGAAGCGTCCGGCGTCGATGTCGGTGCAGGGGCCGCAGGCGCCGCAGGGCGTCGCCGTCACCCCTTTCGCGCAGTTGAGGCTCTTGGCCAGGATGCGGGCGATGGTCGTCTTGCCCACGCCGCGCGTGCCGGTCAGCAGATAGGCGTGATGCAGCCGCCCGCGGTCGAGCGCGTTGGCGAGCGCGGTAACGACGTGCCCCTGCCCGGTCAATTCGGCGAAGGACTTCGGGCGCCACTTGCGCGCCAGGACCTGATAGCTCAACACCCGACTCCGGAGCCCCGCGACCATCGCCGGCCACGCCCGCGGCCGGCCGTCGCGGAACGGGCGGCGGCCGGTGCGCGTCCGACTGGACGCTCCGCCGCCGCCCGAAGAGGTGGCGAGCCGTTCCCCCGGCACTTGCAGAGAATCGCTATGGCTGCTTCCTTCCGGACCTGACCAGATTCACGACCATGCAATGCGGGGCGACCCGCCGTGGAAATCCTGCCGCTGGATCACGGTGGTGCGTCCATTATAGCCCGCCGCCGACCGCGATCCGGCCGGAGTCCGCGTCTCGCTATAATCATCCGTCTCCGCACGCGGGATCGCCTCCTTTGCCCCTGACGCTGGACAGGGTCGCGAAAGCCCGGTGTACGCGCGTCCCCGCGCGCTGCGCCATCTTCGCGCTCGCGCTGGCGGTCGCCGCCTGCGGGCTGCGGGAACTGCCGCCCCCCGAGGTCGCGAAGCGCCTGGTCGTCGCGGTCCGGCCCGGTCCCGCCGCCTGGTTCCCCGGTTCGACGGGCGACGCCCAGGGTTTCGATCACGACCTCGTCGAACGCTACGCGCGCGACCGCAGCCTCGCGCTCGAGATTCACCTCGTCCACGACGCGCCCACGGCGCTCGCGCGCGTCGCCGACGGTGCCGCGCACCTCGCGGTCGGCGGCCTGTACCGGTCCGCGTCGACCGGAACGCCGGACGGATCGCTACGGTGGACCGCGGGCGTCGCCGACGTGGACCCGGTCGTCGTCTGCGCCCGCGAAGGGTTCGTGCCGCGTGGCTGGTCCGACCTCGCCGGCACCCGCGTCGCGTACGACGAAGCCTCGGGCATCGAGGAGGCGCTCGCGCCGGTGCGCGCGTCGCATCCCGAGGTCCGCTGGCAGCCGGTGGAGCGTCCGTCCGCCGACGCGCTGCTCGCGCTCGTCGAAGACGGGAGCGTGCCTTGCGCGGTCGTCGCGTCGATCGACGCGGCGCTGGGGCGCAACACCTACCTGGGCATCGGGACCGCGTTTCCGGTCGGTCCGCGCCGCGCGCTCGCGTGGGCGGTCGGCGGACGCTACGCGGCGCTCGCCGCCGATCTGGACGACTGGATCGCGAAGCGCCGGCGCGAAGGCACGCTCGCGCGTTTCGCCGAGCGCTATTTCGCGGCGCCCGGCGACGTCGCGCGGCTCGACGCCGAGGCTTTCCAGGACCGGGTGCGCCAGGACCTTCCGGCCTGGAAGCCGATCTTCGTCGCCGCCCACGACCAGACCGGCATCGACTGGCGGCTGCTCGCGGCGGTCGCCTACCAGGAGTCCCGATGGGATCCGGCGGCGATCAGCGAGACCGGCGTGCGCGGCTTCATGCAGCTGACCGAGGAGACCGCCCGCCACCTGGGCGTGCAGGACCGACTCGATCCGCGCCAGAACGTGATCGCCGCCGCCCGCTATCTCGCCGACCTCAAGTCGCGGCTCCCGTCCAGGATCGCGGAGCCCGACCGGACCTGGATGGGACTGGCGGCGTTCAACATCGGGCCCGGGCATCTCGAGGACGCCCGCGTGCTCGCGCAGAAGGACGGGCTCAATCCGGATGCGTGGCGCGACGTGCGCCGAACGCTGCCGCTGCTCGCGCTGCCCGAGCACTACGACCGGACGCGGCTCGGCTACGCGCGCGGCGGCATGCCGGTCGCATTCGTCGACCGGGTCCGCGCGTATTACGACATCCTGCTGCGGACGCAGGAAGCGCACGGCCCGCGGCTGCGCGTCGCAACGCCCGCCGCGGCGCGCTGACCGCGCGTGGCGAGCGTCGCAGCGATCGCCTAGAATCGTCCCATGGGCGCACCGCGATCGATCCGACACCTCGCTGCCGCCTGCCTCGCCGCCGGGCTGGTCGCCGCCGCGAGTGCGGGCGTCGCGGCGACGCCGCCGTCCCGCGCGATCGAGGAGCTCACCTGGACCGAAGTGCGCGAATTCGTCGCCGGCGGCGGCACGACCGCGATCATCCCGATCGGAGGCACCGAGCAGAACGGTCCGCACATGGTGCTCGGCAAGCACAACGTGCGCGTGCGCGCGCTCTCGCTCGAGGTCGCCGGGGCGCTGGGCGATGCGCTGGTCGCGCCGGTGATCGCCTACGTCCCGGAAGGCCCGATCGACCCGCCGGGCTCGCACATGCGCTATCCGGGCACGCTGAGCGTTCCGACCGGCGCCTTCGAGCAGGTGCTCGAGTCCGCGGCGCGGAGCCTGCGCGCGCACGGATTCCGGGACATCGCCTTCGTCGGAGACCACGGCGGCTACCAGCAGTCGCTGGTCGCGGTGGCGGCGCGATTGAACCGCGCGTGGTCGAACACACCGGCGCGGGCACATGCGATCGTCGAGTACTACCGCGCCGGCGAATCGGTGTATCCGAAGCTCCTGGCCGCGCGCGGCTACCGCGACGAGGAGATCGGCGCGCATGCCGGTCTCGCCGACACCGCGCTCGCGCTCGCCGTCGATCCGGCGCTGGTGCGGAACGCGCGCCTCGCCGACCCGCCGCGCGTCGCCGACGGCGTGCGCGGCGACCCGCGTCGGGCCAGCGCCGAACTGGGCCGGCTCGGGTCCGGAGCGATCGTCGACGCGACGGTCGCCGCCATACGCGCCGCGGTCCGCGATCGCGGCGCCCGGGCCGCCCGTCCCGCTTCCTCTCCCGTCTCCCGACCCGACCGGATACCCCCGTGAATTTCCCACCGCTACGCCGCAGCCTCCTCGTTCCGCTCGGACTGGGTCTCGCCGCCCTCGCCTGGGCGCAGTCCGCGACCCCGCCGAACGCGGTCCGGACCATTCCCGGCATGCCCGGCGTGCCCGATCCCGCGAACCTCTACAGCGAGCAGGTCGCCGGCAAGCTCTCGCCGACCGTCGCCAACCACCTGCCACGGGTCTACGTGCCGAACCTGCGCGGCAACGACGTCTGGGTCATCGATCCGGCGACGCTCAAGGTCGTCGACAAGTTCAAGGTCGGGCTCGCGCCGCAGCACGTGGTTCCTTCGTGGGACCTGAAGACGTTGTGGGTGACCAACAACGCGGAACGCACGCCCCACGGGAGCCTCACGCCGATCGACCCGGTCACCGGCAAGCCGGGCAGGACCATCCCGGTCGAGGATCCGTACAACATGTACTTCACGCCGGACGGCAAGTCGGCGATCGTCGTCGCCGAGGCGTTCAAGCGGCTCGATTTCCGCGATCCCAACACCTTCGAACTGCAGTGGTCGCTGTCGGCGCCGCGCTGCGGCGGGATCAACCACGCCGATTTCTCGATCGACGGACGTTACGCGATCTTCACCTGCGAGTTCGCCGGCGGCGTCGTCAAGGTCGACCTGGTCGAGCGCAAGGTGCTGGGCTTCCTGCAGCTGATCGCACCGGGCAAGCCGACCAAGGTCGTCAAGGGGCCGGACGGCAAGGACGAGACGATCTGCACGACCTGGAAGGGCATGCCGCAAGACGTGCGCGCCGCACCCGACGGCAAGGTCTTCTACGTCGCCGACATGATGTCCAACGGCGTCTACATCGTCGACCTGGAGTCGTTCAGGCAGGTCGATTTCATCAAGACGTCGACCGGCGCGCACGGACTCTACCCGAGCCGCGACGGCCGCCGGCTCTACGTCGCCAACCGCGGTTCGAACAAGGTGCACGGCCCGCCCAGGGGCAAGGGCAGCATCACCGTCATCGACTTCGCCACGCGCCGGATCGTCGCCGAATGGCCGATCCCCGGCGGCGGCAGCCCGGACATGGGGAACGTCTCCGCCGACGGCAAGCAGTTCTGGGTGTCCGGCCGCTACGACGACACCGTCTACGTCTTCGACACCGACACCGGCAAGGTCCGTTTCGTCAAGGCCGGCCTGGAGCCGCACGGCCTCACCGTGTGGCCGCAGCCGGGCCGCTATTCGCTCGGTCACACCGGGAACATGCGCTGACGCGCGAGCGGGACCCGCGCTGGCGGGCGCCGCGCAGTTCCGATCCGGCCTGCGCACCGGGCCGCCGTCCGGTGACACCGGCGGCTCCGGCCGCGGTTCGCCGCTTACGCGGACCGGACGGTCAGCGCCGGGCGCCGATGACGTCCACGCCGCCCATGTACGGCACGAGGGCCGCGGGCACGTCGATCCCACCATCGGCGCGCTGGCAGTTCTCCATCACGGCGACCAGCGTGCGTCCGACGGCGAGCCCGGATCCGTTCAGCGTGTGGACGAGTTCGGTCCTGCCCTGGGCGTTGCGGAACCGCGCCTGCATCCGGCGCGCCTGGAACGCCTCGCAGTTGGAGCAGGAGCTGATCTCGCGGTACGCGCCCTGCCCGGGGAGCCAGACCTCGAGGTCGTAGGTCTTCGCCGACGCGAACCCGATGTCTCCCGTGCACAGCGCCATCACCCGGTAGGGCAGCCCGAGGCGCTGCAGGATCGTCTCCGCGTGGCGCGTCATCTGCTCGAGCGCCTCGTAGGATTCCGACGGATGGACGATCTGCACCATCTCGACCTTGTCGAACTGGTGCTGCCGGATCATTCCGCGCGTGTCCTTGCCGTAGCTCCCGGCCTCGGAGCGGAAGCACGGCGTGTGCGCGGTCAGGCGGATCGGCAACGATTCGGCCGGGAGAATCTCGCCGCGCACCGTGTTGGTCAGCGTGATCTCGGACGTCGAGATCAGGTAGAGCTTCTCGCCCTCGCCTTCCTGGCCGCCCTTCCTCACCGAGAACATGTCGGCCTCGAACTTGGGCAGCTGGGTCGTGCCGACCAGCGTCTCGGCGTTGACGACGTAGGGCGTGTAGTGCTCGACGTAGCCGTGCTCGCGCGTGTGCGTGTCGAGCATGAACTGCGCGAGCGCCCGATGCAAACGCGCGAGATCGCCGCGCAGCAGCGAGAAACGGGCGCCCGAGAGCTTGGCCGCGGCGGCGAAGTCGAGGAGTCCCAGTCCCTCGCCCAGGTCGGTGTGGTCTCGGACCGCGAAATCGAAGGCCCGCGGCGCCCCCCACCGGCGGACCTCGACGTTGTCGTCCGACGAGCGGCCGACCGGCGTCGTCTCGTGCGTGAGATTCGGCAGGTCGAGCAGGAATTCGCGCTGCGCGCCCTGCACGCGGTCCAGCTCGCCCTCCAACCGCCTGAGATCGTCGCCCAGTCCCGCGCCCTCGGCGAGCAGCGCGGTCGCATCCTCGCCACGGCCCTTGGCCGCGCCGACCTGCTTCGAGACGACGTTCCGGCGGTTCTGCAGTTCCTGCGTGCGCGTCTGGATGTCCTTGCGCTCGCGCTCGAGCGCTTCGAAGCGGACGGTGTCCAGCGCGACGCCGCGCTTCGCGAGTCCGGCGGCGACCGCGCCGATGTCGTGCCGGAAGAGCTGGATGTCGAGCATGCGCGATTCTAAAACCTATCTCACAATCATGCACGTCATGGTGAGACAGGTTCCAGCCAGCGCCCGCGTCGCGCCCCGACCGGTCAGCGCCCGTCGCGACCGCCTTTCCGCGCCGCGGCGTCGCGCTCGCGCCACTCCGCCAGCCGCTCCCCGATGCGGGACTCGAGCCCGCGGTCGGTCGGCTCGTAGAAGCGCACCGGCACCATGCCGTCGGGCAGATAGCGCTCGCCGGCGGCGTAGCCACCTTCCTCGTCGTGCGCGTAGCGGTAACCCTTGCCGTAATCCAGCGTCTTCATGAGCCGGGTCGGCGCGTTGCGCAGGCGCAGCGGCACCGGCCGCGAGCCGTCCTTCGCCACGTGTTCCCGCACCGCGCCCCACGCGGTGTAGATCGCATTCGACTTCGGCGCGACCGCGAGGTAGACGACGCAGTGGGCGAGCGCGAGGTCGCCCTCCGGGGAGCCCAGCCGCTCGTAGGTCTGCGCCGCATCGAGCGCCACGCCGAGCGCCCGCGGATCGGCGAGCCCGATGTCCTCGACCGCCATGCGGACCATCCGCCGCGCGCAATAGAGCGGATCGGCGCCGCCGTCGAGCATCCGCGCGAGCCAGTAGAGCGAAGCATCCGGGTCCGAACCGCGAACCGACTTGTGCAGGGCCGAGATCTGGTCGTAGAACGCCTCGCCGCCCTTGTCGAAGCGTCGCAGGCTGCGCGCGATTGTCTGCTCGACGAAGGCCAGGTCGATCGCGGCGCGCGCCGCGTCGGACGCGGCGGTCGCGAGCTGCTCGGCGAGGTTGATCACGCGCCGGCCGTCGCCGTCCGCGTAGCCTATCACCGCCTCGCGCGCGGCGGCGTCGACCGCGACGCCGGGCATCGCGAGCGCGCAGGCCCGGTCGAACAGCGTCCCCAGCTCCCCGGCCGACAGGGGCTCGAGCACGTACACCGCCGCGCGCGAGAGCAGCGCGGAATTGACTTCGAACGAGGGATTCTCGGTCGTGGCGCCGATGAACGTCAGCAGCCCCTGCTCGACGTAGGGCAGGAACGCGTCCTGCTGCGCCTTGTTGAACCGGTGGACCTCGTCGACGAACAGGATCGTCGCGCGGCCGGACTGCGCCCTCGCGAGTTCGGCGCGCGCCACGGCGTCGCGGATCTCCCTGACGCCGGAGAGCACGGCCGAGATCGCGATGAAGTCCGCGCCGAACGCGTCGGCCATCAGCCGCGCAAGCGTCGTCTTGCCCCCGCCCGGCGGCCCCCCCAGGATCATCGAATGCGGCTTGCCCG
>JADZDA010000227.1 GCA_020851255.1 Burkholderiales bacterium | reverse complement strand
TGATCAAGCGGCCCTGGCCGGCGATGATCCGCACGATCTGGGGCGACCCCGAACGGTTCAGGAAGAGCTACTGGCCCGAGGACCTCGGCGGCCGGCTCTACCTGGCGGGCGACGGCGCGAACCGGGACCTCGACGGGTCCTTCTGGATCATGGGCCGGATCGACGACGTGCTGAACGTCTCCGGCCACCGCCTCGGCACGATGGAGATCGAATCGGCGCTGGTCGCGAACCCGCTGGTCGCGGAGGCCGCCGTCGTCGGGCGACCCGACGACCTCACCGGCGAGGCGGTCTGCGCGTTCGTCGTGCTGAAGCAGTCGCGACCGACGGGCGCGGAGGCCGACAGGATCGCGAAGGAACTGCGCGACTGGGTCGGCAAGGAGATCGGGCCGATCGCCAAGCCCAAGGACATCCGTTTCGGCGACAATCTGCCCAAGACCCGGTCGGGCAAGATCATGCGCCGGCTGTTGCGTTCGCTCGCGAAGGGCGAGAACATCACGCAGGACACGTCGACGCTGGAGAATCCGGCGATCCTCGAGCAGTTGAAGCAGGCGACCTAGGAATGAAGTAGGCAGGAGGAGGGCAGGGGGACCGCACGCTCGCGTGCGGATGTGCTACAAGAGCCGGCGCGGCGCGGTCCGGAAGGGCCGCGCCGCCGCTCGCCTTTCCGTTCCCGGCCTACACCGCCCCGAGCCCGACTCCATCGCGTGTCCGACCCGTCGAATTCCCTGTTCGCGCTGCGCCTGATCCAGATCGTCATCGCGGTGCCGCTGCTGTCGATCGTCGGCCAGGGTGTCGTCTGGGTACTGGCGCGCGCGTTCGGCCAGGATCCCGCGACGAATTTCTTCTACCGCGTGCTCGCTGTCGTGCCGGCGCCGTTCAACAAACTGGCGCGCGTCATCACGCCGCGGTTCGTGCCCGACGCCCGGATGCCGCTGGTCGTGCTCTGTCTGCTCGCGGTCGCCTATGCCTGGACGATGGTGGAAATCGCGAACGTCTGCCACCGCGCCGGACTGCCGGTCGCGCAGTGCCTGGGTCGCGCCTGACGCGCGCCGCCCCCGGGGACGACACGATGAACCGGATCGAACGCTGGTACTGGCTGCAAGTGGCCGCCTGGTCGCTCGTCGTCGGGATGAAGGAGCCGGCGATGCGCTGCTACGAGCGTGTGCTCGCCGCCGATCCGGACGACGCGAAGGTGATCGCCGCGGTCGGCTTCCGCCTCGCCCAGGCCGGGCGCTGGCGCGAAGCGCTGGCGCGTTTCGATCGCGTCGCTGCGCTCGAGCCTTCCGACCCCGAGGCGCACTTCAACCGCGGATTCCTGCTGCAATCGCTCAACGACCACGCTTCGGCGGTCGATGCGTTCGACCGGACGCTCGCGCTCGTGCCCGGGCACGACCGAGCGCTCTACGGCAAGGGCCTGTCGCTCATCGCCCTGCGTCGGCTGGACGAAGCGGTCCCGGTCCTCGAGAAGAACACGAAGCTCCAGCCGATGAGTCCCTACGGCTGGTACCAGCTCGGACGGGTCCAGTTCGATCGCGGCAAGCCCGAGAAGACGCAGACCATCATCGATCACCTCGGGAAATTCGAGCCCAAGATCGCCGCGCAACTGGCGCGCGAAACCGGCCTGACCGCTCCGCCGCAGCCATGATCGAGACCCGTTCGCGCCATTGTGCGGCGCGCAATGTCGTCCGCGCGACCGTTGCAGGCCAATCAAGCGCGATTCCGTCGTCATGTCGGCGCCTACGCGCGGAATCGACCGCGGCCGAACGCCTCGGCGGAGGTTGCGCATCGCGCAATCCCGTTTATACTCGCGCAGATTCGGGATGATGCCCCGTACCCGGCCGGTCGGCTCGAATCCGATCTTCGCCGGTGCGATTCGACGACAAGATCGAACGCGGGCCGGCGCACCCCGGCCCTGAAGGCTGCGACACCATCAACGTTGTCCGCTAGGAGGAGCCCGCCATGCAGTTGACCGAGAAGCACCGGGAATACTGGAGCAAGAATCTCCGTATGACCGCGATCCTGCTTTTCATCTGGTTCGTCGTCACGTTCGTCGTCGGTTACTACGCGCGCGATCTGTCGTTCAACTTCTTCGGATGGTCGTTCGCGTTCTGGATGGGCGCGCAAGGCGCGCTGATCATCTACGTGATCATCATCTGGTACTACGCGCGCTACATGAACAACCTGGACCGCGTCTACGACGTCCACGAAGGGGAGGAAGACTGACATGGCCGGCCCTGCCGAATCGCCCCAGAACATCTTCAGCGCCGGATCGCAGAAGGCGTTCACCTCGCAATTGAAGAAGGTGTACATCTGGTACACCGGCGGCTTCCTCATCTTCGTCGTCGCGCTCGCGATCCTCGAGCAGATGGGATTGCCGCGCAACTGGATCGGTTACGTCTTCCTGCTCGCGACGGTCGGCCTGTACGCCGGCATCGGTGTCATGAGCCGGACGTCCGACGCGGCCGAGTACTACGTGGCCGGACGCCGTGTGCCCGCGCTGTTCAACGGCATGGCGACCGGCGCCGACTGGATGAGCGCCGCGTCGTTCATCGGGATGGCCGGCACGCTCTACCTGACCGGCTACGGCGGTCTCGCGTTCATCATGGGCTGGACCGGAGGCTACTGCCTGGTCGCGATGTTCCTCGCGCCGTACCTGCGCAAGTTCGGCCAGTTCACGATCCCCGACTTCCTCGGGGCGCGCTACGGCGGCCACATCCCGCGTACCGTCGGCCTCCTCGCCGCGATCCTGTGTTCGTTCACCTACGTCGTGGCCCAGATCTACGGCGTCGGCCTGATCACGACGCGCCTGACCGGCGTCGAGTTCCTGTACGGGATCTTCCTCGGGATCGGCGGCATCCTGGTCTGCTCGTTCCTGGGCGGGATGCGCGCGGTCACGTGGACGCAGGTCGCGCAGTACATCATCCTGATCGTCGCCTACATGATCCCGGTCGTCTGGCTGTCGGTGAAGCACACCGGCATCCCCCTGCCGCAGTTCGTGTACGGCAAGGTGCTGGAGAAGGTGACCGCCCGCGAGGAGCAGCTGATCAAGGATCCGAAGGAACTCGAGGTCCGCGGCATCTTCAAGGCGCGGGCGGATGCCGCCAGCGCGAATCTGAAGGGCCTGCCGGCGAGCTACGACGACGGCAAGAAGAAGCTCGCCGAGAACCTCGAGAAGGCGAAGGCGGACAACAACCCCGACGCCACGACAGCCGCGGAGAAGGCGCTCGCGGCGTATCCGAAGGACGCGGCGGCCGCCAAGGCCGCCTGGACGAAGGACGCGGCCGGCGCCGCGCGCGCGGGACCGCCGCTGCGTCACGCCGAGGCGTTCCCGGGCAAGGACGATCAGGCCCGGGATCTGTCGCGGCGCAACTTCCTCGCGCTGATCTTCTGCCTGATGGTCGGCACCGCCGCGCTCCCGCACATCCTGATGCGCTACTACACGACGCCGTCGGTCCGTGAAGCGCGCTCGTCGGTGTTCTGGTCGCTGTTCTTCATCTTCCTGCTGTACTTCACGGCGCCGGCGCTCGCGGTCCTGGTGAAGTTCGACGTGTACACGTTGCTGGTCGGATCCGAGTTCGCGAAGCTGCCGCAGTGGGTGGCGTC
>JADZDA010000226.1 GCA_020851255.1 Burkholderiales bacterium | reverse complement strand
GTCCAGGTTGCCGGTCGGTTCGTCGGCCATCAGGAGCTTCGGGTCGCCGGCGAACGCGCGCGCGATCGCCACCCGCTGCTGCTCGCCGCCCGAGAGCTGCTTCGGGTAGTGGGTCGTGCGCTTCGCCAGGCCGACGCGGGCGAGCCACTCGCGCGCGCGCGCGGGCGCGTCCGCGGCGCCGGCGAGCTCGATCGGCAGCATGACGTTCTCGAGCGCGGTCAGCGCCGGCAGGAGCTGGAAGGACTGGAACACGAACCCGATCATCCGCTGGCGCAGCGCGGCACGCGCGTCCTCGTCGAGCGTCGAGAGCGCGCGGCCGGCGACGAACACCTCGCCGGAGGTCGGCCGGTCGAGGCCGGCGAGCAGGCCGAGCAGCGTCGTCTTGCCCGAGCCCGACGCGCCGACGATCGCGACCGACGCGCCGGGCGCGACCTCGAACGACACGTCGTCGAGGATCGCGAGCGGCGCTTCGCCGCTTTGGACCGTCTTGCAGAGTCGGACGGCCTTGAGCAGGGGTTCGGGCATCGACGGGGGCGGGCGGCGGTTGGTTCGACGATGGGGGCTCGCCCCCGGGGCCGCAAGGGGTTTGCGACTGGACGACGCGCGGGGCGATGAACCGCTCGATTCTACGCGAGCGCCCCGGACGGACCGCCCAGGTGTCCGCCCGGGCCGCGGACGCCGGGGTCGGGCGTTCGCGCGGACGAAGCGCCGCCCCGGGCCGGGAACCGGGCGTCGCCTACAATGTCTCGAGGCGGATGGGCGGATTCGGTCGTGCGCGCCGCGCGGTCCTCGCCGGCGCCGCGGCGCTGGCGCTCGTGCTCGCCCCCGCATCGCCGCCGGCCGCCGCCGCGGACGCGCCGGCGCTGCTCGTGGTCGGCGATTCGATCTCGGCCGCCTGGGGTCTGCCGCCGGGCAGCGGCTGGACCGACCTGCTGCAATCGAGGCTCAAGGAACGCGGCCACAGGGAGCGCGTGGTCAACGCGAGCATCAGCGGCGACACGACCTCCGGCGGGCGTTCGCGGCTCCCGGGGCTGCTGGCCGCGCACAAGCCGGCCATCGTCGTCATCGAACTGGGCGGCAACGACGGCCTGCGCGGAGGCAGCCTCGCCGCGACCCGCGAGAACCTGGACGCGATGATCGGCTCGGCGCGCGCCGCCGGGGCCAAAGTCCTGGTCATCGGCATGAAGCTCCCGCCGAATTACGGTCCCGCATACACCCGGCAGTTCGACGCGCTGTTCGCCGATGCGGCGAAGGCCGGCGGCGCCGCGCTGGTGCCGTTCTTCTTCGCCGGCTTCGGCGAGGACCGCGATTACTTCCAGCCCGACGGGCTCCACCCGACCGAGGCCGCGCAGCCGAAGTTGCTGGACAACGTCTGGCCACAGCTCGTCAGGTTGCTCGCGCGCCGATGAGCGTCGAACGACCGGACGGGCGTTCGCGCCCCCTCGACCGGGCGGGCGGAGTCGTTGCGGCACCGGCGGCACCGCCGGGGGCGACCGCCCGATGAGCGCCCACGGTCCCCGCCGCGTCGAGGTCGCCGACGTGTCCGCGTGGCCCGCGCGGCTGGACGCGCGCAGCCCCGCCGAGTACGCGGACGACCATCTGCCCGACGCGATCTCGGTCCCGGTGCTCGACGACGACGAGCGCGCGCTCGTGGGCCCGCTCCACGCGCGCGCGGGCGCGTTCGAAGCGACGAAGGTCGGCGCGGCGCTGGTGTCGCGCCGGATCGGCGACATCGTCGACGCGGTCGCCCGCGACAAGCCGCGCGACTGGGCGCCGCTCGTCTATTGCTGGCGCGGCGGCAAGCGCTCGGGTGCGCTCGCGCACGTGCTCGCCGAAATCGGCTTCCCGGCCGGACAGCTCTCCGGGGGCTACCGCGCGTGGCGCAGGCATGTGCTGGCGAGGCTCGCCGAACTGCCCGGCCTGTTCGACCTGCGCGTGATCTGCGGCGTGACCGGATCGGGCAAGAGCCGGCTCCTCGCCGCGCTCGCGGCCGAAGGCGCGCAGGTGCTCGACCTCGAGGCGCTCGCGAGCCACCGCGGATCGCTGCTGGGCGACCTGCCGGGCGCGCCGCAGCCGTCGCAGCGGGCTTTCGAGAGCGCGATCTGCGCCGCGCTCTCGTCGCTGGACGCCGGACGGCCGGTGTGGGTCGAGTCGGAGAGCCGCAAGATCGGCGTGCTGCAGGTCCCCGACGCGCTGCTCGCGCGGATGCGGGCGTCTTCGTGCGTGCGCGTCGCCCTGGACACGCCGTCGCGCGTGGCGCTGCTCAAGGAGGAGTACGGACACTTCCTCGACGACCCCGAGGCGCTGTGCGCGCGGCTCGCGCACCTCGAGCCGCTGCACGGTGCGCGGACGATCGAACGCTGGTGCGCGCTCGCGCGCGAGCGCTCGTTCGATCCGCTCGTGGCCGAACTGCTGGACGCGCACTACGATCCGACCTACACGCGCGCGATGTCGAAGAACTACGCGGGCTACCCGGCGGCGGCGACGCTCGATCCGGTCGGTATCGACGTCGCGGCGTTCCGGGCGGCCGCGCGTGCGCTCGCCGGCGTCCCGTCGCGCTGATCGCCGTCCCGCCCCGGCCCGCTTCCCCCCGGAGGATCCGATGCCCCGCCACGCGTTCCGCATCGTCAACGTCTTCGCCGAGTCGCCGCTCGCCGGCAATCCGCTCGCGGTCGTCGAGGACGGCCGGGGGCTCGACGACGCGACGATGCAGGCGATCGCGCTGCAGTTCAACCTGTCGGAGACGACTTTCGTGCTGCCCTCGTCGAGCGCGACCCGCCGCGTGCGGATCTGGACGCCGACCTTCGAGATGCCGTTCGCCGGACATCCGACGCTGGGCACGGCGCACGTCGTGCGCGAACTCGCCGGAGCCGGCGATTCGCTGACGCTCGAGATGAAAGCCGGCGTGATCCCGGTCGCGGCGCGCGGCGACGTGTGGACGTTCGACGCACCGGCGCCGAAGCACCGCGAGCCGCGGGCGACACGCGAGGAGCTGGCCGCGATGCTGGGCCTGGACGCCCGCGATCTCGGCGTGCGCCCGCTGTGGGTGGACACCGGCAGCGAACAGCTGATCGTGCCGCTCGCCTCGTCCGACGCCGTGCGCCGCGCCGCCCCGACCGCCGAGGCGCTCGCCCGCCACGCAAACGACGGCGCGCGCGCGATGGCCTACGTGTTCGCGCGCGAGGGCGAGCGCGTGCTCGCGCGGTTCTTCTTCCCCAAGCACGGTTCGGTGATCGAGGATCCGGGAACCGGATCGGCGTGCGCGAACCTGGGCGGCTGGCTGATCGCGACCGGTGCGCCGCGACCGCAGCACCTGCAGGTCGACCAGGGCGCAGCCGTCGGGCGCCCGTGCCGGCTCGGGCTCGAGGTCAGCGCGGAGGACCGGATCCGCGTGTCCGGCCGGGTGATCGAGATCGCCCGCGGGACGCTGGCGTTCTGAATGGCGTCCCGGGCGCCGGCGGCATCCGCTGCGACCGGTCCGCCACGGCGAGCCGCCCCTGCGGGCCCGCGCTCCCCGGTCATACGCGGTTACACGTCGCGACGCCCGGTCGCGTCGAGATCGTGCAGGATGCGGGCATCGACGAACCCGAACCGCCCGCGGCGACCGCGTGCCGGTCGCCCGGCCCCTCGCAACCCGACATGCGCTTCCGACGATTCCGCGCCGTGGCCGCCCGCTGGCCCTGGGTCCTGACCGGGTTCACGGCGGCCGTCGCCACGGCCGCGGCCGCGCCGATCGGCGAGGACGGCGCGCGCCACCTCCTCGCGCGCACCGGCTACGGCCCGACCGCGGCCGAGATCCGCGACTACGCGCCGCTCGAGCGCGACGCCGCCGTGGCCCGGGTGCTCGGCAGCGCGCGCACGAAGGCGCTGACGCCGCCACCGCCGGCCATGCTCGCCGCCGACCCGATGCGCCCGCCGCGCGAGACTTCCGGCGTCGAGGAGCGCCGCGCGTTCGTCCAGCGCCAGATCCGCGCAGGCATCGAGCTGCGCGGCTGGTGGCTCTCCGAGATGCTGGCCACCGATTCGCCGATCACCGAGCGGATGACGCTCTTCTGGCACAACCACTTCGTCTCCAGCCAGCAAAAGGTCCGGATCGCACGGCTCATGTACCGGCAGAACGTCACGCTGCGCGCGCACGCGCTCGGCGACTTCGGCGCGCTGCTGCACGCGATCGCGAAGGACCCGGCGATGCTCGTCTACCTGGACGGCGTCCAGAACCGCCGGGCCGCGCCCAACGAGAACTTCGCGCGCGAGGTGATGGAACTCTTCACGCTCGGCGAGGGCCGCTACACCGAGCGTGACGTCAAGGAGGCCGCGCGCGCGTTCTCGGGCTGGAGCCTCGAGCGCGATACCGGGACGTTCGTCTTCCGCCGCGCGCTGCACGACCCGGGCGACAAGACGATCCTCGGCCGCACCGGCCGCTTCGACGGGGACGCGGTGCTCGATCTGCTGCTCGCGCAGGAGGCGACCGCCGAGCTCGTCGTCGGCAAGCTCTGGCGCGAGTTCGTCTCACCCGATCCCGACGCCGGCGAGGTGCGCCGGATCGCCGGCGAGTTCCGTCGCAGCGGCTACCGGATCCCGGTCGCGCTGTCGGCGCTCCTCCGGTCGGATCGTTTCTGGGCCGAGGCGAACCGGGGCGTGCTGATCAAGAGCCCGGTCGAGCTCGTCGTCGGCACGCTGCGCTCGCTCGAGATCGAGCCGGCCGACGCAGCGCCGTTCGCGATCGCCGCCGCAGGGATGGGCCAGAACCTCCTGAGTCCGCCCAACGTGCGGGGCTGGCGAGGCGGCGAGGCCTGGATCGACACCAACACGCTGCTCGCGCGCAAACAGTTCGTCGCGCAGTTCGCGCGCTACGAAGAAATGCGGAAGACACCTTCGCGTCCCGAGAGAGCCGCCGCGGGCCTCGCGACTCCGGATGCCACCTGCGGGATGCCTCCGGACGCGGCTGCGGACGCCGCTGCGGACGCGGGCATGGACGCGCAAGGCCTGCGCGCGACGCCTGGACCGACCGGCGCGCCGGCGGTGCAATCCGCGGACGCCGCTAAGCTGCGGGCGCTGCGCGCGGCCCGCGCGGTCGACCGCGCCTTCCGCGAACTGGGGTTCTCGCCGACCCGCTGGATCGCCGCGCTCCCGGGCGACACGCCGGCGGACAAGCGCGCGGCGGCGCAGCGCGTGCTGCTCCCGATCTCCCCGGCCGCCGGCGGCACCGGCGCGCACGACGAGGCCGATCCGCTCGCGTTCCTGCGCGCGACGCTCGCCGATCCGGTCTACCAGCTCAAGTGAGGACGACGATGGATCGCCGCCGTTTCCTCGCCGCGGGCGCAGCGGCGCTCGCCGGCACGACCGCCGCCTCGCGCGCATCGGTCGCCTGGGCGGCCGCCCCCGCCGCGGCCGGCGCCGAACCCTACGCGCGGCTCCTGGTGCTGGTGGAGCTCAAGGGGGGCAACGACGGCCTCAACACCGTGGTTCCGCACACCGACCCGGGTTACGCGCGGCTCAGGCCGCGCCTCGCGCTCAGGCGCGACGACCTGATCCCGATCTCCGAACGCCTCGCGCTCCACCCGTCGCTCGCGCCGCTGCTCCCCGCGTGGGAATCGCGCGAACTCGCGATCCTGCAAGGCGTCGGCTACCCCGATCCCAACCTCTCGCACTTCCGCTCGATCGAGATCTGGGACACCGCCTCGCGCAGCGCGGAGTTCCTCGCCGACGGCTGGCTCGCGCGCACGTTCGCGCGCACGCCGCCGCCGCGGGGCTACGCCGCCGACGGGGTCGTCGTCGGCAGCGGCGACCTGGGTCCGCTCGCCGGAGGCTCCACGCGCGCGATCGCGCTCGCCGACCCGGAGCAGTTCCTCCGCCGCGCGAAACTCGCGACCGCCGCGGGCGAGCGCCGCAACGCCGCGCTCGCGCACATCCTCAAGGTCGAGGACGACATCCTCAACGCGGCCGCGCATCTGGACGGACGCCACGCCTACGCCACGCCGTTCCCGTCCGGACCGTTCGGCAGCGCGGTCCGGACCGCCGCGCGCGTCGTCGCCGGCGACGCCGGCGTGGCGGTCGTCCGCCTCACGCTGGGCAGCTTCGACACCCACTCGAACCAGCTCGGCACGCACGCGAGGCTCCTGGGCGAGCTCGCGCAGGGGCTCGCGGCGCTGCGCCTCGCGCTGATCGAGATCGGCCGCTGGGATCGCACGCTGGTCGTCACCTATGCCGAGTTCGGGCGCCGACCGCGCGAGAACCAGTCGGCGGGCACCGACCATGGAACGGCGAGCGTGCACTTCGCGCTCGGCGGCCGGGTCGCCGGCGGGCTCCTCGGCGCGACGCCGGACCTCGGGCGCGTCGGCGAGGGCAACCTCCCGCACGCGATCGATTTCCGCTCGGTGTACGCGACGATCCTGGAACGCTGGTGGTCGCTGGACTCCCGCGCGGTGCTGGGGACCCGGTTCGAACCGCTGCCGCTGCTGCGCGCCTGACCGGCCGGGCCGGTCCGGCGACTCAGGTCCGACCCGGACCCGACTCGCCCCCCCAGGCGGCGAGGAACTCGCGCCAATGGGGGGCGCCGCTCGCGCCGATCTTCTCGCGCACGAGCGAGATCTCGGCCGCGTACTCGCCCGCGGTCAGCTCGCCGCGCATCAACCGGAAGCGCGTGTAGAGCAGGAACGTGTTGAGGACATCGGTCTCGCAGTAGCGGCGCACGTCGTCCAGGCGCCCCGCCGCGACCGCCGCCGCGACCTCGCTGCCGTCCATCCCGAGCTTGCCGGGGAAGCCGCACAGCTTCGCCATCGCGTCGAGCGGCGCGTACGCCCGCGGCTGGAACTGCGCGAGCACGTCCATCAGGTCGATGTGGCGCGTGTGGTAGCGGTTGAGGTAGTTGTTGTACTTGAACTCGCGGTCGTCGTCGCCCCAGTCCCAGTAGCGCGGCGCCGCGACGCCCTGGATCATCGCGCGATGGTGGAGCACCGGCAGGTCGAAGCCGCCGCCGTTCCAGCTCACGAGTTGCGGCGTGAACTTCTCGACGCCCTCGAAGAAGCGGCGGATCAGATCGGCCTCGCCTTCGCCGGGCTCGCCGACCGACCAGACCTTGAGGTCGTCGCCGCGCCGCAGCGCACAGGCGATGGCGACGACGCGATGCAGGTGATGCGGCGCGAAGTCGCCGCCGGTCTGCGCGCGACGCTGTTGCGCGTAGCCTTCGCGCACGTCGGCGTCGGGGAGCGTCCCGGGCAGCCCGAGGAGCTTGCGGATGCCCTCGACGTCGGGGACCGTCTCGCAGTCGAAGACCAGGATCGGCGTCATCGCGGCTTACGGGCGTTCAGGCGAACACGCCGGTCGAGAGGTAGCGGTCGCCGCGGTCGCAGACGATGAACACGATGGTCGCGTCGCTCAGCTCCCGCGACAGGCGCAGCGCCACCGCGCAGGCGCCGCCGGCGGACACGCCGCAGAAGATGCCCTCGTCGCGCGCGAGCCGGCGCATCGTCCCCTCGGCCTCCGCCTGCGACACCGATTCGATGCGATCGACGCGGGAGGCGTCGTAGATCGCCGGCAGGTAGGCCTGCGGCCACTTGCGGATGCCGGGGATCGACGAGCCTTCGGCCGGCTGCGCGCCGATCACGCGGATCGCCGGATCGCGCTCCTTGAGGTAGCGCGACACGCCCATGATGGTCCCGGTCGTGCCCATCGCCGAGACGAAATGCGTGACCTTGCCGCCGGTGTCGCGCCAGATCTCCGGGCCGGTGCCGCGGTAATGCGACAGCGGATTGTCCGGATTGGCGAACTGGTCGAGGATCGTGCCGCGGCCCTGGTCGCGCATCCGCTGCGCGAGGTCGCGCGCGCCTTCCATGCCCGCCTCCTTCGTCACCAGGATCAGCTCGGCGCCGTAGGCGGTCATCGCCTGGCGTCGCTCGACCGACAGGTTGTCCGGCATGATCAGGATCATCCGGTAACCGCGCAACGCGGCCACCATCGCGAGCGCGATCCCGGTGTTGCCGGAGGTCGCCTCGATCAGCGTGTCGCCGGGCCGGATCTCGCCGCGCTTCTCCGCCTCGACGATCATCGACAACGCAGGGCGGTCCTTGACCGAGCCCGCCGGGTTGTTGCCTTCGAGCTTGCCCAGGATCGTGTTCGTCGTCGCGCCCGGCAGGCGCACGAGCCGGACGAGCGGCGTGCCGCCGACGGTGGCCTCGAGTGTCGGGATCATGGAATCGCGTAGGAGATCCTGCGGACGATCAAGTCTAGCATCGCCGGTGCAGCGCGCGCCGCGGCGGACCGGGCACCCGATGCCACGCCGGCCCGCCGCACCGCGCCCGCCGCGCCGCCGGCGGCCGATGCCGGTCACTTGCGCGGCTTGTCCTCCTGGATGCGACCGGCGTCGGCGCGCACCGTGTCGGGCGCCGCCTTCGCATCCTTGCGCTCCGGCGCGGACTTCGCCTCACGGCGGGCCGCCGACCGCGACGCCGGCGCGGAAACGGTCAGCTCGGGCCTCAACTTCTCGATGAGCTTGGCCCGGAAACCCTTGACCGATTTCAGGTCGTCGACCGACTTGAACGGACCGTGCGTCTGGCGGTGTTCGACGATCGCCTGCGCCTTGGCCGGCCCGATTCCCGGCACGGCGAGGAGCTCGTCCTTCGACGCGGTGTTGAGGTTGACGGCGGACTCGCCCACCGCCGGCGCGAGGGCGAGCGCGAGCGCGATCGCCGCGAGGATCTTCACCATGCGACTCTCCTGGAGATGCCGGACGGTCCGGCGGGCGGCGGCGCCGCCCACCCCGTCCGTTCCCGGAGTGTCGCGTTCAGCCGGCCGGCCTCGCCATCAGCCAATCGACGTAGCGGCGCACGCCCTCGTCGAGCCCCAGCGTCGGCGCGGTGTACCCCGCCGCCCGCAGGCGCGTCAGGTCGGCGCAGGTGTAGCTCTGGTACTTGCCGACGAGCGCGGGCGGGAACGGGACGTAGGCGATCGCGCCGGCCGCCACCAGCGCGTCGGTCGACAGCGCCGGCTCGCCGCCGTGCGCCCGGATCGCGTTGATCGTGGCCGTGGCGATCGCGTTGTAGGTCGACGCGCGTCCGCTGCCCACGTTGAAAACGCCCGAGCGCTCGGGATGGTCGAGGAAGTCGAGGTTGACGGCGACGACGTCGTCGATCGACACGAAGTCGCGCCGCTGCTCGCCGCGACCGTAGCCGCCGCTGCCCTCGAACAGCTTCACGCGACCCTCGGCGAGGTACTGCGCGTGGAAATGGAAGACGACCGACGCCATCCGGCCCTTGTGCGCCTCGCGCGGACCGTAGACGTTGAAATAGCGGAAACCGGCGATCGGCGCGGTGCGGTCGGCGAGCACGCGGCGCACCCGCTGGTCGAACAGGAACTTGGAGTACGCGTAGACGTTGAGCGGCGACTCGTGCTCGCGGGCCTCGACGAAGACGCCGCCGCCGCCGTAGACCGACGCCGACGACGCGTAGAGGAAAGGCACGTCGTCGTCCTGGCAGTGCTCGAGCAGCCGCACCGAGTAGCGGTGGTTGTTGCGCATCATGAACGCGCCGTCGCGTTCCATCGTGTCCGAGCACGCGCCCTGGTGGAGCACCGCGTCCAGCTCGCCGTCGAAGTCGCCGGCCTCGAGCCGCTCGACGAATTCGTCGGCGTCGAGGTAGTCGGCGATCTCCAGGTCGGCGAGGTTGCGGAACTTGTCCGAGGTGTCGAGCCGGTCGACGGCGAGGATGTCGGTCTCCCCGCGGTCGTTCAGCGCCTTGACGAGGTTGGCGCCGATGAAACCGGCGGCGCCGGTGACGACGATGGCCATGTCCGCGTCCGTATCCGGTCAGAGTTCGAGGTCGATGGGGCCGACGTCGGTGGCGACGACGCGCACGCGCGGCGCGAGCGCGCAGAGGAGCTCGTAGCCGACCGTCGACGCCGCAGCGGCCACGTCGTCGACCGGCAGTCCTTCGCCCCAGAGCACGACCGGGCTGCCGACCCGCGCCTCGGGGACATCGGTCAGGTCGACGGTGATCAGGTCCATGGACACGCGGCCGGCCATGCGGACCTTGCGGCCGCAGACCAGGACCGGCGTGCCGTTGGGCGCGTGCCTCGGGTATCCATCGGCGTAGCCGCAGGCCACGACGCCCAGCCGGTGCGGCTGCGACGCGGTGTAGCTCGCCCCGTAGCCGACGCCGTCGTTGGCCCGGAGCGTCTGGATCGCGATGATCTCCGAACGCAGCGTCATCACCGGCCGCAGGCCGAGCATCTCGGCCGTGTCGTACGGGAACGGCGTCGCGCCCCAGAGCATGATGCCCGGCCGCACGAACTCGCCGCCGATCTCCGCGTAGCGGAACACGCCGGCCGAATTCGCGATCGATCGCGGGTACGGAAGTCCCCGGCAGGCCGACTCGAAAACCGCGAGGGGCTCCGCGATGCCGTCGTCCTCGTCGGCGCGGGCGAGGTGGGTCATCAGGCGGATCGCGGCGACCGACGGCGAGCGGCCGAGCCGCTCGCAGACGCCGGCCACGGCGGACGGCGAGAATCCCAGCCGGTTCATGCCGGTGTTGACCTTCACGAACACTTCGAGCGGACGCGGCAGCGTCGCGCGCTCCAGCATCGCCGCCTGATCCTCGCTGTGCACCACAGTCGCGAGCCGGCGCTGGGAGATCTCGGGGAGTTCGCGCTCCTCGAAATACCCCTCGATCAGCAGGATGCGCCGCGTGTAGAGCTGCTCGCGCAGCAGGCAGGCCGCGTCCAGTTCGACCAGCGCCAGGCCGTCGGCGTCCGCGAGCGCGGGCAGCACCCGCGCGAGTCCGTGCCCGTACGCGTTCGCCTTGACCACGGCGAGGACCTTGGCACCCGGCGCCGCCGCGCGCGCCCGGGCGAGATTCGCGCACAGGGCCGAGAGGTTGATCTGCGCGTGCAGCGGTCGGGCCACGTTCGGGTGGGTCTCGCGTTCGCGCCGGGGGCGGCCGATCGGCCCCGGCGCGGCCGGCCGCGGCGCGTCGATGGGACGACCCGTCGTTCTCGTGGTATAAACGCGCCGGTCGTGCGACCTCCCGACGCCTGCGGTGATCATACCAAAGGCCGAAGTCCGCGCCCTGCACGCCCCGGACCGGGGCGACGATCGCAAGCGTGGCGGAGCGCGCGGCGGTCCCGATTCCGCCGCGGAGCTCGTTTGCGCACGACCCGAAGCCGGACCCAGCCCCCCGATCGCCCAGGCGCCACGCGCGCCGCGCGCCACCGGACGTCCACACGCAGGGACGTTCCGCCGATGAGAGGCGCCGCCCGATGAAGCGCGGGTTCTACACGATCATGGCGGCGCAGTTCTTCAGCTCGCTCGCCGACAACGCGCTGCTGGTCGCCGCGATCGCGCTGCTGCGCCAGATGAACGAGGCCGCGTGGATGACGCCGGCGCTGAAGCAGAGCTTCGTCGTCTCCTACGTGGTGCTCGCCCCGCTGGTCGGCGCGTTCGCCGACGCGATGCCCAAGGGCCGGGTGATGCTGATCACCAACGGCATCAAGATCGTCGGCTGCTCGCTCATGCTGTTCCACGTCCATCCGCTCGCCGCCTACGCGGTCGTCGGGCTGGGCGCCGCCGCGTACTCGCCGGCGAAGTACGGCATCCTCACCGAGCTGCTCCCGCCGCAGCAGCTCGTCATCGCGAACGGCTGGATCGAGGGGACGACCGTCAGCTCGATCATCCTGGGCGTCCTGCTCGGCGGCGCGCTGGTGAGCCAGAAGGTCTCCACCGCGCTCCTGGGCTTCGACCTGCCGATGATCGACACCGGCATCGACACCCCGCCGGAGGCCGCGATCTGCTTCATCATGGCCTGCTACGCGATCGCCGCGGTCTTCAACTGGTACATCCCGGACACCGGCGTCGACCACCGTCCGCCCTCGGCCAATCCGGTGGCGCTGGTCCGCGAATTCGCCCATTGCGTGTCCCTGCTCTGGCGCGACAAGCTGGGCCAGATCTCGCTCGCGACGACGACGCTGTTCTGGGGCGCGGGCGCGACGCTGCAGTTCATCGTCATCGACTGGGCGGCGAAGAACCTGGGCTTCAACCTGTCGCAGGCGTCCTACCTGCAGGGCGTCGTCGCGGTCGGCATCGCCGCCGGCGCGATCCTCGCCGCGCGCTGGATCTCGCTGCGTGATGCGGTGCGCGTGCTGCCGCTGGGCGTGGCGATGGGCTTCGTCGTCGTCACCATGGTCGTGGTCACGAACCTGCCGGTCGCGGTCGTGCTGATGATCCTGGTCGGCGGGCTCGCCGGCTTCTTTGTCGTGCCGATGAACGCGCTGCTCCAGCATCGCGGCCACGTGCTGATGGGCGCGGGCCATTCGATCGCCGTCCAGAACTTCAACGAGAACATCGGCATCCTGATCATGGTCGGCCTGTACGCGCTGATGGTGCGCTCCGGGCTGTCGGTCAACCTGGCGATCGCGCTGTTCGGCGCGTTCGTCGCCGGGACGATGGCGCTCGTGATGGTCCGTCACCGCCTGAACCAGTCGAGCGGCGACTCGCTGCACCTGATCGGCATGGACAAGCCGCCCGGCGGCCACTGACGCCGCCGCGGCGCTACAGGATCAGCGGACGGTTGGGCAGTTCGTCGACGGCGCCCTCTCCGCGCGGGAACGTCCGCGCGAGCAGCGCGGCCACCGCCTCGATGCCGGAGACGACGCCGGCCTCGTAGCGTCCCTCCCGGAACCGGGCCTCCATCGCCTCGCAGATCGCCTGCCATCCGGCCGCGTCCGCGGCGCCCGCGATGCCGCGGTCGGCGACGATCTCCACGTCGCGGTCGGCGAGGAGCAGGTAGATCAGCACGCCGTTGTTGCGCTCGGTGTCCCAGACCCGCGAGAGTCCGAACACCTCGAGCGCGCGGTCGCGGGGAGTGACCCGGGCCAGCACGCGCGACAGCGGCAGCGCCGGCTCGACGGCGAAGACCACCTGCCCGGCGTGGCGACGTTCGCCGGCCGCGATCGCACGCTCGATCGCATCGAGCGCCGCGGGCGCGAACGCGCGCCGCACCGCCGACGCGTCGGTCACCGCGTGCCGCCACCAACGTCCGGATCTCTTCCAGGGCATCGTCCGCTCCCGGTCACCAGTTGCCCGACGCACCGCCGCCGCCGAACCCGCCGCCGCCGCCCGACCAGCCACCGCTGCTGCCGCCCCCGCCGCCGCCGCTCCAGCCGCCTCCCGGCAGGACGATGCCGCCGCCGCGCCGAGCGCCGGAGAGGCCGCCCACGCCGCCGACGACGAGGATGACGATCCAGGCGACGACCGCCACGCCCGCGGCCAGCAGGACCGAGCCGATCACGAACCAGGTGATCCCGCCGGCGATCGCAGCGCCGACGGTCGCGCCGCCCAGCTTGCCGAAGATCGACTTGAGCACGCCGCCGACCGCGGGGACGACCACCAGCAGGAGCAGCGCGGCCAGGTCGAGCGGAAATCCGCCCCCGCGCGCCGGCTGCGCCGACTTGCGCTCCGGCGGCGGCGGCGCGCCGCGCGCGACGATGCCGACGATCCGCTCGACGCCCGCGTCGATGCCCTCGGCGAATTTCCCTTCGCGGAACTTCGGCGCGATGTCCTCGGAGACGATCCGCTTCGCCACCGCGTCGGGAATGGCGCCTTCCAGACCGTAGCCGACCTCGAGGCGCAGCTTGCGGTCGTCCTTCGCCACGACCAGCACCGCGCCGTCGTCCTTGCCCTTGCGGCCGACCTTCCAGGCGTCGGCGACCCGGATCGCGTAGGTCTCGATCGGCTCGGGTTGCGTCGTCGGGACGAGCAGGACCGCGACTTGCGCGCCGGTCGACGACTCCAGCGCGGCGAGCTTCGCCTCGAGCGATGCGCGCTCGGGCGGCGAGAGCGTACCGGTGAGGTCGGTGACTCGCGCGGTCAGCGGCGGAACCGGTTTGAGCCCGTCGGAACCCGACTCCCAGGCCGACGCGATCGACGGGAGCGCGAGCGCCGCGGTGGCGGCGAGGACCGCCGCGATTCGCGCGAACGCGGACAGGCGCGTGGACAAGGGCTCGGGGGACTGCGCGAGTCGGTGCGCCGGCTCCCGCGCGGAAGGCGGGGAACCGGTCGCGCGGCGGCGAATCACCGCCGCGCGGCGCCCGGACGCGTCAGTAGCCCTTCTTGAGCAGGTCGCCCGCCGGATCGGCCGCGGCGGTCCTGGTGTCGGCGTCCGCCTGCGACTTCTTCTCCGGGGCCGGCGCGGCCGGCGTCTTGCCGAAATCGACCGCGGGCGGCTTGGCGACCGCCGCCTCGTTCTCGACGGTGAAGTTGGGCTTCACGTCCATCTTG
>JADZDA010000225.1 GCA_020851255.1 Burkholderiales bacterium | reverse complement strand
GCGAGCGAGTGGATGAGCGCGGTGCCGACGAGCCAGGGCATGAACGACGCGTTCTCGACCGGATCCCAGAACCACCAGCCGCCCCAGCCCAGTTCGTAGTACGCCCACCAGCTCCCGAGCGCGATGCCCATCGTCAGGAAGCACCAGGCGACCGTGGTCCACGGGCGGGACCAGCGCGCCCAGCTCGCGTCCAGCCGCCCGCCCAGCAACGCGGCGATCGAGAACGCGAAGGCGACCGAGAAGCCGACGTAGCCCATGTAGAGCAGCGGCGGGTGCAGCACCATCCCCGGGTCCTGCAGCAGCGGGTTGAGGTCGCGTCCCTCCGGCGCGGCGGGGACGAGGCGCTCGAACGGATTCGAGGTGAGCAGCAGGAAGAGGATGAACCCGACGGAAACGAGGCCCAGGACCGCCATGACACGCGCGAGCATCGCGGCCGGCAGGTTGCGCGAACGCAGCGCGACCGCGGCCGACCACCCGGCCAGCATCAGCGCCCACAGGAGCAGCGACCCTTCGTGCGAACCCCAGGCGGCGGCCAGCTTGTACTGGGTCGGCAGGGCGGTGAACGAATGCTGCGCGACGTTCAGCACCGAGAAGTCGCTGCGGATGAACGACGCCGCGAGGCTGCCGAACGCGATGGCGACCAGCGCGAACAGGACGAGCGCGCCGGTGCGGCCGAACGCCATCAGCGCGGCGTCGCCGCGCTTCGCGCCGACCAGCGGGATCACGCCCTGGGCGATCGCGACGACCAGCGCGAGGATGAGCGCCAGGTGGCCGATTTCGGGGATCATCGTGTGGCTCCGTTTCCGGTCAGCGGCTCAGCGTCTTCGCCTGCCCGCCCTTGTGCGCCTGCTCGATCGCGGCGGCGGCTTCGGGCGGCATGTAGTTCTCGTCGTGCTTCGCGAGGACTTCGGTGGCGCGGAACACGCCGTCGGGACCGAGCGTGCCCTGCGCGACGACGCCCTTGCCCTCCTTGAACAGGTCGGGCAGCAGGCCGGTGTAGGTGACCGGTACGTCCTTCGCGGTGTCGGTGACGACGAACCTGACCGTGAGCGAACCCGTATCGCGGACGATGCTGCCGACCTGGACCAGGCCGCCGATGCGGAACGGCCGGCCGACCGGCGCCTCGTTGGCGATCACCTGCGACGGCGAGAAGAAGAAGACGAGGTGGGAACGGAACGCGTTCAGCACCAGCGCGACGGCCACGCCCAGCGCGGCGAGTCCGACGAGGATCCAGGCGAACCGGCGGTGACGGGCTTTCATGGCATCGCTCCCGCGCCGCGCGACGGCGCATCGACCGCGGCGAGGCGCGCGTCCTCGAGCGCACGGCGGCGCCGCGCACGCACCGAGAGCGCTTCGCCGACGACGACGACCGCGCACGCACCGTACGACATCCAGACGTACCAGCCGTAGCCGCCCATCGCGAAGAATTCGGCCATCATGTCTCCCTGACCGCGGGCAGCGCGGCGACCCAGCCCGCGCCGCGCTCCCGTTCGAGGATGATCGCCTGGACGCGCCACAGCGCGACGGCGATGCACCAGAACCAGCACGCGAAGGTCATGACCAGCATGCCGGTCAGCATGATCGTCGCCATCTTCGGCGCGGACGTGAGGCTGACCGATGCCCCCTGGTGGAGCGTATTCCACCAGCGCACCGAGAAGTAGATGATCGGCACGTTGACCGCGCCGACGAGCGTCAGCACCGCGCAGGCCTTGTCGGCGCGGCGCGGGTCGTCGATCGCGTTGCGGAGCGCGATGACCCCCAGGTAGAGGAACAGCAGGATCAGCGTCGAGGTCATCCGCGCGTCCCACGCCCAGTAGGTGCCCCAGGTCGGCCGCCCCCAGAACGCGCCGGTCCACAACGCGAGCAGGGCCATCAGCGCGCCGGTGGGGGCGAGCGACTGCGCCATCATCGCGGACAGGCGCGTGTTGAAGCCGAGAGCGAGCGCGCTCCAGAACGCCATCACCAGGTAGATGAACATCGCCATCCATGCGGTGGGGACATGGATGAAGATGATCCGGTAGGCCTCGCCCTGCGTCGCGTCGGTGGGCGCCACGACGAAGCCGATCCACAGCCCCGCCGCGGTCAGCGCGGCCGCGAGCCAGGCGAACGCCGCCGCGAGGCGCCCGGCTAGCGGGTGGAACGTGGCGGGCGACGCGTAGTGGTACCAGTTGATGGCCATGTCGGTTCAGTCGAGCGCGATGCGCACCGCGGCCGCGGCGGCGAACGGCGCGCCCAGCGCGGCCACGATCAGGCCCGCGCCCAGGAGCGACAGGTTCGCGTCGACGGCGAGCCCACCCCGTACGGCATCCACGGCGCCGGCACCGAAGATCAGCACCGGCACGTACAGCGGCAGCACGAGCAATGCCAGCAGGCTTCCGCCCCCCCGCACGCCGAGGGTCAGCGCCGCGCCGATCGCGCCGATCAGCGACAACACCGGCGTCCCCAGCGCGAGGCCGGCGACGAGCACGGCGATCGCCGTACCGTCGAGCCCGTACTGGAGCGCGGCGATCGGCGAGAGCAGCACGACCGGAAGCCCGGTCACGAGCCAATGCGCGGCGATTTTACCGGAGACTATGGCCGGCAGCGGCCACGGAGACAGCGCCATTTGCTCGAGCGAGCCGTCCGCTTGATCGAGCGCAAACATCCGCGGCAGCGACAGGAGCGCCGCGAGCAATGCGGCGACCCAGAGCACGCCCGGTCCCATAGTCGAGAGGAGATTGCGCTCCGGCGTTGTCGCCAATGGGAACAGCGTGACCACGATCGCATAGAACAGGAGCTGGACCGCGAGTTCCGATCGCGTGCGCAATGCGATCGCCAGGTCGCGGCGCAGCGCCCAGGCGAAGGCGTCCGTGCCGCCGCCGTCGTGGTCGTCGCTGTCTCGGGCGCCCATCGATCAGTCGAGCGAGAGCGAAGCGATCCGCGAACGATCGACGGCGAGCGGGGCGTGCGTCGCGGCGACGGCCATCCCGCCGCCCGCCAGGTGCGCATCGAGCATCCCGGCGAGCAGCGCCGTGCCTTCCGCGTCGAGCGCGGTGACCGGCTCGTCGAGGATCCAGAGGCGCCGCCGGACCAGGGCGAGGCGCGCGAGGCCGATGCGCCGGCGCTGCCCCTGGTAGAGGACGCGGGCCGGCAGCGAACGCTTCGGACCCAGGGCGACGCGGTCCAGGGCCGCGTCGATGTCCGCCGGCGACGGATCGGCGCCTGCGAGCGCGGCGAGCGACGCCAGGTTCTCGCGCGCGGTCAGTTCGTCCTTGAGCGCGGCCGCGTGTCCGGCGAACGCGACCGCGCGACGCAGGATCGCGGCGAACGGGCGCACGGCCTCGCCATCGAGGCGGATCGTCCCGGCCGCCGGTTCCGAGAGGCCGGCCAGCGCGCGCAGCAGCGTGGTCTTGCCGCGACCGTTGGCGCCGGTGACCACGAGCGCGACGCCGTCCCGGACCGAGAACGACAGGCCCTCGTAAAGCTGCGACGTGCCGCGCCGCGCGGCCAGGTCCTGCGCTTCGAGCATGGGGAGGGGGGTCGGCTGCGCCCGCGACGGGTGGCGGCGGTCTTGCCGCGGACGGGGGGACGAAAGGGGAATTATAGCGGGGCGGGCGGCGGGCGAGTCCGCACAACCCGGCGGCGCCTGAGGCTATGATGCCCCTCAGTACGGTCGGGTCGTCCGCGCCGACCGCGCGTCCGGACCCCGGACCGGCTCCGCTCCCCGATTCCGACCCAGGCCATGCACGCCCGACATTCCTTCCCCGTCCTGCGATCGACCGCGCGGGCGCTCGCCGGCGCCGTGCTGGCGACGACGCTCGCCGCCGGCGTGCCCATGCCGTCCGCCGAGGCCCAGACGTCCGGCGACCTCGCCGCCGGCCTCGCGTTCCAGCCCTCGCAGGTCGCGTCGGGCAAGCCGACCCAGATGCGCGTGCGCCTGCGCAACACCAACGACGGCACGGTCGGCGCGATCCGCTACGACGTCGTGTTCGCGCCGGGGATGCGGATGCTGCCGGGTTTCGATCCGTTCCAGTGCAACGGCGGAACGGTGACGCCGGTCGACGGCGGCTACGCGTTCCGCGGCGGCTTCCTCGACTTCGACCGCAACACCTGCGAGGTCGCCGTCGACGTGGCCGTCGACACCGACAAGACCGTCGAGATCGACTTCCGCATCGGCCCGATCCAGTCGCGCAACGGCGATGTCGGCCAGGTGAACGCGACGCTCACGGTGACCGGGGGCATCGCGCCGAAGATCACCTCGCCGCAGCTCGCCTCGCCGATGCTTCTGGGCGTTCCGGTCGTCCACTCGGTTACGGTGACCGGCACGGCGCCGGTCGTCGTGACCGCGGCCGGGCTGCCGCCGGGACTCACCTACGACGACGCGACGCGGCACATCACCGGGGCGCCCACCGTCGCGGGGCTCTACGCGGTCACGCTGAGGGCGACCAACGGGTTCTTTCCGGCCGACGCGCAGGTGTCGAACGTCGAGGTTCGCAATCCCCCGCTGACGATCGTCACGCCGGCACCGCTCGCGCCCGATCCGCTCCTCGCCGGATTCCCGGCGTCGTTCGACATCGTCGCCACCGGCGGGCTCAAGCCCTACCGCTTCGAGCTCGCGGGCGGCGACCTGCCGCCGGGGCTGGCGCTCTCGGACGGCGGCAGGATCGCCGGCACGCCGACGCTGCCCGGGACCTATCCGTTCACCGTACGCGTCCGCGACACGCTGGCGCAGCAGGACCAGCGCGCCTACGAACTCACGGTCGCGCGGATCCCGACCGCGATCCGCTTCAGCCTCGCGCCCAATCCCGCCGTCGCCGGACAGGTCGTCGTATTGGGCCTCCAGGTCGAACCGTCGATCGGCCCGCCGCCGCCCGGCACGATCGAGGCGTGGGCCGCCGGTCCGGGGACGCGCTGTCCGGCGCCGTTCGAGCAGGGGAGCGAGCCGGTGACCCCGAACACGAGGTCCGCAGCGCTGGCCGGCGGTGTCGCGCAGATCGCGTACACCGACCTCGGCATCGGCCGGTTCCGGATCTGCGCGGCCTATGGCGGCGGCCCGCTGCACCAGCCTGCCACGATCGGCCCGGTCGATCTCTTCGTGATCAAGGGGATCCTGCTGCCGACGCCCAAGGTCGCGCTCGACCTGCCGATGCAGGCGCAGGCCGGCGCATGGGTCGCGGGCGCCGTCCGGGTCGACGGCGGCGCGGGCGGGCGCGCGCCCGGCGGGCACGTGCGGGTCCGGGCCGGCAACCAGGACCTGGGCGAGATCGCGATCGTCGACGGCGCCGCCGGGTTCGCTTTCGCGGCGCCGCCGACGCCCGGCACGTTCGCGGTCACGGCGTCCTACGGCGGTGATGCGGGCTACGGCCCGGCGAGCGCGGATCCGGCGTACGTCGCCGTCGTGAAGGCCGCGGTGGCGCAGGCGATCCCCGCGCTGTCGGACTTCGGGCTCGCGGCGCTCGCGCTCGCGCTGGCCGTCGCGGCGTTCGTGCGCCGGCGGCGTCGCTGAGCCCCGCGCGCGGCGTGTCGGGTTCGTCCGGCCCGGCGAAGCGGCGCGCGAGCGCCGCGCTCGCCGGCGCGCCGCGCTGGACGGTCGGCGTCGCGTTCGTCCTGCTGTTCGCCGCGCTCGCGTGGATCGGCGCCGCGCGCGTGCCCGTCCTCGCGAAGCTCGAGGCGATCGCCTACGACACGCGGCTGTCGCTCGCGCGCGAGACCGGCATCGATCCCAAGGTCGTGCTCGTCGACATCGACGAGGCGAGCCTCGCGCGCATCGGCCGCTGGCCCTGGTCGCGCGATGCGCTGGCGCGGCTCACCGCGATCCTGCTGGACCGCCACGGCGCGCGGCTCGTCGCCTTCGACGTGTTGTTTCCCGAGGAGGACCGCTCGGGCAACGCAGCGGGCCTCGCGGCGCTCGCTTCCCGGCTGCGGCCCGACACGCCCGAGTCGCGTTCCGCGCTCGCCGAGGCCCTCGCCGCCGCCGACCACGACCGGCGCTTCGCGGCGGCGCTCGCGGGCCGGCCGACGGTGCTGGCTTGCGCGTTCACCGCGGACCCCCGGACGACCGGCGTGCTGCCGCCGCCGGCGTTCACCGAGGCCTCGCTCGCGGGCCGCCGGATCCCGATCGCGCCGGAGCCCGGCTACACCGGGAATCTCGCGGCGCTGCAGCGGTCGGCCGCCGCGGCCGGGCACCTCGATCCGGCGTTCGACGCCGACGGCGTCGTCCGGAGGGTGCCGATGCTCAAGCGCCACGGCGACGGCTACTACCCGGCGCTCTCGCTCGCGATCGCGGCGCTCGCCGTCGACGCGAAGGCGATCCTGCCGATGTTCGACGACCAGGGCGACCTGGTCGCGCTCGATGCGGGCGGCCTCGCGGTCCCGGTCTCCCGCGACGGTCTCGCGCTCGTGCCCTACCGCGCCGCGCCGGGCAGCCACCGGGCGTACTCCGCCGCGGACGTGCTCGAGGAACGGGTCGCCGCCGACGCGTTCCCCGGCGCGATCGTGCTGGTCGGCGCGAGCGCCAAGGGCCTCGCCGACCTGCGCTCGACGCCGCTCGCCCCCGATCTGCCCGGCGTCGAGATCCACGCGAGCCTGGTGACGGGGATGCTCGACGGCCCGTTGCGCAGAGTGCCCGCGGGGGCGCGCGAGATCGAGGCGCTGATCCTGGCGGGCGCCGGGCTGATCGCGGTGTTCGCCATTCCCTGGCGCCGGCCGCTCGCGGGCATGGCCGCGGTCGTGCTGCTCGCCGCGATCGTCGTGGGCGCCAACCTGGGCTTCTGGTTCGGGCAGAACGCGGTGGTGCCGCTCGCGCCCACGCTCGCGCTGCTCGCCGTGCTCGCGGTGTGGAATCTCTTCGCCGGATTCGTGCGCCAGGCGCGCGAGACGCGGGTCCTGGCCGAGATGTTCGGCGAGTACGTGCCGCGCGAACGCGTCGAGCAGATGAGCACCAGCGGCGAGCGCTTCTCGCTGGACAGCGAGAGCCGCGAGTTGAGCGTGCTCTTCTGCGACATCCGCGACTTCACGACGGTGTCCGAGCGACTGCCGCCACGCGAGCTCTCGGCGCTGCTCAACGACTACCTGTCATCGATGACCTCGCTGATCCACGAGCGGCGCGGCACGATCGACAAGTACGTCGGCGACGCGATCATGGCCTTCTGGGGCGCGCCGGTCGCCAACGCCGCGCACGCCACCGACGCGGTGGCCGCGGCGCTGGCGATGCAGCGGGCGATGCCGGCGCTGCACGCCGCCTACGAGGCGCGCGGCTGGCCGCCGCTCGCGACGGGCATCGGCGTCAACACCGGCGCGATGAGCGTCGGCGACATGGGCTCGCGTTTCCGCAAGGCGTACACGGTGCTGGGCGACGCGGTGAATCTCGCTTCGCGACTCGAAGGCCTGACCAAGGTCTACGGCGTGCCGATCCTGTGCGGGGAGGCGACACGCGCGTCGGCGCCGGGATACGTCTGGCGCGAGGTCGACCGCGTGCGCGTCAAGGGGCGGTCGCAGGCGGTGTCGGTCCACGAACCGCTCGGCGCCGGGGACGACGCAGCGGCCGCCGCGCGCGCGGCGCGCTGGGCGGAGGCGCTCGCCTGCTATCGAGACCGGCGCTTCGACGAGGCGCGCGCGGCGTTCGACGCGATCGCCGCGGAGGGGACCGACCGTGCCATCGCGTCGCTGTTCGCCGCGCGCTGCGCGACGCTCGCCGCCGGCGCGCCGCCGCCCGGGTGGGACGGTGCCTGGACCTACGGCGAGAAATGAACGGGCGCGGGCCGCCGCCGGGCGGAACGCGCCTCAGCAGGTGCCCGGCGCCGCGCAGCGACGGTAGCCGACGACGCCTTCGATCACGCCGTTGCGCGTGTTGAAGAAGTAGTCGAGCCCCAGGCCGACCGCGCCCGGCCCGGCGAGGAATCCGGCGAAGTTGCCGGCGACGAGCGACTGGCACGCGGACCCGACGCAGGTCGCGTTCGCGCCGTTGCCGCCGGTCGAGAACAGCGGGCCGAAGAGGCTCGCCTGGCCGGAGAGCGAGTAGGTGGCGTTGGTGAAGCCGATCTGCAGGCTGTTGAGCGTCACGACCGCGGTGCCGAAGTTGACCGCGACGCGTCCGCCGGACAGCAGCGTGCCGACTTCTCCGGTGCCCGAGTCGGTCGGCCGCGTGCCGCCGACCGGCGTGTACTCGACGATGCCGGCCGTCGGCAGGTCGGTCGCGACGACGCCGTAGATGTAGTGCAGGTTGCCGCCGTCGTTGTTGACCACGTCGCCGTTGGGCAGCCGCTGCGCGATCGTCGAGCCCTGTCCTTCCCAGCGTCCCCAGTTGAGGCTCGCGCCCAGCGCGTTCGCGTTGCCGGTGTCGACGAGGCTCGCGGATCCCAGGTCCGCGTCCAGCGACCCGGTCCGGATCGACAGGAGCTGACCCAGTCCGTTCAATCGGACTTCGGCGCTGCCGATGCTGGAGGCGAACTCGAGCGTCGCCTCGTCGGAACCCACGATCCCGACGAGCGGCGTCGCGATCGGTTCGCCCTGGCTCTGGTCTTCGACCGCCTGGAAATAGAGCCGGATGAAGCGCGCGAGCGGTCGCAGGTTGTCGAGCGGGACCTCGGGCACCTTGCGGAAGCCGATCTGCGCGGGCGCCGCGCGCGCGGCGAGCTGCCGGCCGACCAGCCGCGCCGCGAGGAACGACGGCGGGCCGATCAGGCGCGACGGCACGCCGCCGTCGGGCACGACGAAGAATTCGCGCGCGCCGAAGATCGCGGCGGCGGCCGGCGTGACCGCCTCGATCGCGCCGTCGTAGACGCCGCCGTAGAGACCGGCCACGACCGGAGGCTCGTCCGGCGACTCGCGGCAGGCGCCCGGTTCGCAGATCTCGAGCTGGTAGTGCGTGCCGCGGATGCCGATCGTCGCCTGCGTCGTCAGCACGCGATACGCGTCGCGGTCGACCTGGCCGATGCGGCCGGTCACCGTGCGGAAGCCGCCGCGCACCAGCCGGAACACCGCGCGCTCGCCGCCCGACGCGCCGGGGTTGTCGGTGTAGGACTCGACGCGGAACTCGCTGCCCGGCTTGAGCGCGACCAGCGCGTCGTCGGAGAAGCGGACCTGCGCGTGGCCGTCGGCGCCGGTGACGATCGTCTCGCCGACGCCGACGTTCGCGCCGGCGGACAGGCGCACGCGGTCGGCGCCGCGGATCGCCGCGACGTCGCCGACGGCGAGCACCACGCGCCCGGCCTGCGCGAGGGCGAGCGTCGACACGAGCGCGGCCAGGAACGCGACGAATCCGGTCGCGCAGCGCTTCGCGTAGCTCGTCGGCGGTCGCATGGTGTCCTCCGTCAGCGGAAGTCGTAGCGGAGCTTCGCCGCGTAGACCGCCCGGTCGTACTGGTAGAGCGCGAAGTTCGAGTCGTTGCGGAAGAACTGCGCCTCCACGCGCGCCGAGAGCGAGCGCGTGAAGAAGTAGAGGGCGCCGACGCTCGCCGTGTAGTTGTCGTCGACGCGCCGGGAGCCGATGAGCGGCAGCGGCGCCGCGTAATCGCTGCGCTGGTAGCCGAACGCCGCGTTGATCGCCCATTGCGGTGCCGGCGACACCGTGAGGTCGACCGCGCCGCCGTAGACGTCGCGGCCCAGGTCCGGGCGGTTGCGCCGGTTCTCCTCGCGCCCGGCGACGACCGACAGGTTGAGCACCGGCTGCCAGAGCGTGAGCCAGATCTGGCGCACCGAGAGCCCGAGCGCGTAGAAGTCGGCGTCGCGGGCCTCGTTCGCGCCGCTGTAGGCGAGTCGCGCGAATTGCGGCGTGACGCTGGCGGTCGCGAGTTCGGAGAGCGTGCGCCGCCACTCGAACGAGACGCCGTCGGTCCGCCGGTAGCGGTCGCCGCCGACGTTGAGCTCGCCGTGGGTGTACGACGCGTAGACCGCGTTCTTCCCCGCCTGCCAGCTCGCGCCCAGCGTCGCCGCGCCCTGCGCGATGTCGAAGTCGGAGGCGTCGGCGTTGAACTGCCCGTTGGCCGCGACGCCGCCGTAGATCGCCACGCCCGGTGCGACCGGGTGGTTGATCTGCACGCTGCCGGCGAGCCAGCCGAACGTGTCGGGCTGGCGCACGCCGAAGCTCGCGACGCTCACCGGGCCCAGGATCGGCAGCGAGATGTCCGCCTGCGCGACGCCCGCGTTGACGTTCGTGTCGTGCCCGCCGCCCGCCTCGACCCAGCCGTGGACGCGCGTCCTGTACTGCGCCTCGCGCGCGGAGAGCGCCTCGAGATAGCGGTCGATGCCCGCACGGACGTCGGCCGGCGGCCCGATCGCGCGGACCGCCTCGAATTCACGGCGCGAGGCGACGTCGTCGCCGGCGTGGAAGTAGGCGCGGGCGAGTTCGAGACGCCCGCGCACGTCCTCCGGATGGCGAACCACGAAACGTTCGAGCGCGAGCGAGCCTTCGCCGGCGCGTCCGACATCGACGGCCGCGATGCCGCACCACAGGTCGGCCTGGTCGTCCGCCGTCGGATCGATCGACGCGCACATCGGCCAGGCTTCGCCGGAGCGTCCCGCTTCGACCAGACGCCGAACTTCGGCGAGATTCGCGGCCTGGGCGCGTGCGTCGTCGGTGCAGAGCGCGGCCGCACCGATCGCGAGGATCGCGGCGAGGACGCGCAGTCGGGGTCTCGCGTGCGTCATGTCCGGGGCGCCGCGCGACGTTCGCCGCCGCGCGCAGTCGCGTCGATCATAGCACGCACCCCTCGGACGTCTCCGGGGCGCGCGGGGGGCGAATAATCGACGGGGCGCGCGCCCGGAGCGGGCGGCGGCGCGGCTACGGAACGACGCGGTCGATCGTCACGACGACACCGGTCGCACCCGGCGCGATCGGACCGGTGCCGCCGGTGAGATCGCCGGGCGCGGCGGTGGCGTTGCCGGTCGCCGAGACGCGCGCCTCGACGACGACCTCGCGCACGGTCGCGAGCGACATGCCCGGCGCCATCGCCATCGATTCGTCGAGCGTGAACTCGAACGGGAGGTCGCGCGCCGGCCGCCGCAGGACCGCGAGCGGGACACGCGGACCGGACGGCGCGCGCGCGAACACGAACACCGTCGCGTCCCTGGGCACGCGCGCGGCCAGCGCCGCGGCCACCGACACGCGTCCGGTGATGCGCGCGCCGGCCGCGGCCGGGGTCGCGGCCTTCGGGCTCGACGCCGCCGCCGGGGTCCCCGCGCCGGCGGCGGGACGTGCGGCGGACGCGGAAGGCGCCGGGGCCCGGGGAGCGGCGCCCGGACCTTCGAGCTGGGCGATAGTCGCGGCGACGCCCTGCGCTTCCTCGCTGCCCGGCGGCAGTTCCGCGAGCAGCGCACGCCAGTAGCGGACCGCCGTGCGGTCGTCGCGGCGCTCCATCGCGGCGGACGCGGCGAGCGCGAGCGACTTGGGGTGCTTCGGATCGGCGGCGAGCGCCTGCGCGATGATCTCGGTCGGCTTGCCCGCGAGCGAGCGGCCTTGCGCCATGCCGAGCGCGTCGGCCCAGTCGGCCAGGAGGTCGGCGTCGCCGGGGACGAGCTTCGCGGCCCGCGCGTACGCTTCGGCGGCTTCGGGAAACCGCTTGAGCGCGTTCCAGGACCGGCCCAGCAGCAGCCAGCCCTGCGGATCGTCCGGACGGTCGCGCATCCGTTGCGCGAGCTTCTCGACCATCGCGAGGATTTCACCGTCCTGCGCGTGCGAGGCGGTGGGCTTCGCGTCGATCGCGGACGGATTGCCGAGGGCGAGATAGGCGATCAGCGCCGCGGCGGGAAGTATCGCGACCAGCGTGATCGCCGCGATCCAGGACGCGCGTCCGGCGGCGGCCGGCTTCCCGGGCTCGGCCGCGCCCAGTTCCGCCGAGAGTCGCGCCACCAGCTCGGCGTGCGCGGCGTCCCGTTCCTCCGCGGTGATCGCTCCGGCGGCGACCTCCTCGTCGATCTGGCGCTTCTGGTCGCGGAAGATCGCCGCCGACGCGTCGTCGTCCCCGGGCGCCGTGCGCGGGCGCGCGCGCAGCAACGGCACCGCCAGCGCCGCGACGCTGGCGAGCGTCAGGACGAGCGCGAACGCCCAGAAGAGGAGGGTGGGAGTCATCCGGTCGGGGGCGAGGTGCTCCCGCGCCGAAGGCGGGGCGACCGGCGATTATACGGGCGCGGCGGGGGCCTTCCGATCCGGTTTGCAATTGCCGGCGACGCCGATACACTGCCCCGACCCCGCGACCCGCCCCGGGAGCGCCCGACCGGCGCGCCCACCCGCCATGTCAGACGCCACCCGCATGCTCCGCGAAGCCTCGCTCGAGTACCACCGCGCCAATCCGCCGGGGAAGATCTCGATCGCGCCGACCAAGCAGCTCACCAACCAGCGCGATCTGGCGCTCGCCTACTCGCCGGGCGTGGCCGCAGCCTGCGACGAGATCGTGCGTGACCCGGCCGAGGCGCGCAATCTCACGTCGCGAGGCAACCTGATCGGCGTGGTCACCAACGGCACGGCGGTGCTGGGCCTGGGCGCGATCGGTCCGCTCGCCGGCAAGCCGGTGATGGAGGGCAAGGCGGTCCTGTTCAAGAAGTTCGCGAACATCGACTGCTTCGACATCGAGATCGACGAGCGCGATCCGGACAAGCTCGTCGACATCATCTGCGCGCTCGAGCCCACGTTCGGCGGCATCAACCTCGAGGACATCAAGGCGCCGGAGTGCTTCACCGTCGAGCGCAAGTGCCGCGAACGGATGAAGATCCCGGTGTTCCACGACGACCAGCACGGCACGGCGATCATCGTCGGCGCGGCCGTGACCAACGGCCTGCGCGTCGTGGGCAAGGACATGGGGTCGGTCAAGGTCGTCTGTTCCGGTGCGGGTGCCGCCGCGCTGGCCTGCCTCAACACGCTGGTGGCGCTGGGCGTGAAGCGCGAGCACGTCTGGGTGTCGGACATCAAGGGGGTCGTCTACGAGGGTCGCACCGAGGAGATGGACGAGTACAAGGCGCGCTACGCGCAGCCCACGTCGGCGCGCACGCTGGCCGAGATCCTGCCGGGCGCCGACGTCTTCCTCGGCCTGTCGGCCGCGAAGGTGCTGAGGCCCGAATGGCTCGCGACGATGGCCGACAGGCCGCTCGTCCTCGCGCTCGCCAATCCGGAGCCGGAGATCATGCCCGACCTCGCGAAGGAGGCGCGTCCCGACGCGATCATCGCGACCGGGCGCTCCGACTTCCCCAACCAGGTCAACAACGTCCTGTGCTTCCCGTTCATCTTCCGAGGGGCGCTCGACGTCGGCGCGACGACGATCAACGAGCCGATGAAGCTCGCGGCCGTTCGCGCGATCGCCGACCTCGCGATGGCCGAGCAGTCCGAGGTGGTCGCGCACGCGTACAACCTGGAGAACATCCGCTTCGGCCCCGAGTACCTGATCCCCAAGCCGTTCGATCCCAGGCTCATCGTCAAGATCGCGCCGGCGGTCGCGCGCGCTGCGATGGAGTCGGGCGTGGCGACGCGGCCGATCGCCGATTTCGACGCCTACGCCGAGAAGCTCACCCAGTTCGTCTACCACTCCGGCCTGCTGATGAAGCCGATCTTCTCGGCGGCCAAGAAGGCGCCGAGGCGCATCGTCTACGCGGAGGGCGAGGAGGAGCGCGTGCTGCGCGCGGTCCAGGTCGTCGTCGACGAGGGGCTCGCGCTCCCGATCCTCATCGGCCGGCCGAAGGTGCTCGAGCAGCGGATCGAGCGCTTCGGGCTGCGCATCGCACCGGGCCGCGACTTCGAGATCGTCAATCCCGAGTGGGACGAGCGCCGCTACCGGTCCTACTGGCAGGAGTACTACCGGCTGACCGAGCTCAAGGGCGTGTCGCAGGCCTACGCGAAGATCGAGATGCGCCGCCGGCACACGCTGATCGGCGCGATGATGATCCACATGGGCGAGGCCGACGGCATGCTGTGCGGGACGTTCGGCACGCACGCGCTGCACCGCCACTACGTCGACCAGGTCATCGGCCTCAAGCCCGGCGTGAAGACCTACGCGGCGATGAACGCCGTGTTGATGGCCAATCGCACGGTGTTCATCACCGACACCTACGTCAACGCCGACCCGACGCCCGAGGAGCTGTGCGAGATCACGCTGCTCGCCGCCGACGAGATGCGCCGGTTCGGCCTCACGCCCAAGGCCGCGCTGCTGTCGCATTCGAGCTTCGGTACCAGCCAGAATCCCTCGGCACGCAAGATGCAGGCCGCGCTCGCGCTCATCCGCGACCGCGACCCGGACCTCGAAGTCGACGGCGAGATGCACGGCGACGCGGCGCTCTCCGAGGAGGTCAGGCTGGGCGCGCTGCCGAGTTCGCGGTTGAAGGGCGAGGCGAACCTGCTGGTGATGCCGACGCTCGACGCGGCGAACATCTCGTTCAACCTGCTCAAGGTCGCCGCCGGCGGCGGCGTCACGCTCGGGCCGATGCTGCTCGGCGTCGCGCGGCCGGTGCACGTGCTCACGCCGTCGGCGACGGTGCGCCGGATCGTGAACATGACGGCGCTGACGGTCGTCGACGCCAACGTGCAGCGGCAGCAGGGGGCGCTGCTGTAGGCGGCCGCGGTGCCACCCGGGTCCGGCGCGGCGTTCGGCTACACTGGCGCCCGACGCTCGCGACGGTGAGCTCCGGGCGCCGGCCATCGCCTCCGAATCCCCGTCACGCGGCGGCTGGATCCCGCGCAGGACCTACCCAATCACAGCGTTCGCATCGAGGAGGCCCGATGTCGCCCTACCGGCAGTTGCTCCGCACGCTCGTCCCGGCCGTCGCGGCCCTCGTTCTCGCCGCGCCGGCCGCGGTCGCGCAGGACACGAAGATCAAGTTCCAGCTCGACTGGCGTTTCGAGGGACCGTCGGCGCTGTTCCT
The DNA here is from genome assembly GCA_020851255.1 of Burkholderiales bacterium. Taxonomy (GTDB): domain Bacteria; phylum Pseudomonadota; class Gammaproteobacteria; order Burkholderiales; family Casimicrobiaceae; genus VBCG01. The sequence continues at coordinate 2,203 of JADZDA010000225.1, read as the reverse complement.
GCTGACCAAGGCGAAGGGCTACTTCGCGCAGGAGAAGCTCGATGTGGAGATCGACGCCGGCAACGGTTCGGGCAACGCGGTCAACCGCGTCGCCTCCGGCACCTACCCGATGGGTTTCGCGGACCTCGCGGCGCTGATCGAGTTCGTCGGCAACAACCCGACCGCGCCGGCGAAGCCGGTGGCGGTGATGATGGTCTACGACTCCACGCCCGCCGCGGTGTTCTCGCTCAAGAAGACCGGCATCAAGTCGCCCTCCGACCTGCACGGCAGGAAGATGGGCGCGCCGGTGTTCGACGCCGGGCGCCGGGCGTTCCCGATCTTCGTCAAGGCGAACCGGCTCGACGCGTCGAAGATCGCCTGGACCGCGATGGACCCGCCGTTGCGGGAGACCATGCTCGCGAGGGGCGACGTCGACGCGATCACCGGGTTCTACTTCACGAGCCTGCTCAACCTCAACGCCCGCGGCATCAAGGACGAGGACGTCGACGTCATGATGTATCCGAAGTACGGCGTCAACCTCTACGGCAACGCGATCATCGTCTCCGAGGCGTTCCTGAAGGAGAAGCCGGAGGCGGTGCGCGGTTTCCTGCGGGCGATGACCAAGGGCATCCGCGACGTGGTCGCCGATCCCGACGGCGCGATCCGCTACGTGAAGGAGCGCGACGCGCTGGTCGACGAGGCGTTGGAGAAGCGCCGGATGCGCCTCGCCGTCGACAGCGTGATCGCGACGCCGACGGCGAAGGCCGACGGCATCGGCGGTGTCCAGCCCGCCCGGCTGGCCGACATGGTGACGCAGGTCTCGGCCGCCTTCGAGCTCAAGTCCGCGGTCAAGCCCGAGCAGGTGTGGAACGGCAGCTACCTGCCGCCGCAGGCGGACCGCAGGATCTTCAGGTAGCGTCCTTCACCGGCGACGCGCTGCGCGGCCGGCGATCCGGGCGCGCGGCGCGAGCGCCGGCCCCGCGCCCGTGTCCTCGCCCGCTCCCTTCGTCGAGTTCCGCAACGTCTACCTGTCCTACGACGGGCAGCAGACGTTCGCGGTCGAGGACATCTCGCTTGCGATCGCGCCCGGCGAGTTCGTCGCGATCGTCGGGCCCTCCGGCTGCGGCAAGAGCACCTTCATGAAGCTCGCGACCGGGCTCAAGCCGCCGTCGCGCGGCGAGGTCGACGTCGAGGGCGAGCGGGTCACGCGCACGCTCAAGATCGTCGGCATGGCCTTCCAGGCGCCGACGCTGCTGCCCTGGCGCACGACGCTCGACAACGTGCTGCTGCCGCTCGAGATCGTCGAGCCGTACCGCTCGACGTTCAAGCGCGACCGCGAAGCCTACGCGGCGCGCGCCCGCTCGCTGCTGAAGACCGTCGGCCTCGAAGGCTACGAGGACAAGTACCCGTGGCAGCTCTCCGGCGGCATGCAGCAGCGCGCCGCGATCTGCCGGGCGCTCGTCCACCAGCCCAAGATGCTGATGCTCGACGAGCCGTTCGGCGCGCTCGACGCGTTCACGCGCGAGGAGCTGTGGTGCGTGCTGCGCGACCTGCACGCGGAGCAGCGCTTCACGGTGATCCTGGTCACGCACGACCTGCGCGAGGCGGTGTTCCTCGCCGACACCGTCTACGTGATGAGCAAGCGTCCCGGGCGCATCCTCGCCCGGCGCGAGATCGACATCCCGCGGCCGCGCGACCTCGAGGTGACGTACGCCGATCATTTCACCGATCTCGTCCACGAGATGCGCGAGCGGATCGGCATGATCCGCAAGGCCGCCTGACGTGGACGCCCTGCGTCCTTTCCGCCCGGCGGCGCGCTGACGATGGCGAACGCCGACCGCCGGCTGGAGACGTGGGCGCCGTGGGTCCTGACCGCGGCGATCCTCGTCGTGTGGCAGTTCGTCTGCTGGGCGTTCTCGGTGTCCGATTTCATCTTCCCCTCGCCGGTCCAGATCGCGCGCGCGCTGATCGAGCACGCCGGCGCGATCGGCGGACACGCGTGGAAGACCCTCTGGACGACGATGGCCGGCTTCGCGATCGGTGTGGCGGTCGGCGTGACTCTGGGCGCGATCGTCGGCAGTTCGCGGCTGATCTACACGGCACTCTACCCGCTGCTCGTCGCGTTCAACTCGATCCCCAAGGCGGCGTTCGTGCCGATCCTGGTCGTCTGGTTCGGCATCGGCACGATCCCGGCGATCCTGACCGCGTTCCTGATCTGCTTCTT
>JADZDA010000224.1 GCA_020851255.1 Burkholderiales bacterium | reverse complement strand
GCGGCCACGTCCTGGATCACGCCGATCTCGTTGTTGACCAGCATCACCGACGCGACGATCGTGCCGGGCTTGAGCGCCGCCTCGAACGCGTCGAGCGCCACGAGCCCGTCCGGCCCGACGTCGAGATAGGTCGCCTCGAAGCCCTGGCGCTCCAGTTCGCGGACGGTGTCGAGCGTCGCCTTGTGCTCGGTCTTCACCGTGACCAGGTGGCGTCCCTTGTCCTTGTAGAAGTTCGCCGCGCCCTTGAGCGCGAGGTTGATCGACTCGGTCGCCCCGGAGGTCCAGACGATCTCGCGCGGGTCGGCCCCGACCAGCTCGGCGACCCGCGAGCGCGCCTGCTCGACGGCCTCCTCGGCCTCCCAGCCGTACGCGTGCGACCGCGACGCCGGATTGCCGAAGCGCTCGGTCAGCCACGGGATCATGGCCTGCGCCACCCGCGGGTCGACCGGCGTCGTCGCCGAGTAGTCGAGGTAGATCGGTTTCTTCATCGTCGGCACCTGCTCCCCGGGTCGTCTACGCCTCGACCGGCTCGGTCGACCGGCTGCGCGGGCGATGGTCGCGCACGACCGCCGTGTCGGTCGGGACGTTCTGCTTGCGCACGAGCTCGGCGAGCGTCACGCCGCGCAGGTAGGCGAACAGGTGCGCGTTCAGTCCCGCCCAGAGGTCGTGCGTCATGCAGCGCTTGTCGTCGAGGCAATTCTCGTTGCCGCCGCACTGGGTCGCGTCGATCGGCTCGTCGACCGCGAGGATCACGTCGGCGACCGAGATCTGCTCGGCGGATTTCGCGAGATTGTAGCCGCCGCCGGGGCCCCGGACGCTCTCGACCAGGTTGTGCCGCCGCAGCTTGCCGAACAGTTGCTCGAGGTAGGAGAGCGAGATCTTCTGGCGATCCGAGACCGCGGACAGCGTGACCGGCCCGCGCTGGCCGTGCATCGCCACATCGATCATCGCCGTGACGGCGAACCGCCCCTTCGTAGTCAGTCGCATGACGAGTTCCCGGAGGTGGGCCCGCCGGTGCACGTCCATGGGTGACGCCGGCAGGCGGGTTGTTTGTCCAGGACAACGGTCCCGGGCCTATATCCCATCAAATCAGTCAACCAAGGAATCGTACGATTCCTGAATGTTTTGGTCAACTATCTCCCGGGAAAGTTCCGACGCGGCGCGGGTCAGCCCAGCATCCGGTTGATCCGCTTCGGGTCGAAGCCGTCGGCGACGGCCCGGTCATCGCCGCATTCGATCCCGCCCTTCCGCAGCCGCTCGACCAGGCGATCGATCCGCGCGTCGGCGTTCGCCGCGTGATCGAGCAACTGGTGGATCGCCTGGACCATCGGATCGTCGACGTCGCCGCTGATCGCGTACGCCGAGAAGCCGATCTTCGCCGCCTGCTGCTCGCGCCGCTCGGCATCCTCCGGCGTGACCACGCGCGCCGGGATGCCGACCGCGGTCGCGCCCGCCGGCACGTCGCGGACGACCACCGCGTTCGACCCGACTTTCGCGCCATCGCCGACCAGGATCGGCCCGAGGATCTTGGCGCCGGCGCCCACGACCACGCTGCGCCCCAGCGTCGGGTGGCGCTTGCCCTTGTTCCACGAGGTGCCGCCGAGCGTGACGCCGTGGTAGAGCGTCGTGTCGTCGCCGATCTCGGCGGTCTCGCCGATGACGATCCCCATGCCGTGGTCGATGAAAACACGCCGCCCGATGGTCGCGCCCGGATGGATCTCGATGCCGGTCAGCCCCCGGCCGATGTGGGCGAGGAAGCGCGCCAGCCAGCGCAGGCCGCCGCGCCAGAGCGGATGGGTCAGTGCCCGGTGCCAGACCAGCGCGTGCAGCCCCGGATAGCAGGTGAGCACCTCCCAGCGCGTGCGCGCCGCGGGGTCGCGGTCGAATACGACTCGAATGTCTTCGCGCAGGCGGTCGAACATGCCGGTCATTCTCTCATTTCCGATAGATTCACTCAACTATTGGGGCCCCGGGTTGACGCGGATCAAGGGACGCGCTCGGCCCGGCCCGAAACCCGGCGCTGCTCCGCGCTCTCCTCGCCGGACGGTGACTCCGACACGCCCTTTGCTACACTGGCGCGACCCGAGAACGCCGCCGGCTTCGCCGAAGACCGGCGCCCCCAGGAGGAGTCCATGACGTTCGTCCGCACGCTCGCTGTTGCCGCGTTCGCGCTCGCCGCGCTGCCCGCCTCCGCGCAGGAGGTGACGCTCAAGGTCCATCACTTCTGGCCGCCGGGCGCGATGCCGCCCTCGACGCTGCTCGTGCCCTGGTGCGACAAGATCGCGAAGGAATCGAACAACCGGATGAAATGCCAGATCTATCCGGCGATGCAGCTCGGCGGCACACCGCCGCAGCTGATCGACCAGGCGCGCGACGGCATCGCCGACATCGTCTTCACGCTGCCGGGCTACACGGCCGGCCGGTTCCCGCTGATGGAGGTGTTCGAGCTGCCGTTCATCTCGTCGTACGCCGAGGCGACCAGCCAGGCGGCGTGGGAGTACTACGAGAAGTACGCCCGGCGCGAATTCCCCGGCATCAAGATGCTGGCGGTCAACGTGCACGACAACGGGTACGTCCACTCGCGCGAGAAGCAGATCCGCACGATGGCCGACTTCAAGGGCCTGAAGATGCGCGCGCCGACGCGGCAGACCAACAAGCTGCTCGCCACGCTGGGCGCGACGCCGGTCGCGATGCCGCTGCCCGCGCTGGCCGACGCGCTGTCCAAGGGCGTCGTCGACGGCTACCTGCTGCCGTGGGAGGTCATTCCGTCGATCAAGGCGCACGAGCTCACCAAGTTCCACTCGGACACCGATCCGAAGACGCGCGCGCTGTACACCGCGGTTTTCACGCTGGCGATGAACCAGGCGAAGTACGACGGCCTGCCGGCGGACCTGAAGCGGGTCATCGACGCCAACTCGGGCGCGCCGCTGGCGCGCGCGTTCGGCAAGCAGTGGGACGCCTCGGCGCCGCCGGCGCGCAAGCTCGCCACCGACCGGGGCAACACGTTCTACGTCATCCCGTCGTCGGAACTCGCGGTGTGGGAAAAGGCGACGTCGAAGCTCGACGACGAATGGGCGAAGGACGTGACCGCGAAGGGACACGACGGCAAGGCGCTGCTGCAGGCGGCGCTCGACCTCATCAAGAAGTACGAGGCGGCGCGCTAGCCGGCGCCAGCCTCCGTCGACGGGCGCGGCTCACACCGCGCCCGTTTTTCGTCCGCCGCCGATGTCCGAACCGCTGACGCTCAAGCGCGCGCCGACCGACCCGATCGGCCGCGTCCTCTTCGCGACATCGCGCGCCTTCGCGATCGCCGGCGGCGTCCTGCTGGTCGCGGTGACCCTGATGTCGCTGGTCTCGATCGTGGGCCGCTGGCTCTTCGCCGCGCCGGTGCCCGGCGACTACGAGCTGGTCCAGATCGGCGCCGCGATCTGCGTCTCGACGTTCCTGCCGCTGACACAGATGCGCGGCGGCCACGTGATCGTCGACTTCTTCACGACCGGCGCCCGGCCGGTCGTGCGCGCGGCGCTCGACACGATCGGCGCGCTGATGATCGCTTTGTTCGCCGGCGTCATCGCCTGGCGGATGGTCTTCGGGACGATCGGCCTCGCCGAAGCGAACGACCAGACGACGATCCTCGCGTTCCCGACGTGGATCGCGCTCGCCGCGATGGTGCCCTGCTTCGCGCTGTTCGCGGTCGTCGGCCTGTACACGGCCTGGCGGCACTGGGCCATGCGCGCAGCCCCCGCGGACGAGGAACTCGCGCTGCCAGGATCATCGAGATGAGCGGCGTCGGCTTCGGCTTCCTGATGTTCGGCGCGATGCTGGTGCTGCTCGCCGTCCGCGTGCCGATCGGCATCGCGATGCTCGCCACCGGCGTGGCCGGCTACGTGACCATGTCCGGCTGGTCGCCGCTGCTCGCCTACCTCAAGACGGTCGCCTGGGCGCGATTCTCGGTCTACGACCTGTCGATCATCCCGATGTTCCTGCTGATGGGCCAGTTCGCGAGCCGCGGCGGGCTGTCGCGCGCGCTGTTCGGCGCCGCGAACGCGCTGATGGGCCACTGGCGCGGCGGGGTCGCGATGGCCGCGGTCGGCGCCTGCGCCGGGTTCGGCGCGATCTGCGGCAGCTCGCTCGCCACGGCGGCGACGATGGGCCAGGTCGCGCTGCCCGAACTGCGCCGCCTCAAGTACCATCCGGCGCTCGCGACCGGCGCGCTCGCCGCCGGCGGAACGCTCGGCATCCTGATCCCGCCGTCGGTCGTGCTCGTCGTCTACGCGATCCTGTCCGAGCAGAACATCGCGAAGCTCTTCATGGCGGCGTTCGTCCCCGGCATCCTCGCCGCGATCGGCTACCTGATCGCCATCGCGATCTACGTCCGGCTCAAGCCGGACGCCGGTCCGGCGAACGCGCCGGTCCCATGGCCGCAGAGGCTCGCCGCGCTGCGCGAGGTCTGGCCCGTGGTGACGCTGTTCGTCGTCGTCATCGGCGGCATCTACGGCGGCGTGTTCACGCCGACCGAGGCCGCGGCCATCGGCACCGTCGGTTCGCTCGTCTTCGCCGCCTGGCTGGGGGGCATGCGCTGGGCGGAGTTCGTCGAGTGCCTCGTCGGCACCGCGGAGGCGAGCGGCATGATCTTCCTGATCCTGCTCGGCGCCGACGTGCTGAACGTCTTCCTCGCGCTGACGCAGATGCCCGGCGAGCTCGCGCGCTGGGTCGTGGGTCTGGGACTCGCACCGATCGCGGTGCTGTTCCTCATCATCATCGTGTACGTCGTCCTCGGCTGCCTGATGGACAGCCTGTCGATGATCCTGCTGACGGTTCCGATCTTCCTGCCGATCGTCCTGGGAATGGATTTTTTCGGCCTCGACCCGACCGACAAGGCGATCTGGTTCGGGATCATCGCGTTGATGGTCGTCGAGATCGGGCTCATCACGCCGCCGGTCGGCATGAACGTCTACATCATCAACAGCCTCGCACACGACGTGCCGATGTCCGAGACCTTCCGCGGCGTCGTGCCGTTCCTGATTTCCGACGCCGTGCGCGTGACCCTGCTCGTGTTCTTCCCGATCCTGTCGCTGTGGCTCGTCCACCGGCTCACCTGATCGCCGGCCGTGTGGCCGCCGCACCCGCGCGGTCGCGCCGCCACCCATGACACCCGTGCCGGCGGCCGGGGTCGCGTCCGGCGGCGTCCCGCTCGCCGTCGAGCGCTGGACGCCCGGCCGCGAGGCGCGTGCCGCGGTCGTCTCGGTGCACGGCCTGGGCGAGCACCGGCGTGCCGGACCGTACGTGCCGTTCTACGAGGCGCTGGCGAGCCAGGGTTTCGACGTCGTCGCCTTCGACCTGCGCGGCCACGGGGAATCCGGCGGACCCCGGCTCTACGCACGTGACTTCGCGCTGCTGCGCGACGACCTCGCCCGCGTGGTCGCGCTCGCCGCCGACGACGCGCGCGGCCGACCGGTGTTCGTCGTCGGCGGGAGCTTCGGCGGCCTGCTCGCGCTCGCCGCCGGCCTGCGGCCGCACGACGCGTTGTGCGGCATCGTCGCGGTCGCGCCTGCGCTGGACGCGGGTGGCGCATCCGCGTTCCTGCGCCGGTTGCTGCCGGTGCTGCGGATCGCCGCACCGAAGGTACGGCTCGATCCGGGCCTCGACCTCGCGGCGCTCGCGCACGACGCGGCCGCGGTCGCCGGGTATCGCGACGATCCCCGGATGCAGCTCGGGCGGATCACGCCCGCGCTCGCTTCCGCCATGCTCCAGGGCATCGAGCGCGTGATGGCAGAGGCCGAGGACTTCCAGACGCCGCTGCTGCTGTTGCACGGCCTGGACGATCGCATCGTCCCGCCGGACGGCACGCTCGCGTTCCACGCGCTCGCGGGCAGCCGCGACAAGACGCTCAAGACCTACCCGGGCGCGTACCACCACCTGCTGCTCGACGACGTTCGCGACCAGGTGATCGACGACATCTCGGCCTGGCTGGGCGCGCGGTCCTGACGCCGGCGCAGTTCCGGCCGGCGGACCGCGTCGTTGCTGCGGTTCCGGCCCGGTTGCACCGGCGCGGCCGACCTAGGGTCCCTGCACCGTCGCCGGCCACAGACTGCGTGCGTCGGCCCCGAGCTCACGCGTGCGCCCCTCGTGGACGCCGCGGACCGCGTGGATCGGATCGGCGGTGACGCGCTTGGGCCAGCCGGGCAGCGGCCTCCCTTCGGCGGTCCGCAGCGCGCGAACGATCGGCTGCCCCGGGTTGAGCGTGCGGCGCACGACCACGCCGAGTTCGCCGTTGGCGAGTTCGACCGCGGTGCCCGGCGGATAGATGCCCATTTCCTTGACCAGCAACCCGATCAGCTTCGGGTCGATCGCCGCACCGTGCCTGAGGTAGATCTCGCGCAGCGCGGCGGTCGGCGATGCGCCGGCCCGATAGGCGCGTTCCGACACCATCCCGCAGTATCGGTCGGCGAGTGACACCACCTGCGCTTCCGGGCGGATGTCGGCGGCGTGCAACCGGGCGGGATAGCCCGACCCGTCGGCGGCTTCATGATGCTGGGCGACGATGTCGAGCCACAACCGGTCGGTCAGCCCGCCGGACTCGAGCCAGCGCGCCGACTCGACCGGGTGGGCGACGAGCGCCCGCCGCTGGGCGTCGTCCAGCGGCGCAGCCTGCGCGTAGAGCGTGATCTGCAACTCGGTCATCGCCACGTTCATCGTCAGCGCGGCGCACACGATCGCGCGCCGCACGGACTCGGCGTGGCCGAGCTCCTTCGACAGGATCGCGCCGAGCAGCGCCACGTCGACGGCATGGCGGATCGGGTACGGGTCGTCGCGCAGCACGAGGATCGTCGCGAGCGCGGCATCGCTGTCGTAGCGGCAGGCGTCCTCGACGGCGATCGCGGCATCGCGCACCGCGACGAGGGCGGCGGACGCATCGGCCGGGACCGCCAGCGCCGACCCCAGCCGGCGGCGCGCCTCGACGACGAGGTCGATCGCACTCATCGTCTCGAGCGCCGGACGAGCCGCGCGGACCCCCACGTCGACGGCGTCGGCGGGCTCCGACCCCGTTCCGCGCGCCTGGCGCACCGCCGACGCGTCGGAAAAAAGTCCGTGTTCGATCAGCCGTTCGATCTGGCCCGCGCTCTCGATCACGTATCCGGCGCACAGCAGCATGCGCCCCTGGGCGTCGAAAACGTCGTATCGCAGCGGCGTCCCGACCGCGATATCCTCGGCGACCAGCCTCATCCGTGCCATGGCGTCCGATCGGGGGGTGGAGGGATCTGCGCGCCCATCGGACGGTGTCAGCGCAGCACGACCGCCGCGAACAAGAGCCCGAGCAGCGCGACGACGAACAGCGCCGCGTAGGCGACCGCGATCACGAGCGACCTCGCCAGCACGCCGATCGCGCCGCCGCCGTAGACCGCCCGCATGGAGAGCGGCAGGTAGGCGAGCGGCCAGGCCGAGAGCAGGCCGGCGACCGGCACCCAGGGCACGATCACGACCAGCGCGACGACGAGGGCGACGAACGCGTGATTGTGCGCTCCGAAGATGAGGTGCTCCGCGTAGCGTCGCGGCCGCCGGGGGTGCCGTGCCGATCGCAACGGATAGAGCGCCTGCATCATCAGTGCGAAAGCGGGCAGCAGCGCGACGAGCGCGTACGGTCCGTAGCGCAGCATGCCGGCGACGATCTCGCGCGCCTTCTCGGTGCGATCGAGCCGGTTGTACGCGTCGAGCCGCCGCGCGATGCGCTCGCCGATCGGCGAACCGGCCACGCTCGCCGGATCGACGCGGATGCTGAAGTCTTCGTCGACGTCGAACCGCAGGCCGCCCAGCGAAACGTGCAGCGGTTCGCCGTCGAACGACACCACGGCATCGGCCACCCTGCTCTCGTTGCCGGTGTCCACGACGACCCGCGGCGTGCGCCCCTGGTCGGACGTCGCCGCGGGCTTCGATGATGCCGGCGGGCCCGGCGGCGCCGGCGCACGCTCGGCGCCGGCGGCGACCTCTCCGGACGCCTCGAGGATGTCGTCGGGCAGCGAGCAGCGCGCGACGGCGAAGAGCAGCAATGCGAGCACGAGCACGAGCCGCGCCGGCCGGATGTAGCGACGCCGGCGTCCGTCCAGGTACTCGCGCGTGAGGAATCCGGGACGCGCGAGCAGCGGGACGAGCGTTCGCCACATCCGGCCGTCTATGGCGACGTAGCGGCCGGCCGCGTCGCGCAGGAACTGGGTGGCGTTCGGCAGGGCGATCCGCGTCTCCTGGCCGCAGGCCGGGCAATACGCGCCGGCCGCGTCGGCGCCGCAGTTGCGGCAACGGATATCGCCGGGCGGACGATCGTCGGCCTGCGCCGCGCGCCGGCGCAGCGGCCAGCGCAGGATCGATGGCCTAGGCGAGTCCATAGCGGCCGGCGTGGTAGCCCAGCACCCAGCGTCCGCGCGCGGCGAGCGCGTAGCGCGCGCGCGCCGGATGATCCGCGGGCGCCCCGGCGAGCTCGGCGAGCGCCGCGTCGTGCACGACCAGCCGGGCGCCGCGCGCGGCGGCGGCCCAGACCTCCGGATGGCGGTCCGATGGCCGACCCGCTTCGAGCGCGCGGGCGAGCGAGTCGTCGACCGCGACCGCGACCCGGTCCAGCGCCTGCGCCAGCGCGGACTCTCCCCGACCGGCGCCGGCCGCGTCCCACAGCGACTCGCGGGCCGCCTCGGCGAGCGCCCAGTCGACGCCGTCGTTGTCCGCCGCCTGTTCGAAAACGAGCGCCGCGTGCCAGTCGCCGATCGCGACGACTTCGACGCGGCCGGCGACCGGCAGCGTCGCGGCCAGCGCGGCCGCCAGCTCGCGCTCGGCCGGGTCCAGCGGCTCGCCCACGCGCGCGAACCAGCCGCCGCGGCCGCCCAGGCGCGCGACGTCGGCGAGCAACGCCGCCAGCGGCGCATCCCCGGTCATCGGCGTCGCTCGATCAGGCCGTCGATCCGCGCGAGGATGCCGCGCAGGATGTTGACTTCCTCGCGCTCGAGTCCGGCGCGCGCGAACAGGCGCCGAAGCCGCGGCATCAGCCGCTTCGGCATCTCCGGATGGAGGAATCGCATCGCGGTCAGCGTGCGCTGCGCGTGCTCGTCGAGGCTCGCCACCGCGTCGCGTGTCGCCGGCGCGAATCGCGGCGCGCTCCACACCCGGTCGCCGCGGGCGGCGACCCGCGCCTCGTAGCACGCGACCTGCACCGCGGCCGCGAGGTTGAGCGACGCGAAGCCCGGATTCGCGGGGATCGTCGCCGCGGTCGTACACAGCGCGAGCTCCTCGTTGGAGAGCCCCGACATCTCGGTCCCGAAGACGAGCGCCGCGCGCCGGCCGGCCGCGAGCGCCGCGGCGACCCGAGCGCCGGCCTCGCGCGACGACAGCACCTCGCCGGCGAATTCCCGCGGGCGCGCCGTGTAGCCGATCGCGCAGGCGACGCCGACCAGCGCCTCGTCGAGCGTCGCGACCACGCGCGCGTTCTCCAGCACCGCATCGGCGCCCGACGCGCGCGCCGACGCCTCGCGGTCGGGGAAGCGCGCCGGCGCGACCAGCGTCAGGCGCTCGACGCCCATCGCGAGCATCGCGCGCGCCGAGGCCCCGATGTTGCCCGGATGGGTGGGCACGACCAGCACCACGTCCAGCGACGAGAGCGGATCGGGCCCCAGGCCGGCGACGTCGGTCATCGGCGTAGAATACCCGCTCGACTCCCGCTCTTGGACGCGGCGCCTGCGCCGCCTCCCACCGACATGCATCCGATGCTCACGACGGCCGTCAAGGCGGCCCGCCGCGCCGGCAACGTCATCAACCGAGGCTCGCGCGACCTCGACGCCCTGACGGTGAGCACCAAGGGTCCGAAGGACTTCGTCAGCGAGATCGACCGCGCGGCCGAGGCGGCGATCGTCGAGACGCTGCTGGGCGCCTATCCGCAGCACGCGATCATGGCCGAGGAAGGCACGGCGCGCGGCGAGAACTCGGCCTCCGAGTACGTCTGGATCATCGACCCGCTCGACGGGACCACGAATTTCCTGCACGGCTTCCCCCAGTACTGCGTGTCGATCGCGCTCGCCCACCGCGGCACGGTCACCCAGGGCGTCGTCTACGACCCGATCCGCAACGACCTCTTCACCGCAACGCGGGGCCGGGGCGCGTTCCTCAACGACCGCCGCATCCGGGTCTCCCGGCGGCAGCACCTGCGCGACTGCCTGATCGGCACCGGCTTCCCGTTCCGGGACGGCAGCTTCCTCGAGACCTATCTCGCGATGATGCGCGAGATGATCACGCACACGGCCGGGATCCGCCGCCCCGGCGCCGCGGCGCTCGACCTGGCCTACGTCGCCGCCGGCTGGTACGACGGCTTCTTCGAAGTCGGGTTGAACCCCTGGGACGTCGCGGCGGGGAGCCTCCTGATCCTGGAGGCCGGCGGCCTGATCGGCGACCTGGCCGGGGAAGGCGACTACCTGTACGGGGGCCAGGTCCTCGCGGCGACCCCCAAGGTTTTCGCGCAGATGGTGACGCTACTGTCGCCTTTTCGGTCGGCGCTGCGCCGCGAGACCGCTTCCTAGCCGCCTGCCGCCTGACACGTCCGGCGCCTTTCGATACCATCGATCGGACTGGGGTGGTGACGCCCCGATGGCATCGATCTTGCATCGTGGTGGGATTCCGGTGACGCCGGTGAACCGCGTCGCCGCCGGCCACGATCGAGGAGCTCCCCCATGAACGCCCGATCCGCAGTCCTCGCGCAAGCCCTCGCCGCCCTGACCGGGCTCGTCGTCGCGGTGACCGCAACGCCCGCGGCGGCGGAGTCGGTCTCCGGGTTGCGCGTCATGGTCAATCCGGCGGCCGCGCCGCGCGGAACGCTGCCCGAGGCGCTGCGCGCGAGGCTCGAGGCGATCGCCGGCACGACGCTTGCGGTCGCGTCGACCACGCGTACCGGCGCGCTGGAGCTCGCGCTGCCCGCGCCGGTGGAGGCGGGCGAAGCCCAGCGGCTGTCGAAGCTGCTCCGCCAGGATCGCGCGGTGCTGTGGGCGCAGCCGGCCCGGTCCGCCGGCGTGTCGAAATCCGCCACGATCCCGCCGCGGTTCGACGCACCCGGTCGCGGACTCATGATCCGGCTCGCCGACGGCGTCACCGAGGACTGGAGCGCGCTCGCCCCGCGCTTCGCCGCGCTGATCGGCATGCCGATCGCCGCCGAGCGCAAGGTCGGCAACGTGTGGCTCGCGTCGATCGCGGTCGCGCAGAAGCCGGCGGCGCTCGCCGCGATGGCGCAGGCGTTGCAGCAGGATCCGGCGGTGATGTACGCGGATCCGGTGCGACGGATGCTCGCGCAGACCGTGCCCAACGACCCGTTCTTCGCGTTCCAGTGGTCGCTCACCGATCCGGTCGCCGGCGTGAACGCGTCGGCCGCGTGGGACGTGCAGCGCGGGTCGGCCGGAATCACCGTGGCCGTCATCGACACCGGCATCCTGCCGCACCCCGACCTCGCCGGCCGCGTGCTGCCCGGCTACGACTTCGTGATCGACGCCGAGCGCGCGCGCGACGGCAACGGGCGCGACCCCGACCCGCGCGACGAGGGCGACTGGCTCCTCGACGGCGACTGCGGCGGCTTCCCGGCGATGGACAGCTTCTTCCACGGCCTGTTCGTCTCCGGCCTCATCGCCGCGAACACCGACAACGGCACCGGCATCGCCGGCATGGACTGGGCCGCGAGGATCCTGCCGGTGCGCGCGCTCGCGAAGTGCGGCGGCACCGACGCCGACGTCTTCGAAGGCATGCTGTGGGCGTCGGGCGTGGCGATCGCCGGCGTGCCGCCGAATCCGAATCCGGCGCGCGTGGTCAACATGAGCCTCGGTGGCTTCGGCGCATGCTCGCAGGCGGTCCAGGAGGCGGTGGACGACGCGCTCGCGCAGGGTGCGGTCGTCGTCGCGTCGGCCGGCAACGAATCCTTCGACGTCGAGAACTTCTCGCCGGCGAACTGCGGCGGGGTCATCACGGTCGGCGCGACCGGCAACACCGGCGACCGGACCGGCTACTCGAACTACGGACGCGGCGTCACGCTCTCCGCGCCCGGCGGCGACGGCGACACGGAGGCATCGCTGATCGTGTCGACCTACGCCGAAGGCGCGACCACGCCCGGCGATCCGGCCTACGCGATCGCCGCGGGCACGAGCTTCTCGGCGCCGCTCGTGTCCGGAACCGTCTCGCTGATGCTCGCGCGCAACCCGACGCTCACCGCGGGCCGCGTACAGTCGATCCTCGAAGGCACGACGCGCGAATTCCCGCTCGGGACCGCGTGCCGTGCCGGCGGGATCTGCGGCGCGGGACTGCTCGACGCCGGCGCCGCGGTCGCGAGCACGCCGCCGTTCTCCGCGGTCGTGCCGCCGAACGCGATCCCGGTGCTCGAATACTACAGCCCGATCCTCGACCACTATTTCATGACGGCCAGCCTGGACGAGATCGCGTACCTGGACGTCAACCATCCGGCGGGTTTCCAGCGGACCGGCTCGGTGTTCTTCGGCTATCCGAGTCCGTTCCTCGCGCCGCCGGGCGTGCACCCGGTCTGCCGCTTCTACGGAACCGGGCTGATCAACTCCCACTTCTTCAGCGCGAGCCCGGCCGAGTGCCAGTTCGTCGCGGCGCGCTGGCCCGGCCTCTGGCTCCTGGAACTCTCCGAGGCGTTCTGGATCGAGGTGCCGGACGCGTTCGGAAACTGCCGCGATGGCACGCTGCCGATCTACCGCTTTTTCAACAACCGCCAGGACGCGAACCACCGGCACACGCCCGACCTGTCGGTGCGTCGTGCGATGGTGAACCGCGGCTGGGTGCCCGAGGGCGCGGGCGGCATCGCGTTCTGCTCGCCGATCTGAGCGGTCGACGACACGGCGTACCGGGCGCCGCCCGGCGGGCCGTCACGCCGGCAGCCAGCGTTCCTGGCGGCACGACACCAGATCGCGCCGTTCCGCGTGACGGACCCGCAGGCTGCGCCCGTCCACGACCTCGACGTCGCTGCGCAGCGAGAAATTGAGTCCCGGGACGATCCAGTGGCGGATCCTGCGTCGCGTCCCGGTGCTGTCGTAACCGATCCCCTCGATGCGGAAGGCTTCGGACGATCCGAACGCGAAATCGAGGCGCTCGCGCGCGACGACGCGGAAATCGTAGTACCCGTCGAGCCGCGCACCATCGCGCAGGCGGGAGAAACGGGTGGTCCACGCGTATCCGACCTGAATCACGGCGGGAACGACCTGCGACCGCGGCTCGAACCGCTCGCCCTCCGATACCAGCATGTTGCCCATGAGGTCGATCACCAGCTGGCCTTCGTTGAACTCGACACGATCCCGGTCCTCCTCAACCCGGGTCACCTGCAGCCGGAGCAACGACTCCGGTCCACCGTAGACCGGGTCGGTCCGCCGGTACACGACCTCGTCGCCTATCGCATAGGCGCGCGCGAGCGGATACGTGCCGGCGGAGTTCGGATTCGGTGAAGCCGCGAGCAGCGCAGGGAGCGCAGCGCCGGCGCCGATGACCAGCGCGCGCGGCTGCTCAGCCCCTGCCGGCGGAGCGGGCGCCCGCTCCGCCGCCGCGCGCGCGAGCTCGTCGCGTGCCGCGAGGCGCGCGAGCCTCCCCTGCGCGATCTCGGTGAATTTCCCGCCCGGCCATTCGCGCAGATAACCGATCCAGTCCCGGACGTCGTCGGAGACCTTGACGCGGTTCCACGCGGCGAGTTCCCGCTCGAACTCGGCCTCGATCTCCGCCGCGGTCGCCCGCCGGGCCGCCGGCACGAGGACGACGTCGGCCTCGAGCGAGGTCGATTCCCAGGGCACTTGCGCTCCGCGCGACGCGAGCCGCACCGCGAGCCTCACCCGTTTGAGGGCGTCCTCGATGCGCACGCCCGGCACGTCGAGTTCGCGGAGAAGGTAACCGGTGTAGAGCCCGCCGCGTCCCGAAGGGCCGGCGGCGTCGGCGGCCACCCGACCCGGCGCTGTCGAGAAGGCGACCAAACCGCCGGGCGGCGCGTCGAATTGCGATAGTCCGGGCTGACCGGTCCTGAACCCGGAGCCGAACGGGTCGTCCCGGCAGGCGTCGAGTATCACGACGTAGGTGCGTCCCTTGGCTCGACCGAGTCCGGAAAGCAAGGCGGACAGTTCGAATCCCTGCCCTGGGAGATCGTCGGCGGAGTCGACACGCGCGTCCACCGGCAGCAGGTAGTTGCGCCAGTCGAGCTGCACGCCATGACCGGCGAAATAGAAGAACGCGAAGCTCGTGCCCGGCCTGCGCGCGGACTCGGCGAGCCGCTCGGCCGCCGCGATGAGTTCGGCCCGCCTGGCATCGATGCGCAGGTCGACATCGAATCCGGCGCGTGTCAGCAGGCCGGCCACGCCTCTCGCATCGTGCGCCGCGTTGGCCAGCGGCGCGGTCGGATAACGGTCGTTGCCGACGACCAAAGCGACCCGGGGGCCACCCGACGACGCGTCGGCGAATCGCCCCGTCGTGGTCAGCAGCGTCGCCGCCGCGGCGCTCGCGAGAAATTCGCGTCGCGTCGTACCGGTGGGCCCCGGCCCGTGGTCTGCTCGCGCGCCGCCGGGGACCACGTTCGTCCCTCTCCCGCCTACGCCGGTGCCCACCGGACCTGGCGGCACGAGACCATCTCGCGCAATTCCGCCCGGACGACGCGCAGGCTGCGGGCATCGTATCGGCGGTTGTCCGTTCGCAGCGAATAATTGACGCCCGGTACCAGCCAGTGCTGGATCGTCAGCCGCTGGCCCGATCGAACCTGGAAGCCCTCGCCATCCACGCGGAAGGTCTCGACCTCGCCGAACGGCAGGCGGATCCTCTCGCGCGCGGCGATCACATAATCGTAGTAGGCCTCGAACGGCGCCTGGCCGGCGCGCGACGCCACGTAGCGCGTCGTCCAGCGCTTGCCGAGCTGGAACTCGGACGGAACCGCCTGGAATCGCGGCTCGTAGACGACGCCGTCCCACACCAGCGGGTTGCCCATCGAATCGAGGACGATGAAGCCGTCGTTCAGCTCGACGCGGTCGCCGTCGAGGTCGACGCCCGTCACGCGCCAATCGACGGTCTCCCTTTCCCCGCCGTAGACCGGATCGCTGCGCTGGTAGACGACCCGGTCGCCGACCTCGAAGCGGCGTCCGAGCACGTAGGTGCCGGCCGAGTTCGGGTTGGCCGATGGACGCATCAGCGCCGGCACCGGTCGTCCGGGCGCGATGTCGAGGATCGAAGTCGCGGACGGCACCGGCGCCGCTGGCGGCATGGATATCGCGACCGCCGGCGCAGCGGGTGCCGCCGCCGCGACGACCGAGGCAGGCTCGCGTGGAGGCGCGTCGGCGAGCGCTGCCGCCGCGAGCGTCACGCTCGGCGCGGAGCCGATCGCGGGCAGCGGCGTCGCGGCAGCGGCGATCCGCGCGGCGAGGCGAGCACCCTCGTCGCGCGCCGCGAAGTGCGAGAGGCGCGATTGGGCGACTTCGGCGAACCGGCCGCTCGGCCACTCGCGCAGGAACACGATCCAGTCGTCGATGTTCTTCGACCCCTTGACGCGGTTCCAGCTCGCGAGCTCGCGTTCGAGCGCCGACTCGATCTCCGCTTCGGTCAGCCTGCGGCCCGAGGGGAAGAGGAACACGTCGGTTTCGAGCGACGTGGACTCCCATGGTATCTGCGCCCCGCGCGAGGCGACGCGCACCGCGAGCCGCACGCGTTTCAACGCGTCCTCGAGACGGGTCGCGGGGACCGAAAGTTCGCGGACCAGGTTCTCGGTGTAGAGACCGGCCCGGCCCGACGCGGTAGCGGCGTCGGCGGCGACGCTGCCCGGCGCCGTCGAAAAGGCGAGCAAGCCGCCGGGCGGCGCGTCGAACTGCGACAGACCCGGTTGCGACGGACGGAACGACGGTCCGAACGGATTGTCCCGGCACGCGTCGAGGATGACGACGTACGAACGGCCTTTCGCACGACCCAGTCGCACCAGCAGCGACCCCATGTCCACGCCCTGCGCAGGCAGGTCGGACGCCGTGTCGACCCGCGCGTCGACCGGCAACAGGTAATTGCGCCAGTCCAGCTGCGCGCCGTGACCGGCGTAGTAGAACAGCGCGAGCGAAATCTCACTGCGCGCGGCGGCCTCGACGTAACGTCCGGCGGCCGCGACGAGCTCGCTGCGTGTCGCGTTCACGCGCCGTTCGACGCCGAATCCGGCTTTCTCGAGCAAGGCGGCCACGGCGTTCGCGTCGTTCACCGCGTTGGCGAGCGGCGCGGCCGGGGAGGCGTCGTTGCCGACCACGAGCGCCACGCGCGACGGATCGCGGGTCGCCGCGGCGATCGGTCCGGGCACGGCCCCGATCGACAGCGCCGCCAGCGAACGCAGGAACGCCCGGCGGGACGTGCAGCCGACGCTCATCGCCCGCCGGCCCGCCGCCGCAGCGCGTCGTCGTGGGGTCGAAC
Source organism: Burkholderiales bacterium (assembly GCA_020851255.1). GTDB lineage: Bacteria > Pseudomonadota > Gammaproteobacteria > Burkholderiales > Casimicrobiaceae > VBCG01. The sequence goes on along the minus strand of JADZDA010000224.1, from coordinate 17,227 downwards.
GCGCGCGAGATCGCGCCACCATCGCCGCGCCTCGTCGGGCAACTCGTTCTGTTCGAGCCAAAGCGCGTAGGCGACGCGGTCGGCGATCGCGGCGGCCGGTCGTCCGGGCGCGAGGGCGTCCGCCCGCTCGCGCAGGTCGGCGGGCGCGATGCGGAACTCGGCACGCGCCACCTGGGCGACCGCCGCGCGCACGCGCGCGGTCACCTGCAACGCGTAGGAGGCGCCGGGCACGAGCGCTACGTGGTCGGGCAGGGCCGCCGATCGCTCGCGAGTCGTCGTCTCGTAGACCGGCCGGCCCGTCGCGTCGAGGAGCGCGACCTCGTAGGTCGCCTCGGTGCGCGAGTCGGTCCAGGCGAGCTCCGGCCGGAGCGAGTACACCTGCGCTTCGGGTGCGACCACGCGCAGGCCCAGGTTTCGCATGACGATCGCGCCCTGCGCCACGTCCGCGGTGCGAAGCCGGACCGCCGGTGTCGCGGAATCGCGCCGCGGTTCGACGAACGCGCCCGACTCCGCGCGCGGCTTCGAGGCTTCGACGACGACTTCGCCGGCGCCGCGTGCGTCGTACTGCGCGCCATCGCCGTAGTAGAGCAATGCGACTCGCGACGCCGGCGCCAATCGCAGGCGTTCGCCGGCGGAGACCGAAGCGAGAATCGCGATCGGGCCACCGGCCGAGCTGGCGACCGCTCCGGTGACGTCCGTCACCACCGCCACCGGTTGCGCCGAGGCCATGGCCGCGAACGCGGCCATGGCCACGATCGCCCCGGGCGCGCAGGCCCGACGAACCGCGGCGTGTCCGGCACCGCGGGCGCGTGGCGCGCGGGCGCGGTGTTTCGCTAGGTTGGCTTCCATCCGACCACCTCGACCGGTGTGTGCCCCTTGATGTCGTGCCTGCCGAGCGCAACGATACCGGAACGCCCGGCCAGCCGGGAAGCGAGTTCGGCGGTCATCGCGACCGGATGACCGATCGTCTTGGTCAGCGATTCGAGTCGGGACGCCACGTTCACGCAATCGCCGATCGCGGTGTACGCGTGTCGGGACGCGGCGCCGACATGGCCGACGACCGCCTCGCCGCAGGACAGGCCGATCCCGATGGCGAGCGGGGCCTCGCCCGACCCCGCCAGGCGCTCGCCCAACCGTCGCACGCGAGCGAGGATGTCGACGGCAGAGTCGAACGCCGCCGCCGCCGGGTCGGCGAGCGGCGCCGGTGCGCCGAAGAACGCGAGGATGCCGTCACCCATGAACTTGTCGACGGTGCCGCCGCGCGCATGGATCGCCGCGGTGGCCTGCTCGCACAGCGCGTTGATCGTCGCGATCACGCGTTCGGGCGGCTCGTGTTCGGTGCGCGTCGTGAAGTCGCGGACGTCGAGGATCAGCACGACGATGAACCGGCGCGCGCTCGCGAGACCGGCGAGGCGTCCCGACTCGATCTCCGCCATCACCGCCGGACTCACGTAGCCGCCGAACGCGTGGCGTAGCCGGACACGCTCGCGCCAGGCGAACGCCGCCTCGATCGCGGTGCGCGCGACGACGGCCGCGATGAACGCAGCCGCGAACGTGCCGGTCGGCAGCGCGATGTCACGATCGAGTGCGCCATGGGCGACCGCGACCGCGAGCGCCGCCGCGGCGACCACGCCGACCGCCGCCCGCAAGGGACGCCCGCCGGCGAGCCACCCCGCCGCCGCGAGGGCTGCCGCGATGGTCCAGACGACCCATCCCGGCGGCGTGCGCACCGTCCGACCGGCCAGGAGCGTGCGCAGTGCCTGTGCGTGGACGAGCACGCCGGGCACATCACCGGCCGGCGCGCCCGCTCCCAGCGCGATCGGCGCTGCCACGCGATCGGCGAATGGCAGCGTCGACCCGATCAGAACGACCTTGCCTCGCAGCAGCGCGGCGAGCGCCGCGTCGTCGCCGATGCGCGCCAGACGCAGGATCTCGCCGAAGGACAGGACTTCGACGTCGTCGCCGAGCGCGTACTGGATCCCTCCTTCGCGCGGGTTCGCGGCGAGCGCGCGCGCGATCCGGCCGGCGAACATGGCGACGGTCTCCCCGTGCGCGCCCATCCGCTCGTCGTAGCGACGGACGACACGGTCGCTGTCCAGGCGCCACAACGCGTAGCCGGCTCCCGTCGGTCCGGCCGCGGCGAGCAGCGGGGCGTGGACCGCGCGCGGCACGCCGGCCCCGTCGACGGTGAGTGCGAGCACGACACCGCCGGCGAGCCGCATCCGCAGCACGCCGTCGACGAGCGCGCGATCCAGATCCGGAGAGATCGACGCGAGACTGCGATCGGGCAGCACGACGTCGACGCCGACGATCCGCGCGCCGGCGCCAGCCGCGGCGGTGAGGACCGCGCCGAGGTGGCGGTGCCACAGCACGATCGGCTCGGGCAGCGCCGCGACCGAGGATTCGTCGATGGCGACGACCACGATCGGCGGCACCGTCGGCGGCAACGGCATTCCGCGCAGCGCGCGGAACGCATTGTCGCCCAGTGCTCGATCGAGTGGCGCCGCCAGCCCGAGAACCGCGATCACGGCGCCTGCGAGCATGGCGGCGGAGGCGCCCGCGGGCACGAAGCGGCCGGACGGCGAGCGTGCCGGCGCGGCGGGCGTCTCGGAAGCGAACATGCGCGGGAAAGTCGTCCTGCGCCATGGGGAGCACCCACGGCGCCGGCGACGAGTCTAGCACCCGCCCGCCACCGGTCTACTCGGGGGCCGGGTGCGATATAATCGGTCCCTGCCGGAGAGATGGCCGAGTGGTCGAAGGCGCTTGACTCGAAATCAAGTATACGAGGAATCGTATCTAGGGTTCGAATCCCTATCTCTCCGCCAACGAACGAGGCCCCGCGAGGGGCCTCTTTCGTTGGCGGGGCGACGGACGGACTCCGCGGGTGACCGGTCCGCCCGGTCGACGCGCCGATGTCGTCCGCGCCCGCGCCGCGGCGTTGGAATCGCCTACGCGATGTTGCGCGGCTTGAGGCTCATCGCCGTGAAGTCGCGCTTGTACGGCGACTCGCCCAGTTTCGTCAGCACGCCGCGTCCCAGTTTGTAGCGGTAGTTGTTGGTCACCGGGTCGGGTACCGCCGAGACGACCGAGTTCGCCGGCGCGCCGGGGAAGTTGAAATTCGCCATCGCGACGCCTTCGCGCATTTCGTCGCTGACGATCGCGACGGCGACGAACTGCCCCTGCGTGGTCTTGATATGCCCGTCCTTGAGCAGGTTGTTGAAATTGAGATCCGGGTCGAGCACACCCTGCGGCTGGCCGACCTGCACGTACACGGTGTCGTTGTGGACCTGGACGAAGTCGCCCGACTCGATGCCTTTCCTTTTCGCGTCGGCCGGGTGGACGATGAGGAACGGGTAGGGCCAGCGCTGCGCGAGATAGGGTTTGCGCAGGTCGTCGAAGCCCGACTGCCAGGTTTCGTTGATACGACCGTTGGTCACCCAGATCTCGCCCTTCTCCCGACGCGGCTTGACCGCCTCGTAGAACTGGATCCAGCCGGCGAATTTCCAAGGGCTCTTGAGCAGGATCGCCTTGCCGGAGTGCGTGTTGAACGCGTAGAGGAACTTCTCCTGGACCTCGGCCTGTTCCATCTCGCCCCAGTCGTTGGTCGGATCGTGCAGCCGCTTCGTGCCGACCAGCTCGCCGTTGCGCACACGGATCGGGGTCTGGATCCCGGCCGTCCCGTAACCGCGCAACAACTCGTGGGCCTTGATCCCCTTCTCCTTCGCCTTGCCGACCAGCGGGTGGTAGTTGAGCACGCCGCCCCGGCCGAACCGGGCGGCCTCCTCGAACACGTCGTTGGACGTCTTCCACTGGTAACTGCCGTCGGCATCGAATCCCATCTTCTGCGCGAACTTCGCCACCGCCCACCAGTCGGGCTTCGCATCGCCGGGGGCGTCGTAAAACTTCGCGTAGAGCCGCAGCCGGCGCTCGGAGTTGCAGCGCGTGAAGTCGTCCTCGCCCCAGGTCGCCGCCGGGAGGACGATGTCGGCGAATTCCGTTCCGACCGGCACGCACGGATAGATGTCGGAATCGACCATCACCATGCCGCCGTTGTCGACGCGTTTCTTCAGGACCTCGAAGATCGCGGCGCGATCGAGATGGGTGATCTGATGAGGACTGCCGCGCGTCATCTGCTGCATCCGGTCGGCGAGCGCCTGCGACGCCATCATCGCCGCGACCCAGGTCGTGCCGAACACCCACGCGAACTTGACTTCCCCGGCCATCAGCCAGCGGTCGAGGTTGAAGTCCTTCTTGCGCCGTCCCGGGTACTTCTCGGGGTTGAGCCACCCCGAGCCACCACCGGCGCCCATCATGCCGCGCTGGTGACCACCGCCGCGCGAGATCATCCGCCCCGGCCGGTTGCCGGCGCCGCAGGCGAGCCCGAGGCTCGCGAGCGACGCGGTGTTCATGTAGTTGTTGGACCAGTAGTTGCCCTTCTCCAGCATAAACGAGGTCTTCGGCCGATCCCCGTTGGCCTTCGGCTTGGCGATCCACTCGGCCGCCTTGCGGATGTCCTCGGCCTTGAGACCGGTGATCCTCGCGGCGACGTCGAGTTTCGATTCCTCCTGGGCGAGGATGAACTTCTTGTAGTCCTCCCAGTCGCTCTGCCAGGTTCCCCAGGTCGTCCGCCACTGCCAGCCGGTGTTCCGGGTCCCGCGGCCGTATCCCTGGTCGACTTCCCAGGGGTTCGCAACCCACTTGTCGATGAACGCCTGGTCCTGCCAGTTGTTCTCGATGACGATACGGGCGAGCGCCATATGCAGCACCGTGTCGGTGCCCGGCTCGATCGGCAGCCACAGGCCGCGACCGTTCTTCACCGCCCACGCGACGCCCATCGTCTGGTGCGGCGTCACGAAGATGAACTTCTTGTCGCCGGGCATCATCCAGGACGTGAACAACGTCGTCTTGGTCTCGTAGGGGTCGACGCCAGAACAGAAGGCGACCTCGCAGTCGGCCCAGTCCTGGTAGCTCGCCGCGAACGAGTCGATACCGGCATCGTCCAGGCCGGTCGCGTCGTTCGTGCCCGCGCACTTGTCGTGCGGCGCGACCGACGGCGTGCCGATCGAGGTCATCGCGAGCCGGGTGATCGCGTAGGTGTTCTCGAAGTACTGGTACGAGTACATCTTGACCGCCCACGCGTGCTCGCCGTACTTGGCGATGACGTACTTCGAGATGTCGGCCATCACCTCGGTCGCGAGATCCCACGACACCGGCATCAAGGTGCCGCGCACCCGGATCATCGGATAGAGCAGGCGCTCGGACGTGCGGTTGTCCGGGTTGTAGCACTTCTGCGCGAGCGTGCCGCCGCGGACCGAGTGGTTGCCGCCGACGTTGACGACCTTGCTGTCGCGATCGGGAATGACGACGACGTGGTGAGGTCGCCCCTGATGACGGACGATGTTGTGCTGCGACGGACTCACCCAGGCCGCCGAGTTCATCAGCGCGTTGGGAAAGTCGACGCCGACCGCGTTCTGGGACGCCTGCTGGCCTCCTTCGCGGCCGACCGGCCACCGGTAGACCTTGTAGCCGCAGGCCACCGTGCAGTAGTCGCAGGCGGTGGTGAAGACCTCGGCGTTCTTCGGCGGCAGCGGGACGTAGTCCTTCGCGAAGACGCCGTAGGCGCTGTTCGTGGTGCGTTCGCTCATGGTGCTCTCCTTACCCGCGCCGCCCGGCCAGATTGGCCGAATAACCCCAGATCAGCCCCAGCACGCCGACCGCGTAGATGTCGTCTCCCTGCACGTCGAGCAGGATCTGAGGAAGGCTCTCGGTACCGTGACCGGACACGACCATGCCATGCCGGGTCAGATCGAATGTCGTCAGGTGCAGCGGACAGGGCCCCAGCACCTGGTGTTGCGCCTTGTAGGTGCCGTCGAGCGGCCCGCCCATGTGCGTGCACTGCTGGTTGAACGCCACGACGTCGTTCGCCGGCCCCACGCCGGCACCGGCCGGGGCGCCCAGCTTGACGAGCATGTTTCGGACGTTCGGATACGGGTAGCTGAAGGTGACCGGCACCCCCAGCTGCAGCGCCGACAGTCTGCCGATCCGCGTACGCGGGTAGTCCGCGCGCAGCGCATGCAGTGGCGCGGCGTCGGAGAGTCCCGGCATCGCCGCGAGGGTCACAACCGACCCGGCCGCGAGCAGGAAATTCCTGCGGCTCATGCAGGCCCGCTCGCCGGCGCCGTGATCGTCGAGGCGATTCAGGCCATCCGCGATGTTTGCGATGTTCATGTCCGGCTCCCTACTTGGTGGTCTTGAGCGGCGCGTACGGCGGCAGTCTGGGCGAATCGACGATCAACGGCGTGTCCATGCTGAGCGACTCCAGGAACGCGACCAGGTCCTTCTTCTCCTGGGCGGTCAGTCCGAGCGGCCGGATCCGCGTCGACTTGTTCGGACCGAGCGTTCCGCCGCCCTTGTCGTAGAAATCGACGACTTCGTCGAGCGTGTAGAAGACGCCGTTGTGCATGTACGGGGCCGTGTACTTGAGTTCGCGCAGGCTGGGCGTGCGGAACTTCCCGGAGTCCTTGGGATTCTTCGTCTGGTAGTAGAGACCCATGTCGAGATCGGCGTTCCGGTAGCCCGGCTCCGTGACTCCCTTCTGGTAGTGCTCCCAGCGGTGCGTCACCTGGTAGAGGGCGTCGGTCCTGAACACCTCGTTCTCCGGTACGCCCAGCGAGTAGAACTTCTGGTCGGACGCGAGCGGGCCGTTGTGGCATTCGATGCACGCGCCCTTGCCGTGGTAGACCGCCATCCCGCGCAACGCCGACTCGGAGAGCGCGCTGCGGTCCCCGGCCATGTAGCGGTCGAACGGCACCTTCTTCGCGTCGGAGACGATCGTGCGCTCGAACGCAGCGATCGCCTGCCACGCCTGGGTGATCCGCGGCCACTCGACGCCGAAAACTTCCTTGAAGCGCCGCACGTATTCGGGAATGAAGCGCATGCGCATTTCCATCAGGGACGGATCGCCGTTGCCCGCCACGTTGCCCTCCGCCGCCGCGGGCGCCTGACCTTCGAGGCTGGTGACGTTTCCTTCCCAGAAGAGCTTGTTGTAATAGGCGGAGTTGAGGATCGTCTGCGAATTGCGCCAGTGCTGGGTTCCCGGATAACCCCGGGAGATTTCACCGGCGTCGCCCCAACCCTTCGACGGCTCGTGGCACACGACGCACGGCGACGACGCGTCGCCGCCCAGGCGCGTGTCCCAGAAGAGCATCTTGCCCAGCTCGACCTTGGCCGGCGTCATCGGGTTGTCGGACGGGACCGGCACCGCGGGCAGCGGACCGAGCGGCGGAAACGCGGGCTTCGCCGACGCGGTCACCGCGCCCTTGGCCGCCGCCGGCGCGCCCTTTCCTGGGCCGGTCGGCGACTGCGCGAAAGCGCTGGAGGCGGCGATCGACGCCGCGACCGCGACCGCGACGAGTGTGGATCGGTTGGTCGTCATCGCTGTTCCCCTAGTTCTTGCCGAACGCGCGGACCTGATAGGCCGGCAGCGTCGGCTTGTCGACGACTTGCGGGTCGCCGGATAGACCATCGCGGAGAAAGGCCACGAGTGCCTGCTTCTCGACGGCTGAAAGGCCGATCGGCTTGAGTTCGGACCCGACGCCGCCGCCGCGATCGTAGAATTCGATGACGTCCTCGAGCGTCGCGAACGTGCCGTTGTGCATGTACGGGGCCGTCGACCTGAGCTCGCGGATCGACGGCGTCAGGAACTTGCCCTTGTCCCTCGGGTCCTTGGTGATCGCGTACGATCCCACGTCGTCGTGCGTGTTCATGTAGTTGGGCATGCCGCTCGTCGAGTAATGACGCAGCATCGTGATATGCCGCAACGGCTCGGCCGTGATTGCGGGATTCGCGGGTACGCCCGTTCTGTGCAGCTTGCCATCGGACCCGACCGGCCCGTTGTGGCAAGCGACGCATCCGCCCTTGCCCTTGAAGATCTCGTAACCGGCGACCTGCTGCGCGTTCATCGCGGCGGCCTCGCCCTTCTTCCAGCGGTCGAAGGGCACGTTCTTCGACGTCAGCGTCTTCAGGTACTCGCCGATGACGTTGAAGATCCGCATGCCGTTCGGGTCGTCGTTGCGGAATTTCTTCCACAGCGCGACGTACTCGGGCACCTGCTTGACGCGCTCCTGCGCGAGTCGCGCGTCCATGTTCATGAACACCGACTCGGTCATCTGGTCGCGGACCAGCGTCCCCGCGTCGCCGCCGTCCAGGCGTCCGTCCCAGTGGTAGCGCGCCTTGAGCGTTGCATTGAGCACGGTCGGCGTATTGCGGAAGTACTCCGACGCGGGGTAGGCGCGGCCCAGCGGCTGGCCGTCGGTCCATCCTTTTTTCGGGTCGTGGCAGGTCGCGCAAGACAGAGCGGCGTCTCCGGACATCCGCTCGTCGAAGAACAGGAACTTGCCCAGTTCCGCCATCGCCGCGTTCGCGCGCGCTTCGGGCAACGGCACGAGGTCCGGTGCCGCCTGGGCGAGGGCCGGACGCGAGACAACCGCCGCGCCGGCGAGCGCGACCGCGATCGCGCAGGTGATCTTGAGAGCCTTCATGGAGCGTCTCCCTTGGGGGGCGATTACTTGGCGTACTCGAAGGACGCCGTGGTCGAGCCCTTGACGGTCACCTGGGCGCTCTTCTCGCCCAACACCGGGTGCCAGACCTTGAGTTCGTAGGCGCCGTCGGGAAGGCCGTCGATCGTGAACGAACCGTCGTCCTTCGTGACCGCGTAGTAGGGGTTGTCGGCGGCGAACGCCCAGGCGTGCATGAAGTCGTGCGCGTCGCATTCGACCTTGATCGCGTTCGCGCGCCGCACCTTGATCGGCTGCTTCATGTCGCCCTTGTCCGGCTGGCCAACGTTGAACATCGTCCTGCGGACGCTGCCGATGATCTCGTAGGTGTGGATGTTGTGGAGCACCGGATCCGAATTCCGGATCGTCAGGTCGCTGTCCTTCCGGACGACCAGGACCTCGGGAGCGAATCGACAGCCCTTCTGGTCGAGCAGCGCCTTGTCGGCGACGCCCCAGGGTTTGCCGGCGTCGATCTTCATGACGTAGACGACGGCGCCGACGAGCTGCCCGCCCTTGACGTTCACCTCGACGACTTCGCGCTCGCCGCTGCCGCACACCGCGTTGTCCTTGGTGATGGCGAACTTCTTCGACGCGGGGACCGCGCCCTTGACCGCGACCTTGCCGCTGACGCTCCCGGCGCCCGCGGCGGTGACGGTGTATCCCTGCGCCCAGGCGCTCGCGCCGAACAGCAGGCCCAGGAGGACGAGGGTGATCCGATGAGATCGCATGCGGGAACTCCTTCGATTGTTTCGACAGGGCGTCGCGATGCTCCCGATGCTGCAAGTCACATGCCACGGAGCATCCCTGGCCCCATTGCCCGTCGTCCCCGGGGAAGCCCTTCGCCACGGCGCGGACGATCGCCCGGCTACGAACGATTTTCTATCGGAGCGGATGATTTCTGACCGGTCGCGCGGTTCCGGTGAACCCGATGCCGCAGGGCCGACCGGCGCGAGCGGTCGGCACGGGGTTTGCAAGTCCGCCTTCCTGCAACCATGAACATCGGAGCGCACGACGCGGTGATCGTCGGCGCGGGCCTGTCAGGGCTCGCAGCCGCCTACGCGTTGACGCGCATGGGCCGCGATGTCATCGTGCTCGAGCGATCGCCACGCGTCGGAGGGCGTGTCGAGACCGCGCGGCGCGACGGCTACCTGGTCGAGCACGGGCCCACGAGTCTCGCGCTGCCCGCGCCGGACGCGGAGGGACTGATCGAATCGCTCGGCATCGCCGGCGACCGGATCGATCGCGGCGACGGCGTACGCCGCCGCTACCTGGTCCGGGACGGCGTGATCCGTGCGCTGCCGACCTCGCCCTTCGGATTGCTCGGTTCTTCGTACTTTTCGATCGGCGGGCGGCTCAGACTCGCCGCCGAGCCGTGGATCCGACCGCGTGACGGCGACGAGACGGTGGCCGACTTCGCGCGCCGGCGGTTCGGCGATGAATTCGCGCGGCGTGTGTTCGATCCGCTCGTCGGCGGTCTGTACGCCGGCGATCCCGAGCGACTGTCGGTCGTTGCGCTGTTCCCGCAGCTCAAACGGCTGGAACGCGAGCATGGCAGCGTCTCCCGGGGAGTACTCCTCGCGCTGCGCGCCGGGCGGCGCGGCTTCGGCCCCGCATCCCGACGGCTCGTTTCGTTTCGCCGGGGACTGACGCACCTCAGCGACTCGATCGCGGGGACGATTCGACAGCGGATCCGGACCGACGCGGACGTCACGCGCGTCGAGCGCGCCGCCGGTGGATACCGGATCGGTATCCGAGGGCACCGCGGCGCGACCACCATCACCGCGCGGGCGGTGGTGATCGCGACACCGGCGCCGACCGCCGCCCGCCTGCTCGGTCGACTGGATCCGGCCGCCGCGTGCGCGCTCGCGACCCTCGACCATCCTCCCCTCGCCGTGGTCGCGCTGGGATGGCCGCGCGCGGCGGTCTCCCATCCCCTCGACGGACTGGGCGCGCTGATTCCTCGCGGCGAAGGCCGCGGAATCCTGGGCGTGCTCTTCTCCTCGACGCTGTTCGGCGCACGCGCGCCCGATGGCCGGGTCTTGCTAACCGCCTATGTCGGCGGCGCGCGGCAGCCGGAACTCGCGGCTTTGCGGCGCGACGACCTGGTCGGTCTCGTGAAGGACGAGCTGCGCGACCTGCTCGGCATCCGCCCGGATGCCGAGCCCGAGTTCTGCGACGTGAGGTACTGGCGCGCCGGACTGCCGCAGCCGGGGCTCGATCACCACGCCCGGCTGGAGGCCCTGAGAACGGCGGAACGCGCCAATCCGGGTCTGGCGATCGCCGGCAACTACGTCGCCGGCGTCTCCACGGCGTCGTGCATCGCGGCCGGCTACGCGGCGGCGGACCGCATAGACTCGGTCCTGGCCGGCGAGCCGCGGTCGTCGCAACGCGTCGGGCGGCACTGCGCGGTCGCCTGACCGACCCGAACGCGCGTCGCGTCGCTACGCGCCGGGGCGTGCGCCGGCGATCTCCGGTGCACCCGGCCTGCGGGCGCGCAGGTAGGCGAGCGTGATCACGGCCACCGCCTCGCGTCGGGCGGCCGCCTCGGTGCGTTCGCGGACCCGATCCCGGACGAAGCCGGGGATGCGTTCCAGCATCGCCGCAGCGTCCTCGTCCCAGGCGACCGCGTTGGCGGAAACCGGCCGTTCACGACGCTCGGGCAGCGCCGTGACCGCCGGGACATAGGTGCATTTCGCGTCCTCGCCCAGCAGGTCCCCGGTCGCGACCAACGCCCGCGCGCGGCACCCCCCGCAGGACACGCGGAAGTCGCATACGCCGCACTTGCCCCCCGGAGTCTCCTCGCGGAGCCGCTGGAAGCCCGGCGCGCGGGCCCAGACCGCGTCGAGCGGTGCGACACGGACGTTGCCCGCGGACGCGGGGATGTAGGGGCACGCGGTCACGTCGCCGCTGGGGGTGATCCGGAAGTACTCGCGGCCGGCGAGGCAGGCGCTCGACCAGTCGGCGTGCAGCGCGTCACCCTCGCCGGCCCGCAACCCACGCAGGCGTCGCACATAGGGCGCGCAGCGCGCCCGGATCAGGAGATCCGGATTGGCGTCCTGGAGCGCGAGGATTCTCGCCAGGGCTTCGTCGTACCGCGCGCCCGACAGGTCGGTCTGGCTCACACCGCGCCCGGTGCACACGAGAAAGAAGACGTTCAGCGCCATCGCACCGACGTCGCGCGCGATTCCGATCATCGCCTCCAGGTCGCCGCGGTTCTCCTCGAACAAGGTGGTCTGGAGCAGGACGCCCAGGCCGGCCGCGCGCGCCGCGCGGGCGCCGTCGATCGCTCTGGCCCAGGCGCCGTCCATGCCGCGCAGCCGGTCGTGGAAGGTGCGCGTGGCCGAGTCGATGCTGATGCCCACCCCGGCCGCTCCCGCCGATCGCAGCGCGGACGCCCGTGCCGGCCCGAGCAGCAGACCATTGGTGCCGACGACCGGCATCAGTTCCGCGGACGACGCCGCGGCGACCAGGCGATCCAGATCGCGGCGAAGCAACGGCTCCCCGCCGGTCAGCACGAGCATCGCGCCGCGCGCCATCCTGCCCAGGTCTTCGACGACCTGGAGCGCTTCGTCGGTCGACAGTTCGTCGGCGGCTTCGCTGCGTCGTTGCGTGGCGTCGAGATAGCAATGCCCGCAGGCCAGGTTGCAGACCCGGGTCAGGTTCCACGAAACGATCCGGGGCCGCGGCGCCCCCGGGGAGTTCAGCGTGCCCTCCTCCGGGTGCCCGACGGCGGTGAACGGGCTCATCCCAGCGTCGCCTGGACCGCGCGCTCGGCGTCTTCGACCGCCGCTGCGTCGATCAGCCCGACGCCGGCCCGCCGCGCCGCCTTCTCGATCCTCAATCTCGCGTGGTCGCGAACCGATTCCGGCCGTATGCGCCCGAGGCGCTCGAGTGCCTCGGGCGTCCACGCGGCCTCGGTCGGCGCGTCGGCGCGCGGGGCGAACGGGCAACGACCGCCGGCACCCTGCAGCGACCCGGCGTCGAGTCCCCGCTTCGCAGCGTACCGGTCGACGGCGCCGGCAGGAATCGTCGCCATCAGCGTGTCGATGACATCGGAGGTGACGATCGTGTGCCCGAGCGCTGCCGCGTGACGCACCACCGCCTTGCGCGCCATCGGCCGGGCGAAATCCGGCACGCGCGCGATCCGCCGCTCGGCCTCGTCGGTCCAGGCCATCGTGACCTCTGCGACGTGCTCGGCCGGCGGTTCGAACGTGCGCGCCGACAGGAGCAGGTTGCAGGACGCTTGCCGCAGCAGATTCTCGGTCGCGCTGCCCAGGTCCATGCCCGCGTCCGAATGCACGCCGGTGCGCCCGACCGCCATCAACCAGGCGCGCGAGTCGCGGGCGTACTGGAGCAGCTTCTCGAACGACTTGCCGGCGAGCAGCGTCGTCCCGAGCGCGATTCCGCGCTCCTTCGCGAGCCGCGCCGCGACATCGAGGTGCCCCTGGTAGATCTTCGCAAGCCCCGAATCGATGATCTCCTCGTGGAGTTTCTCCTGCTCCTCGAAGCGGAACACCTTGGCCGCCTCCGTCGACAGGACCTTCGCGATGCTGTTGAACGCGACGTAGTGGAAATGCGGGTCGAACACGGCCACCGCCTCGACCGGACGGCCGAGGATCGGTGCGAGATCGAACGCGGTCTGCAATGCACCCCACGACGCGGGGCTGCCGTCCAGTCCGACGACGATCGCCCCGTCGGCGCGCGGTTCGGTCTCGCGGACCACCAGGACGTCGCGGTCGACGCGACGCGCCACGCGCTCGCAGACGCTGCCGATCTGCGTGCACGGTACCGCGCCGAGTCCCAGCGCGCCGATCACGACGAGGTCGCAGTCGCTCGCGCCGATGTCCTCGACCAGCCGCTGCCAGTTCCTGCCTTCGAGATGGACGCGGCGCGCCTCGAGGCCGGCGGCCCGGCAGCGGGCGTCGAACACGTCCAGGTAGGAGTCCGAGATCACCTGCAGACCGCGCGTGATCAGGTCGTCGTGGATTTCCCGCTGCTCGACGAGCTTCGCCTCCTTCTGGTAGGGCGCCGGCAGTCCGCCTTCCATCTGCCGGAACCGCCGGTCGTGCAGCTTCGCGGCGTACACGTGGCCGCCGGCGAGCGCCGCGCCCGAGGCGCGCGCGATCGTGATCGCGAGATCGACGCCGGCGAGCGAGTGCGCCGAGTTGTCGAGCGGAACGTAGAGGGATTTCACCATGGTCGGGAACTCCGTCGTGAAGGCGACAGCGTTTCGCGGACGACCCTCGCGATCTCCGGCGACGGTGTCGCGAGTCCGTGGAATTCGGTTCTCAGGCGTCCATCGGGATCGATCAGGACGAACACCGTGTTGTGGACGAAACCCAGCCGACTGTCCGGTCTCGCGACGACGCCGTAGTCGTCGGCGACCGCTGCGAGCTCGCGAGCGCTGCCGGTGAGCAGGATCCAGCGGCTGGCGTCGAGCCGGTGGGTCTCGACGAACTCGCGTAGCCGCTGCGGCGAGTCGCGCGCCGGATCGATGCTGACGCCGACGTAGACCAACCGCTCGCGCTCCACCGCGTCGAGGTACCCGTCGACTCGCGCGAGGATCTCCGGGAGCACCGGACAGACGTCGGTGCAGTGGGTGAACAGGAAGGTCACGATCGCGACCCTGCCCCGGAGGTCGCCCAGCGAGACACGGTGCCCGTGTTGGTCGGTCAGGGAGAACCCTGGCGCGGGTTCGTCGGCGTCCAGCCGCTGCCAGGCCGGATCCGACGATCCGCCCGCGATCCCGACTTCCGCGGACCGCCGTCCGATCAGTTCCGGCATCGCGACCATGGCCGCGACGAGCGTCAGAACCGCGACGAGCGCGAGCGCGGTCCTCGCCGCCGGCGTGACGACCGGCATGGCGCTCAACGGCCCTCCGGGGGGCCGCGGCGGCGGCGAATCAGCCAGACTTCGCCGACGACGGTCGCGAGCGCGAATCCCGCGGGCCAGAGCCAAACGGACATCGGCGTTTCGGGCTGGGGAAGCACCGAGTACCAGGTCGACACCGACATCTTCGTGCCGACTTCGCCGCTGTAACCGTCCTGGAGCTGGAAGGCGATCGGCACGAATGAACCTGGCGTGATCGCCATCTCGCCTTCCGTTCCGGCGAGCGGACGGCGCAGGATCACGCGGTACTGGCCGTCGCGGTAGCTGCCGGCGGCCCGCACCCGCCCGCTGTCGCGCGGTGACTGGTTCGCGGCACCCCGCGCGAGGACGCGCTCGAAGGCTCCGGACGCGCTCCAGCGCCACAGATCGACCGGATGGCGCGCGTCGCCCAGCAGGAAATAGGGTTTCTCGCCTTCGGTGGGCGCGGACGCCGCCCATTGGATCGTCACGCGATCGACCGGCTTGCCGCCGGCACCGGTGTCGTTCGTGCCATCGTCCCATTCCAGCAGGATCGCGATCTCGCGGTCGTTGTACAGGGCGCGCGCGGTGATCACGTCGTGCATCGGCTTGAACCAGCGCGGCTCCTCGATCACCTGCCCGGCGAGGGGAAAATCGGCGAACTCGGCCGACTCCCAGGTCGCCGCCCAGGGGTCGTCCGGCAGTTCGCCGGCGACGTGCGGTGCGCGCAGCACTTGCCCGGTGCGCGGAGGCCGGGCGAGACTCTTCACGTACGCCGCGAGCGCCCAACGGTCCTCGGTCGCGGGAATCGCGTCGACGAACGAGGGCATCGGCGTTCCGTTGAAGCCGGTCGAGAACGTCCGGTAGATGTCCTCGATGCGGTCGCCGCCACGGAACCGCCAGCTCTTGGTGAAATTGACCGGCCGGATCGCATGTCCCCACTCATCCTTCTGTCCGCTCGCCGACGGACCGTCACCCCGACCGAGCGAACCGTGGCACTGCCAGCACTTCTTGTCCTGATAGAGCGCCTTGCCGCGCGCGACCAGCGCGTCCGTCACGGTCGGCGGCTGGTCCATCGCGACCTGCTCCTTCGGCGCCTCTTCCTTGAAGAGCCCGAGCGAGTCGAAGGTCTTGACGTGGTGGACGAGTTGCCAGCGGTCCGACTCCGACAGGAACCGGCTCCAGGCGGGCATCGACGTTCCGGGGAGGCCCCGGCTGATGATCTCGTAGAGGTCCTGATCGGTCGGCAGCGCGCCCGACGGCGTGCGACGAACCTTGAAGATCGCGAGCGTGAAGTCCCGCGGTCGTGGATAGACGAAGTCGGCCGCCGGTCCATCGCCCTTGCCTTCGTCGCCGTGGCATTGCGCGCACCAGCGCTGGTAGAGACGCTTGCCTGTCTCCGGGTCGGCGGCGACCGGCGTCGGTCTTACCGGCTCCATCCGCAACGCGGTTCCGGCACCCGTGCCCCGTTGGGCATCGTCCGCGGCGAAGACGCTCGCCGCACCGGCGAGCGCGAACGCCACGAGGCCCGCCCGCAATGCCTGGCGACAGGTCCCGCGATCAGTGTTTCGCATGGCCGGCCCCGTCGTCCCAGGTGCGAGGCGTGGAATTCGAACCCTCGTAGATGTAGAGGACCACCTTCCAGATCTCGTCCTCGGAAAGCATGGACTGCCACACCGGCATGGCCGACTGCCAGGGCGCGCCGCCCTTGGGGAGTCCGGGTCCTCCGGTGGCGATGCGCCAGTAGACGTAGGATTCCTGCAGCATCGCGATCGTGCCGACATCGCGGAAATTCGCCGGCAGCGGTGAAAAGGCGCCGGCGAAGTGACCGTCGCCCGCGAGGGCGTCGCCGTGACAGTAGAAGCAGTTGCGGTAGTAGATCTCCCGGCCCTCGGCGACTCGCTGCGCGAGCGTCGCGGTGTCGGCGGTGCGCAGCGGATTGACCAGACCGGCGATCTCGACCCGCCGGCCGTGTGAAACGAACGAAGCCGGGGGCTCCGGGTGCACGACCCTCGGCTCGTAGGGCGCGTCCCAGGACGGTGCCGTCCACCACCAGGCGCCCCAGCCGACCAGCATCGGCGAGGCGAACAGCACGGCCCAGCGGATCGGTCGGGGCGCCCGCCCGTCGAGGACCGCGCAGATCGGCGCGAGGAAAGCGCGCCAGCGTTCCTCGTTCGCGGCTACGTAGACGCCGATCCCGAGCGTGACCAGCGCCATGTAGATCGTCAGGACGCTTGCGGGAATCGGCGGACGGATCGCGAATGCGAGCGCTCCCAGCACCGCGAACCACAACGCCACCGCCAGCGCGAAGGTGTGGCGCGCCATCACGCGGCGCCTCCGGCCCGGGCCTCGCGCCGGCGCGCCCAGCCTAGCGCGGCCAGCATCCCGAGATTGAACAGCGCGATCACCAGACCGAGTCGAACCCCCTCGTGCGACCAGGGAGAAGCGGCGCCGGTCGGGCTGTACGCCTTGCCCGCGAGCCCCGCCAGGTACGCCGCGATCTCCTCGCGATCACCCTCGCCGATATCCGGGCGCGGCGGCATCAGGCCCGCCGGATAGCCCTGCGCGATCCACAGCGCGGGATCGGCGATCTTCATCGCGATGCGCGCCGGCTCGACGCGTCCCGCGACGGCGGTGAGATCGGGCCCGACTTCGCCACCCTCGCCCTCGACGCGATGACAACCGAGACAGCCCTGCTCGCTCATCAGCGCGCGGCCCCGGTGCCGCGGACCCGCGTCGGCCTTCGCCGCCGCGACATCCGACGGGTCGACCCGGACGGTCACTTCCGCGCCTCCCAGCGACTGGAGGTAGGCGACCGCGGCCTT
>JADZDA010000223.1 GCA_020851255.1 Burkholderiales bacterium | reverse complement strand
TGGCGGTATGCGCCGGCTCAGACCTGATGCACCCGCTCGGCGCGCTGGTCACCGGCGCCGTGGCCGGCGCGCTGTTCGTCTATCTGTTCACGCTGACGCAGAACCGCTGGAAGATCGACGACGTGCTGGGCGTCTGGCCGCTGCACGGCGTCTGCGGCGCGTGGGGCGGCGTCGCCGCGGGGATCTTCGGCGCGGGCGCGCTCGGCGGCATGGGCGGCGTGTCGCTCGCCTCGCAGGTCGCCGGCACCGCGATCGGCGTGGCGATCGCGCTCGCCGGCGGTGCGATCGTCTACGGCGGGCTCAAGGCGAGCGTCGGCCTGCGCCTCGATCCCGAGGAGGAATTCAACGGCGCCGACCTCACGATCCACCGGATCACCGCGACGCCCGAGCGCGAACCGTCGTGGTGACGGCCGTCGCCCCGGCCCGAGGGGCGCCCGGGGGCGGGCGACCCGGTCGAGGGCCGGTCGTCAGGTCCGCGCGCGCCCCAGTCGCTTAACGTTCGGGACGCGGCGCATCGCGCGCATCACCTGCGCGAGATGGCGGCGGTCCTTCACCTGGACGCCGAAGAACATGGCGAGCACCTCGCCGCCGTCGGGACGTTCCATCGCGACGGCATCGATGTTGGCGCCGGCGTCGGCGATCGCGGTCGCCAGGTCGGCGAGCAGCCCCCGGCGATCGGACACGACCAGACGGACCACGGCGTCGAAGACGCCCTCGACGTCGGGCGACCACTCGACGTCGACCAGTTCGCCGGGATCCACGCGCTGGCGCTTGAGCGCGGCGCAGTCGCGGGTGTGGACGGTCAGCCCCTGACCGCGGCGGAATTGGGCGACCAGCGCGTCGCCGGGGATCGGGCGGCAGCACTTCGCGTACTGGATCGCGACACCCTCGACGCCGCGCAGCGAGAGCGCGCCCTGCCTGACCGGCGGCGCGGCCGCGTCGGATTCGGCGCGCGCGCCGCCGCCGGCCGCGCTCCCCGCCGCGCCGCGGGCCAGCGCCTGCGCGACGACGAACGCCAGCCGCTTGCCGAGGCCGATGTCGGCGAGCACCTCGAGGTGGCTCTTCGCGCCGTACTCCTTCGCCACCGCTTCCCAGCGCTCCCAGCTGATGGACTCGGGATCGACCTTGAGCGTCGCGAGCGCCTGCGCGAGCAGCCGCTCGCCGAGCGACGCCGATTCCTTCTGGTGCAGGCCCTTCAGGAAGTGGCGGATGCGCGAGCGCGCCTTGCCGGTGGCGACGAACGAGAGCCAGGACGGATTGGGCCGCGCCGTCGGCGCGGTCAGGATCTCGACGTGGTCGCCGTTCTTGAGCTCGGTGCGCAGCGGTACGAGATCGTAATTGATGCGCGCGGCGACGCAGTGGTGGCCGATGTCGGTGTGGACCGCGTAGGCGAAGTCGACGGCGGACGCGCCGCGCGGCAGCGCCATGATCCGGCCCTTGGGCGTGAAGACGTAGATCTCCTCGGGGAACAGGTCGCCCTTGATGTGCTCGAGGAACTCCTTGCTGTCGCGCGATTCGCTCTGGATCTCGAGCAGGCTCTGCAGCCACTTGTGGGTCTCGCGCTGCGCCTCCTCGAGGTCGATCGTGTCGCCGGACTTGTAGAGCCAGTGCGCGGCGACGCCGGTCTCGGCGATCCGGTGCATGTCATGGGTGCGGATCTGCGCCTCGATCGGCGTGCCGAACGGCCCGAACAGCGTCGTGTGCAGCGACTGGTAGCCGTTGGCCTTGGGGATCGCGACGTAGTCCTTGAACTTGCCCGGGATCGGCTTGTAGAGCTCGTGGAGCACGCCGAGCGCTTCGTAGCAGCGCGGCTTGTCCGGGCAGAGCACGCGCACGCCGTAGATGTCGAACACCTGCGAGAACGTGTAGCGTTTCCCCCGCATCTTCTCGTAGACCGAGTAGATCGACTTCTCCCGGCCGGTCACCGTCGCCTCGATGCCGGCGGCGGCGAGGCCGTCGCGGATCGTCTCGATCAGCCGGTTCATCACGTCGCGCCGGTTGCCGCGCGCCGCCTTGATCGCGGCGGCGAGGATCCGGTGGCGCATCGGGTTCAGGTGCTTGAACGACAGGTCCTGCAGCTCGAGGTAGAGGGCGTTGAGGCCCAGCCGGTTGGCGATCGGCGCGTAGATGTCCAGCGTCTCGCGCGCGATCCGCTTGCGGTGCGTTGGCGCCATCGCGTCCAGCGTGCGCATGTTATGCAGGCGGTCTGCGAGCTTGATCAGGATGACGCGCACGTCGCGCGCCATCGCCAGCAGCATCTTGCGAAAGCTCTCGGCCTGGGCTTCCTCGCGCGTGTCGAACGCGATCTGGTCGAGCTTTGAGACGCCGTCGACCAGGTCGGCGACCGGACGTCCGAAGCGGGATTCGATCTCGGTCTTGGTGACCGAGGTGTCCTCCATCACGTCGTGGAGGAGCGCGGCGGCGAGCCCCTGCGCGTCGAGCCGCCACTGCGACAGGATGCTGGCGACCGCCAGCGGATGGGTGATGTAGGGTTCGCCGGACTTGCGGAACTGGCCCCGGTGGGCCGACTCGGAGAAGTCGAACGCGTTCTCGACGAGCGTGATGTCGGGGCGGCCGAGGTAGTGGCCGAGATGTCGGGTGAACTCCGCGATCTCGGACATGCCGGCGGCGGCCGCCCTCGCGGTCGTCAGACCGCGAGCGTGACCGTGGACGGCGCCGGCTTGTGCAGCATCTCGATGCCGACCTTGCCGGCCGCGACCTCGCGCAGCGCGATGACCGTGGGCTTGTCCCGGTCGGCATCGAGCATCGGCGTCGAGCCGCCGGAGATCTGGCGCGCGCGGTTGGTCGCCGCGAGCGTGAGTTCGAAGCGATTGGGGATGCGCGCCAGACAGTCTTCGATGGTGATGCGGGCCATGGATTACCTCGACGGGGATTCGATCAGATCGGAGTAGACGCGCGCGTGCCGGACGACCTGTCGCGACGTCGCGAGGCGCGAGGCGCGCACGATCACGGACAGATCGTCGACGGCCCGCGCAAAGTCCTGATTCATAATAACATAATCGAAGTCGGCCGCGTGACGCATCTCCTCGCGCGCCGCCTTCAGCCGGGATTCGATCACCTCGGGGCGGTCCTGGCCGCGCTTGGTGAGCCGCTCGCGCAGGAGCGCGATCGACGGCGGCAGGATGAAGATCGAGATCGAGTCGGGAATGAGCCGCCGGACCTGGGCCGCTCCCTGCCAGTCGATCTCGAGCAGCACGTCGCGACCCTGCTGCACCTCGTCGCGCAGCCAGGTCGCCGACGTGCCGTACCAGTTGCCGTGCACGTGCGCGTGCTCGAGGAACTCGCCGGCGTCCTTGAGCGCCATGAAGCGCGGGACGTCGACGAAGTGGTAGTGGACGCCGTCCTCCTCGCCGGGGCGTGGCGCGCGCGTCGTGTACGACACCGACAATCGGATGCCGGGCTCGCGCTCGAGCAGCGCGTTGACCAGGCTCGTCTTGCCGCCGCCCGAGGGCGCGGCGATGACGAAGAGGCAGCCCGAGGCGCCCGGGCTTTGCGTGGTGATGGTCATCGACGGCGGGCGGTTCGGCTACTCCAGGTTCTGGACCTGCTCGCGCATCTGCTCGATCAGTACCTTGAGTTCGAGCGCGGCGCGCGACACCTCGGCGTCGGCGGACTTCGAGCCCAGCGTATTGGCCTCGCGATGCAGCTCCTGCGCGAGGAAGTCGAGCCGTTTGCCGACGGCGCCGCCGGCGGCGAGCACGCGGCGCACTTCCGCGACGTGGGTGCGCAGCCGGGAGAGCTCCTCGTCGACGTCGATCTTCGCGAGGTAGAGCGCGAGTTCCTGCCGGATCCGGTCCTCGTCGGGGTCGAGCCCGGCCTCCCGCAACCGGGTGTTCATCTTGTCGGTCCACGCGGCGTGGACCAGGGGGATGCGCGGCAGGACGCGGTCGACCTGGACTTCGATGTCGTCGCATCGCTCGACCAGGATCGCCGCGAGCTTCGCCCCTTCGCGGGCGCGGGCGGCGGCGAGCTCGGCCAGCGCCTGGTCGACGAGCGCGATGGCGCGGGCGGTCAGCGCCTCCGGGTCGAGAGCCGGCTCGGCCAGGACGCCGGGCCAGCGCAGGATCTCCGCGACGGTGAGGGGAGTGGCATCGGGAACCCGGCGCCGGATATCGGCGGCGGCCGTCGCGAGGTTGGCGACCCGGTCGGGGTCGACGGCGAGTCTGGCGCTGCCCGGCGCGTTGCGGGCGACGCCCAGCCGGCACTCGACCTTGCCGCGCTTCAGTTCGCCGGCGAGCCGTTCGCGGAGCATCGGCTCCAGGCCCCGGAATTCGTCGCTCAACTTGAGCGAAACGTCGAGGTAGCGGTGGTTGACGCTGCGCAATTCGGCGGCCAGCGACGCCCCGGGGAGATCCGCGCTCACCGCCGCGAAGCCGGTCATGCTGAGGATCATCGGCGACGGGGGCCGGATTTCCCGAGGTTTTCCGGCTTTACAGGCGTGGCGGGCATCGGGAGAATGTAGGCGTTATGCCCCGGATAAGCAAGGCGAAGCCCGGTTTCTGGCACGGGTCTTGCGGCGCCGCGGGGTCGCGGGAAGTCGCGATCGGAACCCATGCCCGTCACCAACCAGGCCCTGCCGAGCGGTTACCAGCTGCTGAACTACCGGATCGACCGGCAGATCAGCCGCGGCGGCTTCTCGATCGTCTACCGGGCGTTCGACGACACCGGGTCGCCGGTCGCGATCAAGGAGTACCTGCCCTCGTCGCTGGTGCTGCGCACCGAGGGCGACGTCGTGCGCGCCTCGTCGGCGGAGAACCTGACCTCGGTCCGCTACGGGATGAAGTGCTTCTTCGAGGAGGGCCGGGCGCTCGCCAAGATCAACCACCCGAACGTCGTGCGCGTGCTGAATTTCTTCCGCGCCAACGAGACGGTGTACATGGTGATGCGCTACGAGCGCGGGCGCACGCTCCAGCAGCAGATCCAGATGCGCCAGGACCAGATGTCCGAGCGCTTCGTCCGGCACGTGTTCATGCACCTGCTGAACGGACTGCGCGAGGTGCACACGCACAAGCTGCTGCACCTCGATATCAAGCCGGCGAACATCTACCTGCGCACCGACGGCAGCCCGGTGCTGCTCGACTTCGGCGCCGCGCGCCAGACCCTCACCAACACGCGGCCCAAGCTCGCGCCGATGTACACGCCGGGCTTCGCGGCGCCCGAGCAGTACCGCGACCCCGACCGGCTGGGCCCGTGGACCGACGTCTACGGCGTCGGCGCGTCGATGTTCGCCTGCCTGGCCGCGTTCGCGCCGCAGGCGGCCGACGCCCGGCTCGCCGAGGACCACCTGGTGTCGGCGAAGAAGATCTGGGCCGGCCAGTACTCGGACAACCTGCTCGAGGTCGTCGACTGGTGCCTGCGCCTCGATCCGCTGGAGCGCCCGCAGTCGGTGTTCGCGCTGCAGAAGGCGATCCGCGACATCCCGCCGCGCAAGCGCAAGCTCTCGCTGCTCGGCAGCATCAAGCGCTTGCTCTTCTCCGAGATCGGTGCCTGACTTGTCCTCCGGGGGCGAGCGACCGAATCGCGCGGCGTTGCGCGCGCGCCGGCACCGTTGATCGCGCCGTCCGGCGATGCGCTTCACCATCTTCCAGGAATCGCGCAAGGGATCGCGGCGCGTCAACCAGGACCGCGTCGCGTACACGTACGGCCGCGACACGCTGCTGATGGTCGTCGCCGACGGGATGGGCGGTCACGCCGGCGGCGAGATCGCCGCGCAGATCTGCGTGCGGCTGTTCATCGAGCGGTTCCAGCAGGAAGCCAAGCCGGTCCTCAAGAACCCGCTCAAGTTCATGCAGGACACGATGCTGCGCGCTCACGCGGCGCTGGGCTCGTACGCGAACCAGTTCTCGATGCTGGAGACGCCGCGGACGACCTGCGTCGCGGTGATCGTGCAGGCCGGTTACGCGCACTGGGCGCACGTCGGCGATTCGCGCTTCTACCTGTTCCGCCAGGGCTCGCTCGTCGGGTCGACCAAGGATCATTCGAAAGTGCAGTACCTGGTCGACCAGGGAGTCATCGCCCCCGACGACGTCGCCAGCCACCCCGACCGCAACAAGATCTTCAGTTGCCTGGGCGGCCTCGTCGATCCGGTGATCGATCTGTCCAAGCGGACGCCGCTCCGCAACGGCGACGTGATGGTGCTTTGCACCGACGGGCTGTGGAGCGTGGTCCCGCCGCACGAGGTCGCGGGCTGGCTGACGTCGCAACCCATCCTCAAGTCGGCGCCGCAGATGATGCGGGAGGCGGAGAAGCGCGGCGGCATCGAGGGCGACAACCTGTCGGTGATCTGCGTGCGCTGGGGACCGGAGACGGTCGCCGACGAGCCGTCGACGACGATGACCGAGACGATGGGACTGGGTCAGTTCGAGACGCAGATCGACCGCACGCTCACGCTCACCGACCGGGCGGGTACCCAGCGCGACCTCACCGACGACGAGATCGAGCGCGCGATCACCGAGATCCAGTCCACGATCCAGAGATACCGGAAGTGAGTCGGGACTTCGACGACCGGGGAACGTGGAGAGCGGACAGTGACGTCCGCGACGTCGGACGCGTGCACGGGATCGCCGGACCTGCGTGTGCTTTCCCTGCGACAGCCGCCCGCGCTCGATGCGCGGCCCGGGAAGTCGCGGCCGCCGCTGTCCTGTGCCTCCTGATTCCCGACTCCTGATGCGCCAGCTCGTCATCGACACCGAAACCACCGGCCTCGACCCGAAGCAGGGCCACCGGATCATCGAGTTCGCCGCGCTCGAATTCGTGGACCGTCGCCCCAGCGGACGTCACCTGCACCTCAAGCTCGATCCGCAGCGCGAGATCGACGCGGCCGCCTCCGAGATCCACGGCATGACCTGGGAGGATCTCAAGGGCCAGCCCGCGTTCGGCGACGCCGCCGCGGAGATCGTCGACTTCGTGCGCGGCGCCGAATGGGTGATCCACAACGCGCCGTTCGACGTGGCGTTCCTCGACGCCGACTTCACCCGCGTCGACCTGCCGACCTGCGACAAGCTCGCCTCGCGCATCGTCGACACGCTGGCGATGGCGCGCGAGATCTGGCCGGGCAAACGCAACAACCTGGATGCGCTGTGCGAACGGCACGGCGTCGACCATGCGCACCGGACGCTGCACGGCGCGCTGCTCGACGCCCAGCTCCTCGCCGAGGTCTACCTCGCGATGACGCGCGGCCAGGAGGCGCTGATGATGGACCTGCCCGCGCCGACGATCGCCGGCGCGAGGACGTTGCCGGGATCGGGCGGCGGCGCCCGTCCGCCGTTGCTCGTCGTCGCGCCCACCGACGAGGAGGAGGCGGCGCACCGCCGCTATCTCGAGGACCTCGACCGGGCGAGCCGGGGCGCGTGCGTCTGGCTCGCCGTCGAGCGGAACGGGGCCGCGACCGCAGGAGACCCGCCGCCGGCGACCTGACGCGGCACGGACCGCCCCGTCGCGCTTCTGTCACAATCCGCGGGGATAGTCGTCCGGCGGCGCGGCCGCCTCTCCGGTCGCAATCGCCATCCGGGCGCCAACCCGCCTTCCCGATCGTGCGCCGCGATTCCGAGTCGATGCTGCAAGCCCGCGATACCTCGCCGATCAACCGCGAGATCGCGCTGATCGCGTTCAACCGGCGCGTGCTCGCGCTCGCCCAGGACGCGTCGATCCCGCTGCTCGAGCGCCTGCGCTACCTGACCATCGTCGCGTCGAACCTCGACGAATTCTTCGAGATCCGGATGGCGGGCCTGATCGACCAGCTCCGGTCGGGCCGCCCGCTGCCGGGCCAGACGCTGCCTGCGTTGCGTCAGCAGTACCAGGCGATCGCCGCCGCCGCGCATGGCGTCGTCGAGGACCAGTACCGGTGCCTCAACGAGGAGGTGCTGCCGCGGCTCGCGTCGCGCGGCGTCCATCTGCTCCGGCGCAGCGAGCTCTCGGCTACGCAGCGGGCGTGGGTCGCCGCGACGTTTCGCGAACAGGTGCGGCCGCTGCTGACGCCGATCGGCCTCGATCCCGCGCACCCGTTCCCGCAGGTCGGCAACAAGAGCCTCAATTTCGTGATCGAACTCTCCGGCAAGGACGCGTTCGGCCGCGAGACCTCGATCGCGATCGTCAAGGCGCCGCGCGTGCTGCCGCGCGTGATGAAGCTGCCCGCCGCGCTGCGCGCGGGCGACCACGCGTTCCTGCTGCTGTCGGCGGTGATCCACGAGCACCTCGCCGACCTCTTCCCAGGGCGCGACGTCGTGGCGTACTCGCAGTTCCGCGTCACGCGCGACGCGGACCTCTGGCTCGACGAGGAGGACGTCAAGAACCTGAGGCACGCGCTCAAGGGCGAGTTGCCGCACCGGCAATTCGGACTGCCGCTGCGGCTCGAGGTCGCGAAGCAATGCCCCGACCACCTCGCCCGCTTCCTGCTGGGCCAGTTCGATCTCACGGACACCGAACTCTTCCGTTGCGACGGTCCGGTCAACCTCATGCGGCTGGCGGCGCTCATCGACCAGGTCGACATCCCCGCGCTGCGCTATCCGCCGTTCGTGCCGTCGCGGCCGCCGGATCTGGCCGACGACGCCGACCTGGTCGCGACCGTCCGGCGTCGCGACGTGCTGCTGCACCACCCTTACCAGTCGTTCGACCCGGTGGTCGCCTTCATCCGCCGCGCCGCCGAGGACCCGGACGTCGTGGCGATCAAGCAGACCGTCTATCGCACCGGGGTCAATTCGGTCCTGATGGAGGCGCTGATCGAGGCGGCCCGGCGCGGCAAGGAGGTCACCGTCGTCGTCGAACTGATGGCGCGGTTCGACGAGGAGGCCAACATCGACTGGGCGGACCGGCTCGAGCACGAGGGCGCTCAGGTCGTCTACGGCGTGTTCGGGCTGAAGACGCACGCGAAGCTCGCGCTCATCCTGCGCCGGGAACCCGGCCCTGGCGGCGGACACCGGTTGCGGCCGTACGCGCACCTGGGCACCGGCAACTACCACCCGCGGACCGCGCGTCTGTACACCGATTTCGGACTGCTGACCGCGGACCCGGACATCTGCCACGATGTCAACGAGGTGTTCCTCCACATCACGAGCCTCGCGAAGGCGGCGCGGATGCGCCGGCTGCTGCTCGCGCCGTTCACCATGCACCGGCGCGTGATCGCGATGATCCGGCGGGAGGCCGGGCACGCCCGCGCGGGAAGACCGGCGCGCATCATCGCGAAGATGAACGCGCTGGTCGAGGACGGCGTGATCCGCGCGCTCGCGCAGGCGTCGCAGGCGGGCGTGGAAATCGACCTGATCGTCCGGGGCGCGTGCGCGCTGCGCCCCGGCGTGCCCGGCTACTCGGAGAACATCCGGGTCCGATCGATCCTCGTACGCTTCCTCGAGCACCACCGGGTCTGGTACTTCGAGAACGACGGCGCGAAGGACGTCTGGCTCGCGTCGGCCGACTGGATGGGACGCAACCTGTTCCGGCGGATCGAGGTGGCGTTCCCGGTCCGCGATCCCGAGGCGAAGCGCCGGGTGATCGACGAAGGACTGATGGTGTATCTCGCCGACAACCGCGACGCGTGGCTGCTCGACGCCGAGGGCGCGTGGACTCGCGCGAAGCCACCGCGCCGGGGCCGCACGCGCGCGGCCCAGGACGAATTGCTCGCCCGGCTGGCCGCGCCGAAGGGACCGTGATGGACCTCGTGCTCTGGCGGCACGCGGAAGCCGCGCCGGGAACGCCGGACGGCGACCGGCGCCTGACGCCCAAGGGGCTCAAGCAGGCGGTGCGCATGGCGGCGTGGCTCGCGAAGCGCCTGCCGGACGACGCCCGCGTGCTGGCATCGCCCGCCCGGCGCACGCAGCAGACCGCGATCGCGCTGGGGCGTCGGTTCGAAACGCGCGACGAACTCGCGCTGGGCGCGACGGTGACGTCGGTGCTGGCGGCTGCCGGATGGCCGGATTCCGCCGCGACGGTGGTCGTCGTCGGTCACCAACCGACGCTCGGCGAGGTGGCGGGGTATCTGCTGGCGGGGGAGCCGCAGCCCTGGTCGATCAGGAAAGGCGCCGTCTGGTGGCTCGCGACGCGACCTCGCGACGGTCGCGCCCTCGCCACGTTGCGGGCGGCGATCGGGCCGGATCTCGTCAGCGGACGCGGTGGGCAATCGAGGTAATTGGGTAAATGGGGTCAGACTCGAATTTCAGTGAATTGGGGTCAGACTCGAATTTCGA
>JADZDA010000222.1 GCA_020851255.1 Burkholderiales bacterium | reverse complement strand
GCGAAATTCGAGTCTGACCCCAATTCCCATCCCAATTCCCACAATTCCCGTAATTCGAGTCTGACCCCATTTCCCCCCTATTTCCCACGCTCGGCCTTGCGCTCCCGCTCCCGCTCGCGCAGCACGCGACGCTGCACCTTGCCGGTCGTCGTCATCGGCAACGCGTCGATGAACTCGATCTCGCGCGGATACTCGTAGGGCGCGAGCCGTCCGCGGACGTGCGCGCGGATCTCGTCCTCGAGCGCGCGCGTCGGCGCATGGCCGGCGGCGAGCACGATGTAGGCCTTGACGACGTTGCCGCGCTCCTCGTCGGGCGAGGGGACGACCGCGGCGTTGGCGACCGCGGGGTGGCGTACCAGGCAGTTCTCGATCTCGGAGGGGCCGATCCGGTAGCCGGCGGCCTTGAACATGTCGTCGGCGCGGCCGCGATACCAGAGGTCGCCGTCGTCGTCCATGACGGCGACGTCGCCGGTGCGCGACCAGTCGCCGGTGAACTTGGCCCGGGTTCCCTCCGGGTTTCGCCAGTAGCCGAGGAAGAAGACCGGGTCCGGCGTGCCGTCCGGCGCGATCCGGTGCACCGCGACCTCGCCGGCCTCGCCGCGCGGAAGCTCGTTGCCGTCGTCGTCGATCACCGCGACGCGATGGCCCGGGTACGGACGGCCCATCGATCCGGGCTTCGACGGCCACTGCGACTGCGAGTTGCCGGCGATGTAGTTCATCTCGGTCTGGCCGAACATCTCGTTGACGGTGACGCCGAGCGCCTCGCGTGTCCACTCCCAGACGGTGGTGCCCACCGATTCGCCGGCCGACATGATCGAGCGCAGCGACAGGTCGTAGCGTTCGCGCGGACGCGGGTGCGCCTTCATCATCATCTTGAGCGCGGTCGGGAACAGGAAGGCGTTGCGCACGCCGTAGCGCTCGATCAGCGCGAACGCACGATCGGCGTCGAAGCGACCGCGGTAGCCGACGATCGGCTGGCCGAACGACAACGCAGGCAGCAGCGCGTCCATGAGACCGCCGGTCCAGGCCCAGTCGGCCGGCGACCAGAAGAGGTCGCCCTCGCGCGGATACCCGTCGTGCGAGCACACGAAGCCGGGGAGGTTGCCGATCAGGCACGATTGCGGCATCAGCGCGCCCTTCGGCGGTCCGGTCGTGCCGCTGGTGTAGATCAGGAACGCCGGATCGCCGGGGCGTGTCTCGACCGGCGCGAAACGCGACGACGCCTTCGCGAGCAGATCGTCCCAGGACACGACGAACGACTCGCGCGCGCCCGCCACGCCGATGACGTGCCGAAGGCCCGGGCAGCGTTCGCGGATCGGCGCGAGATTGGGCAGCGACTGCGCATCGACGATCGCCACGACCGACTCGCTGTTGTCGATCCGGTATTCGAGCGCTTCCGGACCGAACAGGAAAGAGAGTGGCACCGCCACCGCCCCCATCTGGTTGACCGCGACGTGCGCGATCACCGTTTCCGGCCGCTGCGGCAGGATCAGCGCCACCTTGTCGCCGGGGCGCACGCCCAGGTGGGCGAGCGCGTTGGCGAGCCGGTTCGCCCGCTGCTGCAGATCCCAGAACGTGTATGCCGCGGTCGACCCGTCCTCGTCCTCCCAGTAGAGCGCGAAGCGCGCGCGGTCGCCCGCCCACCGGCCGCAGCAGGCGCGCGCGATGTTGTACGACGCCGGCACGTCCCAGCGGAACGCGCGCGTCATCTCCGCGTAGCGGTCGACGGCGGGGCCGGCCGGCGCTGACACGTTCGTCGCCGCGCGGGTCAGGAGAACCCGGCCTCGGGCGCGATCGACGGCGGCGATTGGCTCGAGCCCGGCAGGTCCTGCGGCTCGATCGCCGCCCACACCCAGTCCGGTTGCTGTTCGATCAGCCGGCCGAAGCGGATCGGCGTCGTCGAACGCGACGTCGCGAGCCGGAAGCGTCGCGCCGGCTGGTACTCGGAAGCGGGGACGATCAGCGACTGGACCGCGTTCTCGCCCTCCTTCTTGCGCAGCGCGAGGAAGAGCCCGTGGAACGAGCGCATGCCGACGGTGACCGCCTCGCCGTCGACCGAGTAGTCGGCGTCGGTGCGGCGCTGTTCGATCAGGTCGACCGAGATGATCGTGTTGGCGATCACCTGCAGTCCGATCTCGGCGCGGTCGGCGGTCAGACGTTTCATCCGGCGGACGATGCCTAGCGCCCAGTAGGTGTGCCCGTGCGGCCGGATCGCGGTCAGCGTGTTGAGCGTGACCAGCGAAGCGGCGCTCATCGGCGCGACCAGCCGGTAGCCGGTCTGCGAGACGTCCTTGGCGTCCCAGGGGCCACCGGGCGGCGCGAACGCGGCGAGCCGCCTGCGCGCGAGCTCGCGCCGGCGGTCGTCCTCGTTGCGGACGTGGCCGAACACCGCGATCTCCATCGTGCCGCCGTAGCTCTTGCCCGTGTCGACCTTCGGCAGCGGATCGCGCTCCTCCTCGCGCAGGTAGCCGGCGATCTTGGGGAATCCGACGATGGCGTCGACGACACCGACCGCGGCGGTCCGCTCGCCGCGCCGCGCGAACGGCCGGTATTCCGGGTCGACTTGCGCCGCGAGCTTGGTGAGCAGCGTCAGCTGGTCGGTGCGCCGCGGCGTCTTGTCCGACAGCGGCTGGTGGCGGATCTTCTGCTCGATCATCACGATGTTCTGCGTGAGGACCGCGTGCAGCGGCCGGGTGTCGAGGAAGAGCACCCGCCCCTCGAGCGGCGCCGGCGAGCGGCGCTTCAATCCCTCGCGGCTCGAGAGGTCGACGTAGAACGAGCTGACCGACGAGGGTTCGAGCGTGAGCCTCAACGGCGCGCACCACTCGTCGAGCTCGCGGGCGACCCACTCCAGATGGCGTGCGGTCAGGTTGCCGGCGTTCATCAGCTGCAGGATGAGCACGGTCAGGTACGCGTGCTCGATCGTCGACGATCGGCCCCGTTCGGCGTCGATCGGCCGGCGCTCGATCTGCCGCGTGCAGGCGAGCGAGAAGAGGCCGTGCAGCTCCGCCCACTTGGCGGGAATCCACTGCTCGTACCGGTAGAGTCGGACCTTGGCCTCGAGCCCCAGGTGGACGATCTGCCGCTCGATCAGTTCGGGGAGCAGCGCCTGCCACTTGCCGTTCTGCGCGTGGTCGGAAACGTCCTGCATGAACGCGGTGTAGGCGAGCAGGAACGCCTGCGAATGGTCGAACAGCGCCGACCAGAGCTGGTGTTCGATGCGCGAACTGCGGGCAGCGTGCTCGATGTACTGCGCGGTCAGCGCTTCGCGCACGCCCAGGGCCAGGGTATCGGCGCGGAAGACCGCCTCGAGGGCGGACGGCGAACGGGAGCGGCCCCGCTCGGCGATCGTCCCGAGCGCGCCCAGCAGTTCGGCGTGCATCGCCAGCGGGTCCGCGGACGGCTGGGACGAGAACCAGCGCTCGGCCGACCGGGCGTCGGCCAGAGGGTCCTTGACGGTCTTGCCGAAGCCGAACATGGCGGGACGTGGATCGGCCGGAACTTTCGCTGAAGGGCAGCCCGGATCCCCTGACGGCGGCCTCAGGCACGCCGCCGGGCAGGCGCCGGACAGGTCCGGCCGATGATCCTCCAAAGGGGCGGCCTGCGGCAAGGTCGGCCGCGGAGGTTGGCACGCATTGTGCTGTTCAGCAGGCATTCGGGATCGCGCCGAAACGGTTTCGGCCGCTTCGCCGGGCGCCAGGCCCGAACCGTGGTAATTTTGTGGTGGACAGCTTGACCACGGTCGCGACCGCCACCGGAACAGGACTGACGACAATGGGCATCTTGATCACGGCCCCCACCCGCCGACCGGAACCCCGGCTGACCGCGCTGGACCGGCCCGCGGCGAGCACCGAGACCCGGGGCGCGCTGCACATCCGCGAGGTGGTCCGCACGACCGGACTGCGTCGCGAGCAGTTGTACATGTGGCAGCGACGCTACGGTTTCCCGTCGCCGATGCGCGACGCTTTCGGTGATCGCGTCTATCCGCCCGACCAGGTCGCGCGGCTCAAGCTCATCAAGCAGCTCCTGTCGGAGGGCTGGCGGGCGGGCGCGGTGGTGCCGCTGTCGGACACCGCGCTCAATTCGATGCTGGGCCTCACCGTCGACGCGCCGGCGCCGCTGCCCTCGGAGATCGAGACCGCGGTCAAGCTGCTCGCGCAGCATCGGGTCGGCGAACTGCAGAACCACCTGTCGAAGCTCCTCGTCGGGCAGGGCCTGCGCAAGTTTCTCGAGCAGACGCTGACCCCGCTGAACGAGGCGGTCCACGAACGCGTCGTCCGGGGGGAGATGCAGAACTTCCAGGAGCTGCGCTTCGCCGACATCGCCCAGCGGCTGCTGCGCGATGTGACGCGGCTGGTCCGGCCGACGCGCGAAGCGCGGCAGATCCTGCTCGCGACGCCGCCCAACGACCCCAATCAGCTCGGCCTGGCGATCCTCGAGTTGCTGCTCTTCACCGACGGCGTCAACTGTGTGACGCTGGGCGCGGGCGTGCCGGGGCAGGAGATCGCCGGCGCCGCGGAGGCCTACAAGGTGGCCACCGTCGTGCTGCTCTTCGACCGGGGTATTTCGGGCAAGATCGCCGGCCAGGAGATCCGCAGCCTGCGGTCGGCGCTGCCGGCGTCGGTGCCGCTGGTCGTCAGCGGTCGGGCGGTGAACCTGCTCGCGCGACCGATCGCCGACGTGCGCACGGCGGCCGATTTCAGCTCGGTCATGGCGGTGATGCGCGAACTGGGCGTGATGCCGAGCGTGCCGGTGTCGCTGGTCGGCGTCTTGCCGCCCGAGCCGCAGCGGGCGTAACCTCGGCGGGGTGGATACCCCGCCTCCGCCGGCTTCCCGCCCGCGCCTCGCGCGGGCGGTCGCACATCTGCTCGGCCTGCTAGCCGCCGGCGTTCTCGCGTGGCTGCTGTGGCGCGGCTGGCAGCAACCGGCGCTGATCCTCGACATCGCCAACGTCCGCCTGTGCTGAGCGGGGCGTGGCGCGCGCGCCTGGGGTTCGCCCGGCGCCTTTTCGGCTTCGCCGGTACCGTCCTCCTGGGCGGCGCGCTGGTCGTCGCGCCGATCCTCGCCATCGGCGGTGACATGCGCGTGGTCTCGATCGCCGGCATCGCGGGCATCGCGTGCCTGATCGTGATGCGGATCCTGCCCCGCGCGGACGTCCCGGCAGAGACGCCGGCCGACCCGGACGCCGACGCCCCGACCCGCGATTGACCCCGGAGCGGGCCGGGTCAGCGATGTGCGACGAAGGCCGCGTAGTCGGACGACGTACCGCGCGCGGTGTACACGCGCTTGTCGCTCGCGGCGGCCGGGTCGGCCCGGACCTCGTGGCGGTGCGCGGCGATCAGCGCCGTGTGGTCGTCGATCGCGAGCCCGCACGTGTAGGCGATCACCGAGAGCACCGACTGGTCGTAGCGATGGTTGAACAGATGCGCGCCGCGGGGAGCGATGCAACGCTTGTCGCAGGCCGCGGCCACGAGCGGCGCGAGGATCGCCGCGGCGGCGTTCGAACCGCGGACGTAGCCCTGCGTGTTGCCCGCGTAGCTCGGCAGGCCCGCGAACTCGGCCTTGTCGTGCCCGAGGCGGCGGGCGCAGTCCGCGTGCAGGTGGCGCGACATGTCGAGATCCTGGCCGCGCACCAGGAAGCAGCCGTCGCGGTCGAGTGCCTGCACGATCGGAGCGAGCGGACCGCGCAGGTCGCTGCCCGCGTCGAGCCAGAGCGCGCCGCCGTAGGTGTCGACGGCCTCGGCGATGGCGATCGGCTTCCAGGCGTAGTAGTGCGAGACCGAAAGATGCGGCCGGCGGCGCCAGCGGCCGCGCAGGTGCACGCCGGCCGGCGCGCCGCGTCCCGCCCAGTGCAGGCGCACGTCCCGCCAGCGCTCGATTCGCGCGCGCTCCGCGGCGTCCAGACCCAGGTCGAAGACCGCCACGGCGGTGCCCGGCGCCCAGTGGTGGATCGATCCGACCAGGTTGACCAGCGCCGGGAAGTACCGCGCGCTGGCGGCGGTCGCGATGACCGGCGCCGCGCACGCCCGGTCGCCGGCTTCGCGGACGTCGCTCCCCGCCGCGCTCACGGCTCGCTCAGGAAGTCCTCGAGCGCGCGACGGTCGCGCTTGGTCGGGCGGCCCGGTGAACCGGCCGCCGCGGCCGCGCGCCGTTCGGCGATCGCCGCCTGCCGCTTCGCGGCGCACGCCGGATCCTCATGGTAGAGCGTCGCCGCGACGCGGGCGGGTCCGCGGTGGTCGTCGACGCCGAGGACTTCGAGTTCCCAGACGAGCCCGGACCGGCGGATCTCGAGGCGGTCGCCGGGCCGCACCGCCCGGGCCGGCTTGACGCGCTCGTCGTTCACGCGCACCTGTCCGCCCTCGACGGCCGCGCACGCGAGCGCGCGCGTCTTGAAGACGCGCGCCGCCCAGAGCCACTTGTCCAGACGCAGCGCTTCTCCGGCCCGCGGCGTCGCCACAGGCCCGGGATCGCCGTGTCGCCGCGACCGGCGCGTCACGTCCGTTCGGGGTCGGCGTAGGCGCGCATCCAGCGCGCGGTCGCCAGCGCGTCGGCGTCGCCGGACGCGTCGAGCGCGCGGATGACGCGCGAGCGGTCGTCGCGCGTGCGATTCTGCGAGAGCTTGAACTTGACGTCCAGGCGCCGGATGCGGATGCGGAAGGCGACGATCGCGCCGACGAGCGAGGCGAGTTTCGCCTCGGGCATCGCGAGCGACCAGGGCGACTCGCGATCCGACTCGAAGCGGTGGACCAGCGCCTCGAGGACGCCGCGCGCCTCGGCGGCGTCGTCGACGATCTCGAGCGGGCCGTGCGCGTGGACCGTGGCGTAGTTCCAGGTCGGGACCATCGCCGCGGGATCGGCGTACCAGGACGGCGACACGTACGCGTGCGGACCGTGGAACACGGCGATCGATTCGACGCCCGGCGCCGCCCGCCAATGCGGATTGGCGCGCGCCACGTGCCCGACCAGCGTGCCGTGCGGCTCGCTGGTCGGCTGCAGCAGCAGCGGGACATGCGAAATCAGCGGCTCGGGGTCGGCGGGCGTGACCAGCGTCGCGAACGGGTGATCGTGCACGAGTCGCGCCGCGGCGGCGCGGTCGCCCGGTTCGAAGGAGGAGGGGACGTAGAGGCTCACCTGCGGCTCCCGGCGCCGGCGGGCGGGCCGGCGTTGAACAGCGCCCGCGCCTGGTCCGGCGTGTAAGTGTAGCGCTTGCCGCAGAACTCGCAGGTCACGTCGACCCGCCCCGTTTCGGCGATCGCCGCCTCGACCTCGTCGCGTCCGGCGATCGCGAGGGAACGCGCCGCGCGCGCGGCCGAGCACCGGCAGGCGTAGCGAGGCGTACGCGCGGCGTAGACACGAACGTCGCGGTCGCTGAACGCGCGGGCGATGGCGCCGACCGGATCGGCTACGCCGACCAGGTCCGCCGCGCGCAGCGACTCGACGCGCTCGGCGATCCCGGTCCACCCGCGCGGGTCGTCGGAGCGCGCGTCCGGCAGTTTCTGGACGAGCAGTCCGCCGACCCGGCCGGCGTCGCTCGCGAGGACGAGGCGGCTCGCGACCTGGGCCGAGCGCTCGAGATAATGGGCGAGCATCGTGGCGACCGAGGCGGGCTCGAGCGCGACGATCCCCTGCGCGATCGTTCCGTCGCCGGGGTCGATGGTGATCGCGAACCGCGCGCGCGCCGGATC
Source organism: Burkholderiales bacterium (assembly GCA_020851255.1). Classification (GTDB taxonomy): domain Bacteria; phylum Pseudomonadota; class Gammaproteobacteria; order Burkholderiales; family Casimicrobiaceae; genus VBCG01. Next base: position 8,577 of record JADZDA010000222.1, on the reverse strand, counting down.
TCCCGCGAGCAGCGCGAGCGTGGCGTCCGCCGGCAGCGCCGAGCACGCGGCCTCGTCCCACTGGGCGGTGGCGCGCACGTCCAGCGCGTGGTTGCATTCGACGACGGCGAGTCGTGCCGGCCCGCTCGCGGAGAGCTGGGCGGTCAGCGATCCGCGGCCCTTGAGGCTCGCCGCGAGCAGGGTCGTCGCCGCGGCGAGCTCGGACAAGGCGCGCGCGAGCGGCGGCGGGTAACGGTGCGGGGCGAGCGCGGCCCGTACCGTGTCGTCGAGGCGCACGATCGCGCCGCGCACGGCCGCGTCCTCGAATACGAACGGAACGAGCGCGTCCGCCATCACCCCTTGAGCTGCACCGAAAAGAGCGACATCGGCAGCGAGGTGTTGCGGTCGAACGCCGCGCCGGCCTCGACGCCGGCGCGCGCGACCGCCTCGGCGGTCTTGAGCTTCGGGTAGAGGGCGTTCATCGCGCCGAGCGCGTAGTCACGCCCCGATCCCGCCGCCCAGAAGCGCGTGTACTCGAAGACCTCGCGCATCGAATAGACGCCGAAGATCCCGTACTCGTTGGCGATGAGCGCCGTGATCTGGGTCGACTCGTACGGATCGTCCTCCTCCTCCTTGGGATTGAGGAAGTGCTGGTCCTTCAACACCGGGTGGAGCTTGCGCAGCGTGTCGAAGATCGCCAGGCGGCCCGAGAAGTCGAGGTCCTCGCGCGCGGCGAGCAGGCTCTCGAACACGAGCTGGTGCGCGGCCGAACCGCACAGGCCGAGGTAGGTGCCGCGGTAGCGCACGATCTTCTCGGGCGCGCGATCGTAGGGTTCGGAGAGCTTGAGATCGCCGAAGGTCGTGAGCGAGTCGGCGGCGATCGCGATCCGGTCGTGCTTGCGCACGGCGACGAGCGTGGTCATTCGGGAATTCCGGGGTTGCGAAGTCGCGGGGTGGCGCGGTTGCGGAGGAGGGCGGTGCCGGTGGCGACCGCGGCGAACGCAGGGCGGGCGCGCCCGCGACGCGGCCGCGACTGCCGCCACCGGCCGCTCGCCGACACGAATTATAGCGCGGTGGCCCAGGGCGGAGCCGGCAGCATGCGCACCGGCGGCAATCGGGCGGCGTTCCACGCGCGCTCGGCGCGCGCCCGGAAATCCGCGACGCTCGCGGCGTCCAGCTCGGGCTGCTCCAGGAAACGCCAGGCGGCGGCGAGCGAGGCGAGTGCGTCGGCGGGCAGCGAACGCGCGCGCGTCTGCTTCGACAGCTTCTCGCCGGAGGCGCCGATGGCGACCGGCACGTGCAGGTACGCCGGCGTGGGCAGCGCGAGCAGGCGCTGCAGGTGGATCTGGCGCGGCGTCGACGCGAGCAGGTCCGCGCCGCGCACGACGTCGGTCACGTGCTGGTCGGCGTCGTCGACGACGACGGCGAGCTGGTAGGCGGCGAGTCCGTCGGACCGGCGGACGACGAAGTCGCCGACCTCGCGGGCCAGCGCCTGCGTCTGCGGGCCCTGCAGCCGGTCGGTGTAGGCGACGACCGCGTCGCCGACACGCACGCGCATCGATGCACGCGTGGCCTCGCGCGACGGCACGATGCCATCGCGGCAGGTTCCCGGATAGACGCGCTCCCCGGCGGAGGACAGCGGCGCCGACTCGAGTTCGCGCCGGGTGCACACGCACCGATAGGCGAGTCCGCGCGCGCGCAGCGCGTCGATCGCCGCGTCGTAGCGCACGGCGCGTTCGGACTGGCGCACGACCGGGCCGTCGGGAGACAGCCCGTGGCGCTCCAGCGTGTCGAGGATGTCGCGCTCCGCGCCCGCGACGGTGCGCGGCGAGTCGACGTCCTCGATGCGCACGAGCCAGCGGCCGCCCCGCGCGCGCGCGTCGCACGCGCTCGCGAGCGCGGAGACCAGCGAGCCGACGTGCAGCGGACCGCTCGGCGACGGCGCGAATCGCCCGACGCGCGCGGCGTCGCGCGCCACCGCCGTCAGTGCGCCGCGGCCGCGCTCGTGCGCGCGCCCGGCGCCTCGGACGCGTAGCGGCGCATCGCCGCGAGCACGGCGTTCGGATACTCGGCGCGGCCGAGGCTGCCGTTGTAGCGGCCCAGCGCCCGGAAGAGATCGCCGTTCTCGCGGTCGACGTAGTGGCGCAGGATCACGCAGCCGTAGCGCAGGTTCGTGCGCAGGTGGAAGAGATTGTGCTCGGCGCTGCCGATCAGCCGCGTCCAGAACGGCATCACCTGCATGTAGCCGCGCGCGTCGGCGGTCGACACCGCGTACTTGCGGAACCCGCTCTCGTGGTGGATCACCGCGAGCACGAGCTGCGGATCGAGTCCGGCCCGCACGGCCTCGTAGTGGACCGAACGCAGCAGTTCGCGCCGCTCGGCCTCGTCGGGCAGCCGCGGGGCGATGCGCCGGCCCATCTCGCCGATCCACTCGCGCGCGTCCGCGCGCGTCTCCCAGTCGACGGGAACCGGCCGGTCCGAGATCGACCGCGACAGCACGGTCGCCACCGACGGCGCCAGCGACTCCTCGGCCTGCGCGCCGGCGCGCGTCCCGGTCGGGGCGAGCGCGAGCGCCGCGCAGGCGATCGCGGCGGCGAGCGGGAGTGTCCGGAGCGCGGGCATCGGGGGGCGGCGCGCGGCGATCGGCCCGACGGTCAGGCGAGCTTGCCGCGCAGGAAGCCGACGATGCCGTCGACCGGCACCGGCGTGGGCCGGGTGTCGCGGCGCGCGAGGTATTCGACCTGCCCGTCCTTCAGGCCGCGCTCGCCGATGGTGATCCGGTGCGGGACGCCGATCAACTCCAGATCGGCGAACATGACGCCCGGACGCTCGCCGCGGTCGTCGAGCAGCACGTCGACGCCGAGGGCGGCCAGTTCCTCGTGCAGCCGGTCGGCGAGCGCGCGCACGGATTCGCTGCGCTCGTAGCCGATCGGCGCGATCGCGACCGCGTACGGCGCCATCGCCTCGGGCCAGACGATGCCGCGCTCGTCGTGGTTCTGCTCGATGGCGGCCGCGACCACGCGCGTGACGCCTATGCCGTAGCAACCCATTTCCATCAGGTGCGATTGACCCTGCGCGTCGAGATAAGTTGCACCCATGTCCTGCGAGTATCGGGTGCCCAGCGCGAAGACGTGCCCGACCTCGATGCCGCGCACGATCTCCAGCGTCCCCCTGCCGTCGGGCGAAGGGTCGCCCGCGACGACGTTGCGCAGGTCGGCCACCGCGTCCGGCTCGCGGCAGTCGCGTCCGAAGTTCACGCCGGCGAGGTGGAATCCGGCCTCGTTCGCGCCGCAGACGAAGTCGGACATCGCGGCGACCGCGCGGTCGGCGATCAGCGGCAGGTCCGCCGGCATGCCCACCGGGCCGAGGAACCCCGGCCGGCACCCGAACGCCGCGACGATCTCGGCTTCGGTCGCCCAGCGCCAGGGACCGAGCCCGGGCAGCTTGCCGATCTTCACCTCGTTGCCCATGTGATCGCCGCGGACGAGCAGCACGTGCACGCGCTCGTTCGCCCAGACGAGCAGGCACTTGACGCTCCGTGCGAGCGGGAGGCCGAGCAGCGCCGTGACCTCTTCGCAGGTGGTCTGCGTCGGCGTGGGCACCTTGCGCATCGCCTCGGCCGGCGACGCGCGCGGCGCTCCCGGCGCGACCGCCTCCGCCTGTTCGACGTTCGCGGCGTATTCCGATCCCGGGCACCAGGCGATCGCGTCCTCGCCGGCGTCGGCCAGCACCTGGAATTCGTGCGAGGCGAAGCCGCCGATCGCCCCGGTGTCCGCGTCGACCGCGCGGTACTTCAGGCCCAGCCGCGTGAAGATGCGCTCGTAGGCCTCGTACATCGCGCGATAGCTCCTCATCAGCCCGTCGCGGTCGGCGTCGAACGAGTAGGCGTCCTTCATCAGGAACTCGCGGCCGCGCATGACCCCGAAGCGCGGGCGGATCTCGTCGCGGAACTTGACCTGGATCTGGTAGAGGTTCACCGGCAGCTGGCGGTAGCTGCGGATGTCCTTGCGGACGATGTCGGTGATCGGCTCCTCGTGGGTCGGGCCGAACAGGAAATCGCGCTCGTGGCGGTCGCGCATCCTGAGGAGCTGCGGGCCGAACTTGTCCCAGCGGCCGGTTTCCTGCCACAGCTCCGCGGGGACGACATGCGGCAGGTAGCACTCGAGCGCGCCGGCGCGGTTCATCTCCTCGCGCACGATCCGCTCGACCTTCCGCAACGTGATCAGGCCCAGCGGCAGCCACGAATAGATGCCGGACGAGACCTTCTTGATCATGCCCGCGCGGAGCATGAGCTTCTGGCTCGCGACGTCGGCCTCGGCCGGGGCTTCCTTCAACGTGACCAGATACGAGCGGGATGCGCGCATGATGCTGTTTTTCTTGGATAAACGCGCATTGTAGCCGACGGCGGCCGCTGCAGGCCCGCCGGGGGCGACGGGGCGGCGCAGCGGTTCTTCGCGGCCGACGGGCGGGGCGGCGGGGCCGCTCCTCCCCGCCCGGACCGGCTCCGACCGGGTGTACGTCGTCCCGGGAACGCGGTGCCGAGCGGGCGCGCGCGCCTCGCCGGCGCGCGACCGCGGGCCGTGCGAGCGGACGACGATGACCGGCAGCGCGCTGTGCGTGAGGACCTTCTGGGTCTCCGAGCCCAGGAGCAGCGCCGAAACACCGCGGCGCCCGTGCGAGGCCATCACGATCGCGTCGCACTTCGCCTTCTTCGCGGCGGCGATGATCGCCTCCCACGGCGCGGCGGCGATGGAGTGCACGGTCGCGCATTCGACGCCGCCCGCCTGCGCCTTCGACGCGACGGCGTCCAGGACCTTCTGCGCTTCCTTCGCCATCAGCGCCGAGTACTCCTTCTTCGACACCGGTTCGTAGACGACGCCGTCCGCGTACATCGGCAGCGGGTAGTCGGGCGCCGCGTAGAACGCGGTCAGCTTGGCGCCCAGCGCCTGCGCGAGGCCGATCGCCTGCGTCACCGCCTTCATCGAGAGCTTGGAACCGTCGGTCGCGACGAGCAGGTGCTTGTACATGGCGTACTCCTTCCGAGTAGGGTAACGGACGAGACTAAGCGCGCACGATGCCCGATGACGTTGATGCAGGTCAACGGGGCGGGACTGTCGGTCAAGGGATGCGCCCTTTGCGCTTGCCCGGGGCGGACGCGCGCGCCGACAATGGTCCCATGACCGGAACGCAGGCCCAGGAACCCGTGCGCACCGCGGATGGCGCGGGCGTGGCGAAGACGTGCTGGCACTGCGGCACGCCCAATCCGCCGGCGTCCCGCTGGATCGGTGAAGTCGGCGGAGCCGACCGCGCCTTCTGCTGCGCCGGTTGTCTCGCGGTCGCGAGCACGATCGCCGGCGCGGGGCTCGAGCGCTACTACGCCTCGCGCAGCGCCGGCGCGTGCGGGCCTCCGGCCCCCGGCCGGCGCGAAACCTGGGGGACGTCCGCGCGCACCGCCGGCCTGCTGCGCGCGCGCCCGGGCGGCGAGGTCGAGGCGTCGCTGATGCTCGACGGGCTCACCTGCGGCGCGTGCGTGTGGCTGGTCGAGTCCTGGCTCGCGCGCGTACCCGGCGTGGTCGAGGCCGGCGTGAACTTCGCCACGCGGCGCGCGCACGTCGTCTGGCGCGAGCCCGACGCGACGCTCGACGGCATCCTCGACGCGATCGCGCGGATCGGCTACGCCGCGCATCCTTACGACCCCGCGCGTCTCGAGGAACGCAGCCGCGCCGAGGGGCGCGCGATGCTGGTGCGTCTGGGCGTGGCGATGCTGGGCATGATGCAGGTGATGATGTTCGCGGTGCCCGGCTACCTCTCCGACGACGGCGTCGCGCCCGAGCACCAGCGGCTGCTCGACTGGGCGAGTCTCGTGGTCACGGTGCCGGTGATCGGCTACGCCGGCTGGCCGTTCTTCGCCGGCGCGTGGCGGGACCTCGCGCTGCGCCGGCTCGGCATGGACGTGCCGATCGCGCTCGGGCTCGCGGCGGCCTTCGGCGCGAGCGCGTGGTCGACGCTCGTCGCCGGCGGTCCGGTCTACTACGATTCGGTGACGATGTTCGTCGCGCTGGTGACGCTCGCGCGCCACGTGGAACTCGTGAACCGGCGCCGCGCGGGCGACGCGATCGAGCGCGCCGCGCGCGCGCTGCCGGCGACCGCCGAGCGGCGTCTGGCCGGCGGCGGGACCGCGACCGTCGCCGCGGCGGACCTCGCGCCGGGCGACGTGGTCCTCGTCCGGCCCGGATCGATCATGCCGGCCGACGGGACGATCGTCGAGGGCGAGGCGCTGGTCGAGGAGGCGATGCTGACCGGCGAGAGCTGGCCGCGGTCGCGCCGGACAGGCGACCGGGTGCTCGCCGGATCGGCGACCCGCGACCGGCCGCTGGTCGTACGGGTCGACGCGGTCGGCGACGCCACCGAGCTCGCCGCGGTGATCCGCCTGGTCGACCGCGCCGCGTCGGCGCGGCCGCGGGTCGCGCGGCTCGCGGACCGCGCGGCGTCGGTATTCGTCGCCGGCCTGCTGGCGGTCGCGGCGGCGACCGCCGCGGGCTGGCTGGTCGTCGATCCGTCGCGCGCCCTCGCCGTCACCTTCTCGCTGCTCGTGGTTTCGTGCCCCTGCGCGCTCTCGCTCGCGACGCCGTCGGCGCTCGCGACCGCGGCCGGGGCGCTGGGACGCCGCGGCGTCGTGTTCGCGCGCGCCGACGCGCTGGAGACGCTGGCGCGCACGACGCATCTGGTCTTCGACAAGACCGGAACGCTCACGGCGGGCCGCGTCCGCCTGCTCGCGGTCGAGCCGCTGGGTCCGCTGGACCGGCGGGACGCGCTCGCGCTCGCCGCGGCGGTCGAGGCGGCGAGCGAACATCCGATCGCCCGCGCGATCAACGAGGCGCACGGCGGCCCGGTCGGGGCCGCCGCCGACGTCGCGACGGTCGCCGGCGCGGGTGTCGAGGCGACCGTCGACGGGCGGCGCGTGCGCGTCGGCCGTGCGTCGTTCGTCGCCGGGATCGCCGGCGGGCCGCCGCCTGCGTTCGACCGGTTCGTCCGCGACGCCGGCGACGAGGCCACCGTCGTGGCGATGGGCGACGGCTCCGGCTTCCTCGCCGCGCTGGCGCTCGGCGATTCGCTGCGCCCGGACGCCCGCGAGGCGGCCGCTCGACTGGCGGCGATGGGCGTGCGCACGTCCGTGCTGTCGGGCGACCGGTCGGCGAGCGCCGCCGCGTACGCGCGGGCCGCGGGCATCGGCGCGTCGTGCGGTGACCTGACGCCGGAGGCCAAGCGCGCCGAGGTCGACGCGCTGCAGCGGGCCGGCGCGATCGTGGCGATGGTCGGCGACGGGATCAACGACGCGCCGCCGCTCGCGCAGGCGCAGGTGTCGGTGTCGCTCGCGAGCGCGACGCCGATCGCCCAGTGGACGGCGGACGGGGTCGTGCTGAACGACGAGCTCGCCGCGATCGCCGACGCGGTCGCGCACGCGCGCCGCACGCTCGCCGTGATAAGGCAGAATATCGGCTGGGCGAGCCTCTACAACGCGATCGCGATCCCGGCTGCGGCGTTCGGCGCGGTCACGCCGCTGGTCGCCGCGGTCGGCATGTCGATGTCCTCGCTCGTCGTCGTCGCCAACGCCGCGCGGCTCGCCCGGCCCGCCCGCCGCGCGGCGCTCCCGCGCGGGCCCGCGACGTCGGACGCCGCCCGGCGCGCGACCGGTGCGCTGGGCACGTCCGCGCATTGACGATGGACATCCTGCTGCTGCTCATCCCGCTGTCGCTGGCGCTGGTCGCCGGCATCGGACTCGCGTTCGTCTGGAGCGTGAATAACGGGCAGTTCGACGACCTCGAGGGGCCCGCGCACCGGATCGTCGCCGACGACGACTCGGTGCGCACCGCGGACGCGGAGCCCCTGGACGCCCCGGCGTCTTTGACTTCGATCAACCGGACGAAAATGCGCTCCGACTAGGATGACGCAACGCACAAACACCGCCGGCGCGCTCCTCGGCGCGGCCGGGCAGCGGTCACGCGGTCAATAAGGGGGCTTGCGCAATGGCGAATGCGACGACGTTCAACTACAAGGTGGTGCGCCAGTTCGCGATCATGACGGTCGTGTGGGGCATCGTCGGCATGCTGGTCGGCGTGATCATCGCCGCCCAGCTGATCTGGCCGGACATGACCCACGGCGTCTCCTGGCTGTCCTACGGTCGATTGCGACCGCTCCACACCAACGCCGTCATCTTCGCGTTCGGCGGCTCGGCGCTGTTCGCGACGTCGTACTACGTCGTCCAGCGCACCTGCCAGGTGCGGCTCTTCTCCGACGGACTCGCGGCCTTCACGTTCTGGGGCTGGCAGGTCGTCATCGTGCTGGCCGCGATCACGCTGCCGCTCGGCATCACGACGAGCAAGGAGTACGCGGAGCTCGAGTGGCCGATCGACATCCTGATCACGCTCGTGTGGGTCACCTACGCGATCGTGTTCTTCGGGACGATCGTGATGCGCAAGACGCCGCACATCTACGTCGCCAACTGGTTCTTCGGCGCGTTCATCCTGACGGTCGCGGTGCTGCACCTGGTCAACAGCGCGGAGATCCCGGTCACGCTGACCAAGTCGTACTCGGCGT
>JADZDA010000221.1 GCA_020851255.1 Burkholderiales bacterium | reverse complement strand
GGTGTCCTGCTGCGCCCAGGACAGCCAGGAGAAGCTGAGCGCGGCGCTCGCGAGCGGCGCCCACCGCGCGCTCCTCGTGCCGAGCGACGTCGAACTGCAGCCGCTCGCGGTGGCGAAGCTCCTGGCCGCGGTCGTCGCCCGCGAATCGCCCGGTCTCGTGATCCTGGGCAAGCAGGCGATCGACGACGACGCGAACCAGGTCGGCCAGATGCTCGCCGAGCTGCTCGACTGGCCGCAGGCGACGTTCGCGTCGAAGGTCGACATCGCCGGCGGGACCGCGACGGTCAAGCGCGAGGTCGACGGCGGACTCGAGACCGTCGAGATGGCGCTGCCCGGCGTGGTGACGACCGACCTGCGCCTCAACGAGCCGCGCTACGCGACCTTGCCCAACATCATGAAGGCGAAGAAGAAGCCGCTCGACACGCTCGATCCGGCCGGTCTGGGCGTCGACGTCGCGCCGCGGCTCGCCACGCTCAGGGTCGTCGATCCGCCGGGCCGCAAGGGCGGCGGCAAGGTCGCCGACGTCGCCGAGCTCGTGTCCAGGCTCCGCAACGAGGCCAAGGTACTGCCCTGAGCGGCGTGCCCGTCCGCGGCCCTTCGCCCATCGCCCACCGTCCACCGTCCACGCGATCCTGCCCACCGATGCCGATCCTCGTACTCGCCGAGCACGACCACGCCACGATCAAGCCGGCGACGCGCCACGCCGTGGCCGCCGCCGTGAAGCTCGGGGCCCCCGTCCACGTCCTCGTCGCCGGCAGCGACGCCGGCGGCGCCGCGGGTGCCGCCGCGGCGATCGCCGGCGTGGCGAAGGTCCTGCACGCCGACGCGGCGCATTTCGCGCAACCGACGGCCGAGCACCTGGCCGCGCAGATCCTCGCGGTGGCCGCCGGCGGCGGCTACACGCACATCGTCGCGCCGGCGACCGGCACCGGGAAGAACGTGATGCCGCGCGTGGCCGCGAAGCTCGACGTCGCGCAGGTGTCCGACGTCACCGCCGTCGTCTCGCCGGACACCTTCGTGCGTCCGATCTACGCCGGCAACGCGTTCGCGACCGTGCAGTCGAAGGATTCCGTCAAGGTCGTCACCGTCCGCACGACGGCGTTCGACGCCGCCGGCGACGGCGGCGGGGCGCCGGTCGACCCGATCGCCGCGAGCGCGCCGGCCGCGGGCGCGAAGGTCATCGGCCAGGAACTCACCAAGTCCGAGCGACCCGAACTCACCAGCGCCCGCATCGTCGTCTCCGGCGGGCGGGGCCTCGCGAGCGGCGAGAACTACCGGAAGGTCCTCGAGCCGCTGGCCGACCGCCTGAACGCCGCGCTGGGCGCCTCGCGCGCGGCCGTCGACGCGGGCTACGTGCCCAACGACTACCAGGTCGGGCAGACCGGCAAGATCGTGGCGCCGGACCTGTACGTCGCGATCGGCATCTCCGGCGCGATCCAGCATCTGGCCGGCATGAAGGACAGCAAGGTGATCGTCGCCATCCACAAGGATCCCGAGGCGCCGATCTTCCAGATCGCCGACTACGGACTGGTCGGCGACCTGTTCGAGGTCGTTCCGCAGTTCACCGCGGCGCTGCCCCCCCGCTGACGTCGCGGCGCCGCCGCGCCACCCGCGTACCGTCCGCAGGGCCGCCCGGTCCGGGGCGGGTGCCCGCGGCCGGGTTCCGGCGGGGTGCGCGGCCGGACGGGTTCTAGAGTGCCGGCTCTAGGTCCGACGCGCTATCCTCTGCGTCCGACTTCCAGGCCCGACACCATGAGCTCCTATCGCGCCCCGATCGCCGACATCCGCTTCGTCCTCGACGAACTCGCCGGACTCCCGCAGGTCGCCGGTCTGCCGGGTTGGGAGGATGCGGCGCCGGACACGGTCGCCGCGATCCTCGAGGAAGCGGGTCGATTCGCGACCGATGTGCTCGACCCGCTCAATCGCGCGGGCGACCGGGCCGCGTCGGTGCGGCACGACGACGGCAGCGTCACGACGCCGCCGGGATTCAAGGACGCGTACCTGGCGTTCTGCGCCAACGGCTGGAACGGTCTGGGCAAGAGCGTCGAGTTCGGCGGCCAGGGCCTGCCGCAACTCGTCGCGACCGCGGTCGAGGAGATGTGGCACGCGTCGAACATGGCCTTCGACCTCTGCCCGCTCCTGACGCAGGGCGCGATCGAGGCGATCGAACGCAACGGGTCCGAGGCGCTCAAGCACCTGTACCTGCCCAGGATGGTCGCCGGCGAGTGGACCGGCACGATGAACCTCACCGAGCCGCAGGCGGGCTCCGACCTCGCGGCCGTGCGCACGCGCGCCGTGCCCGCGGGCGACGGCAGCTACCGGATCCACGGCCAGAAGATCTTCATCACCTACGGCGAGCACGACTACACCGACAACATCGTGCACCTCGTGCTCGCGCGGCTCCCGGACGCGCCGGAGGGCGTCAAGGGGATCTCCCTGTTCGTCGTGCCCAAGTTCCTGCCGGATGCCGGCGGCCGGCCCGGCGCGCGCAATGACGTCCACTGCGTGTCGATCGAGGACAAGCTCGGCATCCACGCGAGCCCGACCTGCGTGATGAGCTACGGCGACCACGGCGGGGCGATCGGCTGGCTGGTCGGCGAGGCGAACCGCGGGCTCGAGTACATGTTCGTGATGATGAACCTCGCGCGCTTCTCCGTCGGACTCGAGGGCGTCGGCATCGCCGAGCGCGCCTACCAGCGCGCGGTCGCCTACGCGCGCGATCGCGTCCAGGGCCGCGCGGTCGGCCTGCCCGCGGGCGCGAAGACCGGCGCGATCGTCGAGCATCCGGACATCCGGCGGATGCTGATGACGATGCGCGCCTGGATCGAGGCGACGCGCGCGGTCGCGTACGTGACCGCGGCCGCGATGGACAACGCGGCCCGGCATCCGGACGCCGAGGCGCGCAAGCGCCACCAGGCGTTCGTCGAATTCCTGATCCCGCTGGTCAAGGGCCACACGACCGAGGTCGCGCAGGAGGTCGCGTCGCTGGGATTGCAGATCCACGGCGGCATGGGTTTCATCGAGGAGACCGGCGCGGCGCAGCACGTCCGCGACGCGCGGATCACGACGATCTACGAAGGGACGACCGGCATCCAGGCTAACGACTTCATCGGACGCAAGACCGCGCGGGACGGCGGCGCGCTGGCGAAGTCGGTGGTGGCGCGGATGGCGTCGGTCGCGAACGAACTCGCCGCGTCGGCGGACGCCGACCTGAAGGCGATCGGCGCGAGGCTCGCGGCCGCGGTCGAAACCGCGGCGCGCGCGGCCGACTGGATGGTCGGCGCCTACGCGTCCCGGCCCCGGGTCGCGCACGCCGGAGCGGTCGCCTACCTGCGGCTGTGGGGTACGGTCGTGGGCGGCTGGCAGCTCGCGCGCGGCGCGAAGATCGCAGCCGAGCGCCTCGCGGCCGGCGTGGGCGACGCCGCGTTCCTCCGCGCGAAGATCGCGACCGCGCGTTTCTACGCCGACGCGCTGCTGCCGTCGGTCGACGCGCACTATCCGCTCGCGACCGGCGGCGGCGAGGCGGCGCTCGCGCTCGCGGCGGAACAGTTCTGAGCCGTTTCGGCCCCGAACCGTTGCGTCCTCGCCGGCGACGGCACCCGGCCTCGCGGGAAGCGCTCGCGGCGCTGTGCCTCGCGATCGCCGTCGCGGCGGCGCCGGCGCGCGGACAGGATTCGCTCGCGGTGGTGCCGCCGGTGGCCCTGCCCGGACCCCACGCCGTGGGCTGCAGCAACGTCGCCCAGGACTTCTCGCGGCTGGGCCCCGGTGAATCGGCGAGCGATTACTGGCGCGGATCGCCGCGCGCCGACGGCTCCGGGCGCACGGTCACCGCGCTGCTCGCCGAGCCGCAGTTCGCCGTGGCCTGGACGCATGTGCTGCCCGACGACCGCGATCTGTACGCCGGCTACCGCGGTCGTACGGTGACCGACGTCGCGCTGGTCTGCTACCCGACGAGCGCGGCGAACGGGCGGGCGGACTACCCGTTGCCCGACGGCAACGCCGTGCCCCGGATGCAGCGCGGCGACGAGGCGCCGCTCCTGGCGGCCGGCGGCCCGTGGCCGGCGCTCGTCTATTCGCACGGCTACGGCGGCAGCCCGCTCGACGGCACCTACCTGCCGGCGCTGCTCGCGCTCGCCTCGCACGGCTACGTCGTCGCGGCGCCGTTCCATGGCGATCTCGGCTACTCGCAGCTCGGGTTCGAATCGATCGACGCGAACGGCATCGCGAGCCTCGACGCGTTCGGCAACTTCGTCGCGATGCAGGCGATCCGTCCGACGTCGGCGAGCGCGATGATCGACCGGCTGGCGTCGCATCCGCATTGGCAGGGCCGGATCGACGTCGCCCGAGTCGGCGGATTCGGCATCAGCCAGGGTGGCGAGACGCTGATGCTGATGGGCGGCGCCGAGGTCACGACCAGCCTGTTCCAGACATCGAAGCGCGTGCTGCACGATCCGCGGCTCGTCGCCGCGGTCGGCTACATCCCGTACTTCGGGCTCTCGTTCCTCCCGGCGTTCGGCCGCGACCAGGGCGGCGTCGACGGCGTGACGCTGCCGTATCTCGCGATCGGCGGAACCGACGACGAGCTCGCGCGGATCGAACGCGTCGAACAGGGTGTGCGCCGGCTCGCCGGCACGCGGACGGTGGTCGCGATCGACGGACTCGGCCACGAGCTCGCGCCGGCGCACCCCGGCGACGTGTACACCTGGGCGCTGGTGTTCCTCGAATCGCAGCTGCGCGGCGACCCGGACGCGACGGCGAAGCTGCAGCGATTGCGCTCGGTCGACGGCGGCGCGGCCGACGATCGACGCATCGACTACACGGCGCCGCTGCCGGCGTCGGGCGACGAGCGGATCGTCGTCGAGTTCCACCACGCGGGACTCGACCACTATTTCGTCACCGCGGAAGCCGCCGAGATCGCCGGGCTGGACGCGGGATCGCCGCCCGGCTGGTCGCGAACCGGATTCGCGTTCAAGGCGATCGACGCCGCGCAGGCCGCGGGACTGCCCAACTGCCGCTACTTCGGCGTCTTCGGCGAGGTCTCGACGCACTTCTACTCGGTCATTCCCGTCGAGTGCCAGCGGCTCGCCGGCGATCCGGTCTGGACGTTCGAAGCCGACGCGTTCCGCGCCGAGCCGACGAGCGCGCAGGACTGCGCGCCCGGCCTCACGCGCGTCGTGCGGACGTACAACAACGGGAGGGGAGGCGCGGCGAACCATCGCTATCTCACGAGCGGCAGCGAGACCGCGACGATGACCGCCGCCGGGTGGGTCGTCGAGGGCGCGGTCTTTTGCGCGAGGCCGTAGCGGCGCGGGAACTCCCGGCCCGGGCGGCGGTCGCACAAGCGGCGGTGCGCGCGGTCCCGCGCGCCAAGGCGAACCCGCGCAGCGCGTACCGGACCGCCGGACGCAAGCCCCGTCACCCAGGACGCCCGATGATCAAACGCTCGCTCGCTCTGCTCGTCGCCTGTGCCGCCGCGCTCGCCGCCGGAGCCGGGCGAGCCGATACGCTCGCGACCGTCCCGCCGCTGGGCCCGGGCGCGTACCCCGTCGGCTGCACGAGCGTCGAACAGGACTTCTCGCGCGTGCCGGCGGGGCAGAGCGCCGAGTCCTGGTGGGAGGGACTCGACGCGGCCGACGGCTCGTCGCGCTACGTGACCGACCTCCTGTCGACGGCGGCGACGCCGGTGCTGCCGGTCCCCGTCCCCGACGACGTCGAGCTCTTCGGCCCGATGAGCGGGAAGACGCAGGCGATCGCGCTCCTCGCCTGCTATCCGACCGACGCGGGCAACCCGTACGCCGACTACGCGCTGCCGACCGGGTACACCGTGCCGCGCATGCAGAGGGCCGGCGATGCGCCGCGCCTGTCGGACGCCGCCGCCCGCTGGCCGGTGCTGCTGTTCTCGCACGGACTCGCGGGCAGCCCGATCTCCGGCGAGTACGTCGAGGCGCTGAAGCTCCTCGCGAGCCACGGCTGGGTCGTCGTCGCACCGTTCCACGGCGACGGCCGCGTCACCGACATCCGGCTCGAGAATCTCGACGACGTGCTCGTCGCGCTGTCGAAGTTCCGCGAGTACATCGCACTGCAGTCGGTGCGCCCGCTGGCGCTCGCGAAGGCGCTCGACTGGATCGCCTCGGACGCGGGTTTCCGCGACCGCATCGACCTCGATGCGGTCGGCGGCTTCGGCGCGAGCCTCGGCGGCGAATCGCTGATGCTGACGGCCGGCGCGAAGCTCACCGTGTCGATCGGGCTCTCGTCGCGCGCGGTGATCTCCGACCCGCGCCTGAAGGCGATCGTCGGGTACGTGCCGTACTTCGGCCAGTCGTTCTTCCCCTCGTTCGGGCGCGACCAGGGCGGCGTGGAGGCGATGCTCCCGGTTCCGGTCCTGTCCATTTCGGGTACCGCCGACACGACGGCGCCCTGGACGGTCACCGAGGACGGCATGCGGCGGCTGACCCAGTCGCGCGTGTTCGTCACCCTCGAAGGCGTCGAACACGGGTTCGACGTGCCCTCGACCGGCGACATATTCACCTGGTCGCTCGCGTTCCTCGCCGCGCACGCGCAGGACGATCGGGGTGCACGGGCGACGCTGCAGCGGATGGAGCGTGTCGCCGGCGGCGGCGACGACCGTCGCCGCCTGGACTACACGGCGCCCGCGCCGCCTTCCGGGGCCGAACGCGTCGTCGTCGAGTTCATCAACGACTCGCTCGCGCACTACTTCTACACGGCCGACGCCGACGAGGCGGCGATGCTCGACGCCGGCGTCCTCGTGCCCGGCTGGCGACGGACCGGGTTCGCGTACAAGGCCTGGGACCGCGCCGCCGGCGCCGGACTGTCGACCTGCCGGTATTTCTACGCCGACCCGGCGTCGGGCGCGTCGACCCACTTCTATTCGATCCTGCCGAACGAATGCGCGAAGCTCGCGTCGACGCCGCGCTGGACCTTCGAGGCGCAGGCGTTCCGCGCCGGGGCACCGGCAGGCGACGATTGCCCGGGCGGGAACATGCGCGTGACGCGGATCTACAACGACGGCCAGCGCGCCTCGCCCAACCACCGGTTCGTGACCAGCGGCAGCGAGACCGCGCACATGCTGGACGAAGGCTGGGTCGTCGAAGGCAGCGTCTTCTGCACGCCGCCGTAGGCACGCCCTGCGCCGGCGGGCGCGGCGCCCCGGGCGCCTAGCGCGGCGCGTCGGGCGGGACGACGACCACGCCCTGCGGCGCGATGCGCACGCCCACCGCCGCGCCGACCGCGTGCGGCCGGGCGACGTCGAGCGACACGGCGAACAGGTCGCCGACGCCGGTGGCGATCGTGTATTCGACGATCCCGCCCAGGTAGGCCGCCTTCTTCACCTGCCCGGCGATCGGCGCGCCGTCCTTCGCGCCGATCGCG
Source organism: Burkholderiales bacterium (assembly GCA_020851255.1). Classification (GTDB taxonomy): domain Bacteria; phylum Pseudomonadota; class Gammaproteobacteria; order Burkholderiales; family Casimicrobiaceae; genus VBCG01. Next base: position 3,581 of record JADZDA010000221.1, on the reverse strand, counting down.
ATCGCCTCGGGCCGTATCGCGAGATCGACCTCGCCGTCGGGCAGGCCGCGGTGCGGGACCGCGAGCGTGGCGCCGCCGATACGGACCTCGCCGATCTCCTCGTCCCGGCGCGCGAGCGTCCCGCGGACCCGGTTCGCGTCGCCCATGAAGCCGGCGACGAAGGCGTCGCGCGGGCGTTCGTAGAGCTCGCGGGGCGTGCCCTCCTGCGCGACCACCGCCCGGTTCATCACGATGATGCGGTCGGAGACCGCCATCGCCTCGGCCTGGTCGTGGGTCACGTAGACGACCGTGAGCGCGAGGCGCTGCTGGAGCTCGCGGATCTCCTCGCGCATCTGCCGGCGCAGCCGCGCGTCGAGATTGGAGAGGGGCTCGTCGAACAGCAGCACGGCCGGCTCGAGCACCAGCGCGCGCGCGACCGCGACGCGCTGCTGCTGGCCGCCGGACAGTTCCGAGGGCAGGCGCTCGTCGTAGCCGGTGAGCCCGACGGTGCCCATCGCCTCCCGGGCGCGCGCGTCCGCGTCGGGCGTGCGGCGCCGGCCGACGGTGAGCCCGTAGCGGACGTTCTCGAGCACGGTCATGTGCGGGAACAGCGCGTAACTCTGGAACACCATCGAGACGTCGCGCTCGGCGGCGGAGCGCTCGGTCACGTCCTCGCCGCCGATGCGGATGCGCCCGGCCGAGGGGAGCTCGAGTCCAGCGATCAGGCGCAGGATCGTCGTCTTGCCGCAGCCGGACGGACCGAGCAGCGTCGTGAGCGTGCCCGCCTCGACGCGAAACGCCGTCTCGCGCACGGCGACCACGTCGCCGTAGCGCTTGACCACGCCGTCGAACTCGATCGTCGCCGCCGCCATCGGACCGCTCCCGTTCAGGCGGCGCTGCCGCCCAGTTGCCCCACGCCGCGTCCGGGCGCCGCCGCGCCGCGGCGCCCGAGCCGGCGTTCGCCGACCAGCCAGCCGATCAGCGCGATGACGACGACCATCAGGACGATCAGCACCGAGCTGTAGGCGATCGCCACGCCGTAGTCACCGTTGACGACGCGGTTGATGATGTAGGTCGTCGCCCACTCGTACTCGGCCGACACGAGGAAGATCACCGCCGAGAGCGTCGTCATGGCGCGCACGAAACTGTAGACGAGCGCGGCGACGATCGCCGGTCTGAGCAGCGGCAGGAGGATCGTCCGCAGCGTGGTCCAGCCGCGCGCGCCCAGCGTGCCGGACGCCTCGTCCAGGCTGGCGTCGATCTGGGACATCGAGGCCATGCCCGCGCGCACGCCCACCGGCATGTTCCGGAAGACGTTGCAGACGACGAGGATGATCGCGGTGCCGGTGATCTCGAGCGGCGGGACGTTGAACGCGAGGATGTAGGAGACGCCGATGACCGTCCCGGGGATCGCGAACGAGAGCATCGTCCCGAACTCGAAGGCGGACCGGCCGACGAAGCGCTGCCGCGTGATCAGCCAGGCGGCGAGGATGCCGAGCGCCGCGGTCAGCGGCGCCGCGATGGCGGAGAGCCTGACCGTCGTCCAGAACGAGTTCCACGCCGCGCCGGTCCAGAGGAGCCCGTGCGCGCCCCACTCGACGCCGAACGCCTTCACGTAATGGCGCAGCGTCGGCGTGTAGTCACGTCCCCAGGTCTCGACGAAGCCGCCGGCCAGCGCCATCGCGTAGATGACGATCGTGAGCGCCGCCCAGGGGAGCGCGACCGCGTAGCAGGCGCGCCGCGCGGCGTCGGGGAGCGGCGTCGGCAGGCCGGCGTCGCCCTTGCCCGAGAGCGCCGTGTAGACCCGGCGCCCCAGCGCGCGGCGCTGGAGGAAGAACGCGGCGAGCGCGAAACCGAGGAGGATGAGGCCCAGCGTCGCGGCGCGCCCCTGGTCCAGTTGCGCGCCGACGACCGAGAAGAACACCTCGGTCGACAGCACGCCGAAGTTGCCGCCGAGCACGATCGGATTGCCGAAGTCGGCGATCGACTCGATGAAGCTGATCAGGAACGCGTTGGCGAGCCCGGGGCGCATCAGCGGCAGCGAGACCGTGGTGAACGTGGCCCAGCGGTCGGCGCGCAGCGTCTGCGCCGCTTCCTCCATGGTCGGCGAGACGCCCTCGACGACGCCGATCAGCACGAGGAAGGCGATCGGCGTGAACGCGAACACCTGCGCGAGCAGCACGCCCTGGAACCCGTAGATCCAGCGCGTGGGCACGACGCCGAACGCGAGTTCCAGGAACTGGTTGACCAGTCCCGAGCGGCCGAACAGCAGGATCAGCCCCAGCCCGATGACGAACGGCGGCGTGATGATCGGCAGTACCGACAGCACCCGCAGGGCGCGCTTGTAGCGGAACGCGGAGCGCGTGACGATCAGCGCGAACGCGAGCCCCAGCGCCGTGCAGGCGGTCGCGCAGGCGAGCGCGAGCGCGAGCGTGTTCCAGGCGACCCCGCAGCGCGTACCGCCGCCCAGGCAGCCCAGGCCCCAGATCTTGCCGGTGAACGCCCGCTGCGCGAACGCGCCGGCCGACCAGGCCCCGGCCGTGTCCTCGAACGCCGACGCGAGGATCCTGACGACCGGAAAGAACGTGAACAGCGCGACGGCCAGCGTCACGGAGACGACCGAACCGGCGACGAAGCCGTCGCCCTTGAACGCACCGCGCCGCGCGAGTCCCAGCGAGAACAGCATCGCGAACGAGGCGAGGGCCATCGCCGCGCCGGTTCCCATGCCGGGCTGGCCGGTCGTGATCGGGCCGAACCACGCGGCCGCCGCGTCGACCGACCAGCCGCGCGGTCCGATCGCGAATCCCTGGCCGAGCGTGAAGACGAAGCCCGCGGCGGCGAACACGATCAGCGCGTTCGCCTGCCGTCGTCGCGAGCCACCGGCCCGCGGCGGCCACGCGATGCAGGCGACGAGCAGCGCGGCGACCGGCCACAGCCATGCGCGGCCGTGGGCCCACGCCTGCCACCACAGCGGCGCGTTCTCCCCGGTGAACCCGCGGACGAGCCAGCCGCTCGAGAAGATCGAGTCGGCCAGCGCGTACCAGGGAAGGATCGCGATGCCCGCGCAGCCGACCGCGAACCACGCGACGAGGGGTCGGTCGCGCACGGCGCGGCGATCCGGGCCGGCGCTCGGTCAGCGCGGCGCGCCGTTGATCTCCTTCTCCCAGCGTTCGAGCAGCCGCTTGCGCTCGGTCGATGCGCCGTATTTCGCGAAATCGTAGCTGATCACCTTGATGTCGGTGAGCTTCGGCACCTGCGGGGGCAGCGTGACGCCGCGATGGGTCGGGATCGCGTACTCCTTGACGTCGAGGCCGACCTGCTGGCCTGCCGGGGACAGCGCGAAGTCGACGAAGCGGCGCGCCGCTTCGGGATTGCGCGCGCCCTGGATGATCGCGGTCGAGCCGATCTCGTAGCCGACGCCTTCGCAGGGGAGCACCGGCAGCACCGGGAAGCCGCGCGCGATCTCGTTGATCACGCCGTGGAGCACCGTGCTGCCGATCGCCGTCTCGCCGCGCGTGACCGCGGTCATCGGCCCGATGCCCGAGCGCGCGTACTGGTTCACGTTCCGGTGGAGTTCGCGCATGTAGCGGAACGACTCCTCC
>JADZDA010000220.1 GCA_020851255.1 Burkholderiales bacterium | reverse complement strand
GCTTGCGGTGCGCGTCCAGTTCCTCGCCGAGCGCGCGCAGCGGTGCCATCGCCTCCGCGGTCGCCGCCGGAAACGCGAAGGGGTCGAAGCACGTCGACTTGCTGTAGACGGGGTCGTTGCCTACGCCGAGACGTCCCCCGGCCGCCAGCGCCCAGCGCACGTGGACCACGCTCGAGAGCACGGCGAGCGCCGCCGCGTCGTCGAGCGCGATCGCGATCAGCTTGTCGTCGGGCAGGATCGCGGCGTCGAGGAACTGGAAGAAGCGGTGCTTGGCGACGTGTCCGGTCGCGATGTATCGGCGAATCGACCTGATCGACTCCCGCATCCGCGGCTGGCTTTCGCCGAACAGCCACCAGTTGATGCGACGCGATGCGCGAGGGTTCTGATCGCGCTCTGGTTTCACGGTATCGAAGAGTCGTTGGTACCCGGCGGGGAAGGCTTTGCGTGCGTCGTCTTCGGAGAGCGGAAAGAAGTCGATCACGTAGACGTCGCGCGGCCGGTCGGTCAGGTCCTTGCCGTTGCGGTACGGCCGCAGGTGCGCATCGAGGCCGGGCACCCGGCCAAGTCCGAGCGCGACCGCCTCGTCGCGGGTGACGACGAAGCCCGCGCCGTGCGGGATCACGCCGCGATTGGACAGCCGGTCGTTGGCGTGCAGCGGGACCGCCGCCGTGACGTCGGCGCCCACCGACAGATCGCTGTGGATGCGGCCGCGCCGCGCGGACAGTTCCACTTCGAACGCGCCCTCGTCGTCCGCCCGCTCGGCGACCGCGCGCGCGAGCATGCCCGGCGCGTGGCTGCGCGCGGCGACCGTCATGGCGATGCGAACGGCCGCGCCATCCGCGGCGTCGATCCACGGATGGTCGGGGATCGCCCACGCGAGCGCGAGCGGCGGCGTCCCGGTCATCGCGGCGTCCAGCACGCGGCGGTTGAAGATCATCGTCACGCTGTTGGTCGTGATGAGGCCGAAGCGGCGCAGCGCGCCGCGGCGCGTCAGCTCCGCTGCGCACTGCCACCAGTACATGACGAAGTCCGCCGACTCGGGCACGTCGCGCCAGGCTTCGCGCAGCGCCTCGACGTAGCCGGTGCCGAGTTCGTCGCGCATCCGCTTGTTGCCGATGAACGGCGGATTGCCGACGACGAAGTCCGCCTGCGGCCACGCCGCCTTGCGCGGGTTCACGTAGCGCTCGATCGGCACCTGCGCGCGCTCGTCCGGCACGAGTTCGCCGGTCGCCGGGTGCGGCTTGTACGTCCGCCCGTCCCAGCGGCTGGCCGGCACGCCGCGCGCGTCGGTCACGAACTCCACGCGGTCGTACGCGAGCACGGCGTCGCGGCACTCGATGTTGTGGAAGTCCTTGAGCACCGGCTGCGGCGGCGGCACCTGCCCGCGCGTGCGGAAGTGCCACTGCAGGTAGCCGATCCACAGCACCGTCTCGGCGACCGCGGCGGCGCGGGGATTCAATTCGATGCCGAGGAGCTGGTGCGGGTCCACGCTCATCCCCTCGGCTTCGAGGCGCCCCTGCGTGTCGCCGAGCGCGTCGAGCTGGTTCAGCACCTCGCCTTCGAGCCGCTTCAGGTGCTCCAGCGTCACGTAGAGGAAGTTGCCGGACCCGCACGCGGGGTCGAGCACGCGGACGTGGCACAGGTCGTCGAGGAACCCGCGGACCTGCGCGCAGGCGTCGTCCATCCTCCCCTCGGCGGCGAGCAGCAGCGCGGCCGACTGCGCGGACTTCCAGTCGTCGCGCAGCGGCTCGACGATCGTCGGCAGCACCAGCCGCTCGACGTACGCGCGCGGCGTGTAGTGGGCGCCCAGCGCGTGGCGCTCGGCGGGGTCGAGCGCGCGCTCCAGCAGCGTGCCGAAGATCGCCGGCTCCCCGTCGCGCCAGTCGGCGCGCGCGGCGTCGAGCAGCAGGCCGATCTGCTCCGACGACAGCGGCAGCACCGAAGGGTCCTTGAAGAGCTTGCCGTTGAAGCGCAACAGATCGGCGCGAACGGAGACCGCGAAGCCGCCCGCGTCCATCGTCCGCCAGAGGTCGGTCAGCAGCGGCACCAGCTGCTCGGGATGCTCGCGAAGGCTCGTCAGGAGGTCGACGAACGCGCGCCTGGGAATCAGCCCGACGTCCTCGGCGAACATCGAGAACAGGCAGCGCGTGAGGAAGCCGGCGACGATGGCCGGCGCATGGCCGTCGGCCTCCAGCGATTTCGCGACGACCGCGAGGCGCTGCGCGATCTCGCGCGTGACGCGGGCCGTCCGGCGCACCGGGTCGAGCGCCAGCGGATCGGTCCAGACCTGACGCAGCCGCTCGCGCAGCGCCGGGTCGTGCAAGTCGGCGAGCGCGATGCGGTGCGACCGCGGATCGGGAAATGGCGTGTAGGTCGCGCCGGTGCGGCTGAACTCCGCGTACAGCTCGACGACGTTGCCGACGTCGACGACCACGAGGAATGGCGGGCGCCCTTCCGTCGCGGGCAGCGCGCGGGCGTACTGCTCCGCCTGCGTGCGCGCCCGCAGC
>JADZDA010000219.1 GCA_020851255.1 Burkholderiales bacterium | reverse complement strand
CGGCTTCTTGCCCAGCGTCCGCAGGTAACCGACGATGCGGCCGACGACCGGCGGCGATGTCAGGTCGGCGCGCGCGACCTCGACCAGCGGCATGACGTTCGACGGATAGAACCAGTGCGTGCCCACGAGCCGCTCGGCGCGGGCGAGCGCGCCGCCCAGCTCCGCGATGAGGATCGACGAGGTGTTGGTCGCGATGATCGCCTCCGCCGGCGCCGCCGCCTCGATCGCGCGCAGGACGTCGATCTTGGTCGCCACGACCTCGGGCACCGTCTCGAAGACGACGTCGGCTCCGCGCACGCCCTCGGCGAGGTCCAGCGTCGCGGTCAGCCGCCCGAGCGCCTCGTCGCGGCGCGCGGCGTCGATGCGACCCTTGCGCACGGCGGCGTCGAGGCCGAACGGCCCGGAGCGCACCAGCTCCAGGCCGTGGTCGAGCGTCTCGCGCCGGCGCGCGACCAGCCGCACCTCGGCCGCCGGATCGCCCAGCAGGCAGGCGATCACGATGCCGTGGCCCATCGACCCGCCTCCGCCGACGACCGCCACGCGACGCACCGGCGGGTCGGGTTGCTCGTCACGCTCGCTCATCGCCTCGGCCCTCCGGGTACGCCGCCGCCGCGAACTCGCGGTCGACGCTCGCGGCCGCGTCCCGCGCGCTGATCGTACGGGCGGCGACCGCGTTCGCGAGATCCTCCAGCCGGCCCGCGCGCTCCGCCCGGCCGAGCGGCGCGTCCACCCGGAGGGCCTCGAGCGCCGCCCGGATCTCGGCGAGCGCGCGCACCCGCTCGATCGCCCGGATCCGGTCGGTCGATCCCAGGTGTTCGCGGTGCGAGGCGATCGCCGCCATCAAGTCATCGACGCCCTGGCCGGTCGACGCGACCGTCGCCACGACCGGGATGCGCCAGTCGGGCGCGTACGCCGCCGCCCGGTCGGCGAGCTCGTTCATTTGCAGGAGCTTGGCGTCGGCGCCGGGGAGGTCGGCCTTGTTGACGCACAGCACCGACGCGATCTCGAGAACGCCGGCCTTCATCGCCTGCACCGCGTCGCCCAGCCCCGGTGCCTCGACGACGATCGCGGTGTGCGCGATCCGAGCGATGTCGACCTCGGACTGCCCGATGCCGACCGTCTCGACGATGATCGGATCGTAGCCGACCGCCTCGAACGTGCGCACGAAGTCCAGCGTGGCGCGCGCCACGCCCCCCAGGAGCCCCCGCGTGGCCGCACTGCGGATGAACACGCCGGGATGGCGCGAAGCGCGGTTCATCCGGACCCGGTCGCCCAGGACCGCGCCCCCGGTGTACGGACTCGTCGGGTCGACGGCGACGATCGCCACCCGTCGCCCCTGGTCGGCGTAGCGGACCGCGAGCTCGTTGACCAGCGTCGACTTGCCCGAACCCGGCGGCCCGGTCACGCCGATGATCTGCGCGCTCGCGTCGCGCCCGCGCAGCCGGTCGAGCAACCGGTGCGAGTCCTCGCCGCCGTCCTCGACCACCGACAGCGCGGCACCGAGCGCCGCGCGGTCGCCGGCGAGCAGCGCCTCGTACCCGGTGGTCTCCCGTCCCCGCGCCAATCTTGCCTCCGGCCCGCCCCGCTCTCCGGCGTCCGCCATCGGCCGCCCGTCCGGCGACAGTCTAGCAGCGCGCCGTCACCTCGATCAAGCGCTCGCTCGAATTTTTCGAGCGCTTGCTCGAATGCGGACGCGCGCCCCGCCGCCGCGGGACGGCGCTATACTCCGGTCCGTGAAGTCCGACGACCCCGCCCGCCGCCGCGCGCTGCGTTCCGCCGCCGCGCGGCTGTTCCGCGAGGTCGGCTACGCGGGCGCGACGGTGCGCGACATCGCCCGCGCCGTCGGCATCCAGTCGGGCAGCATCTTCTACTACTACGGGACCAAGGAAGACATCCTCGTCGACGTGATGGACGAGGGACTCGCGCGTTTCGTCCGGGCCGCGGAGCGGCCGATCGGCGTCGTCTCCGATCCGCGCGAACGGCTGCGCGCGATGATCGTCGGTCACCTCGAGGCGCTGCACGGCCGGTCCGACGAGGTCGCCGTCGTGCTGTCCGAGTGGCGCAGCCTGTCGGCACGGTCGCGGCGGCGCATCGTCAAGCAGCGCGACCGCGTCGACGCGATGTGGGACGAGGCGCTGGGCGCCGCCGCGCAGGCCGGCCTGGTCGGCGGCGACACGAAGCTCCTGCGCCTCGCGCTGCTGGGCGCGATGAACTGGTCGCTGCAGTGGTACACGCCGCGCGGGCGGCTCACGATCGAGGCGATGGCCGATCGCCTGCTCGCGCTCGTCCTGCGCGAACCCGCCCGGCGCACGCGCCGCCCGGCCGGCGGGGCGGGCCGATGAGCGCCGACGGGCCGTCGGCCTCATTGGGGGCGCTCCGTCGTGCGCAGGCCGGCGCGTCGGCCGGCCGGCGGCGATTCGCGGCCGGTCGCATCCCCGTTCGCCGGCGATCGGGGCCCCTGCTCCCTGCGAACGCCGCGTCCCGAGGCACTCGTCCCCTCGTCGCAGACGGGGAGGCGAAGCCGCGCGCGCGGCGAGCCTGGGGGAGGGTAGTCCAGTGACCGCACGCGCGATCGTCGCCGGCGTGGGCATGGTCCCGTTCACCAAGCCGGGCGCGAGCGAGCCCTACCCGGCGATGGCGGCGGCGGCGGTGCGGCTCGCGCTCGACGACGCGCGGATCGGCTACGAACGCGTCGAGCAGGCGTACGCCGGCTACGTCTACGGCGATTCCACGTCCGGACAGCGCGCGCTCTACGAGGTCGGCATGACCGGCGCGCCGATCGTCAACGTGAACAACAACTGCGCGACCGGATCGACCGCGCTGTGGCTCGCCCGGCAGGCGGTCGAGTCGGGCGCCGCCGACTGCGTGCTCGCGCTGGGCTTCGAGCAGATGGCACCGGGTGCGCTGGGCACGCATTTCAACGACCGCCCGACGCCGTTCGACCGCTTCGAGGCGAAGACCGACGCGCTCGTCGGCATGCCCGAAGTCGCGCTGGCGCTCCGTTACTTCGGCGGCGCCGGCATGGCCTACATGCGCAGGCACGGCACGCCGATCGAGACCTTCGCGAAGATCCGCGCGAAGGCGAGCCGCCACGCGGCGCGCAATCCGCTCGCGCTGCTGCGGCGCGAACTCTCCGTCGACGAGGTGCTCGCCTCGCCGGCGCTGATCCCGGGGGTGATGACGCGGCTGATGGCCTGCCCGCCGACCTGCGGCGCCGCGGCCGCGGTGATCGTCTCGCCGGCGTACGCGGCACGGCACGGACTCGACGCCCGCTTGCGCATCCTCGCGCAGTCGATGACCACCGACACGCCGTCGACGTTCGACTCGGACGACATGATGCGCGTGGTCGGCTACGACATGGCGCGCGCCGCCGCCGACCGGGCCTACGAGCGCGCCGGCCTGGGCCCCGGCGACGTCGACGTCGTGGAACTGCACGACTGCTTCGCGCACAACGAGCTCATCTCGTACGAGGCGCTGCGGCTTTGTCCGGAGGGCGGCGCGCAGCGCTTCGTCGACGCGGGCGACAACACCTACGGCGGGCGCGTCGTCGTCAATCCGTCCGGCGGCCTGCTGTCGAAGGGACACCCGCTGGGTGCGACCGGGCTCGCGCAGTGTTTCGAACTCACGCGGCAACTGCGCGGCGCCGCGGAGGCGCGGCAGGTCGACGGCGCGCGCATCGGCCTGCAGCACAACCTGGGGCTGGGCGGCGCCTGCGTCGTCACGATCTACGAGCGCGCGGGATGAGCCTGGGCGCGAGCCCTCGCCGCCAGTCGAGCGGCGTGCCGTCGGGGCGGCTGTGCGCGCATGTTCCGCGAGGGCCGCGGTCGGCGGCGGAAGACGCTGCGCGCGGGGATTGGGCCGCGCCAAACGCCCCCCTTGTGGCATCGCGGCGATTTCCGCTATAATTCAAGGCTCTTTGCGGGAATAGCTCAGTTGGTAGAGCGCAACCTTGCCAAGGTTGAGGTCGGGAGTTCGAGACTCCTTTCCCGCTCCAGGATCCCCCGGGGGAGAGCCGTAGCAGCATCAGGGCTCTCCCCTTCGTGTCTGAAGGCGCATGCGCGTCCGCGACCTGCGCCCCACCCCCCAGGGCTGGGTGGCAGAGTGGTCATGCAGCGGCCTGCAAAGCCGTCTACGCCGGTTCGATTCCGACCCCAGCCTCCATCGACGTCGCGCGACGAGTTGTTCGTCTGGCGCCCGCTTCCGGGCCCGCGCCGATACGCGGCTGGCCCGCGTTTTCGTCCGGGCCGTGTAATCTGAGCGCTGGCGCCGGCCGCTCCGATGGGGAACCGACACCGCGCTCGCCCGCGCGCGGCGATGCGCCACTTTCCGGAGTGTTTCCATGTTCGATCGCCTCGCCCTGCTCGCCGGCGGTTTGCTGTTGGCGGTTTGCCAGGCCGCCGCGGGCCAGTCCTACCCGACCAAGTCGATCAAGCTCGTCGTTCCGTTCGGACCGGGAGGCAGCGCCGACGCGATCGCCCGGCCGCTCGCCGACAAGCTGGGGACCGCGCTCGGGCAGTCGGTCGTCGTCGACAACCGGCCCGGCGGCCTGACGGTCATCGGTGCGGATTTGGTCGCCAAAGCGCCGGCGGACGGCTACACGCTCTACCTGATGCCTGGAACGCATGCGCTCGTACCGTCGCTGGTGGCCAAGGTTCCGTTCCACGTCGCCAACGACTTCACGATGGTCGCGATGCTGGGCACCCAGCCGTACATGATCTTCGCCAACCCGAAGCAGCCGTTCTCGACGTTCGCCGAGATGCTCGCCTACGCCCGGGCGAATCCGGGCCAGTTGTCGATGGGCGTCTCCGACGCGGTCACGCTCGTGACCGCATCGACCTTGAAGTCGGTCGCGAAGATCGACATCAACGTGATCAACTACAAGGGCGGAGGGCCGCAGAACACCGACCTGCTGGGCAACCAGATCGCGACCGCGGTCGTGACGCCGAACCTGATGCCCCAGCAGCGGGACGGCAAGTTGCGTTCGATCGCGGTCACCACGCCGCAGCGGCTCTCGTTCCTCCCCGATTCACCGACCATCGCGGAGTCGATCCCAGGCAGCCAGTTCGACATCCACACCTGGTACGCCGTCGCCGGCCCGGCGAACCTGCCGAAGCCGATCGTCGACCGCCTGCACGCGGAGATCGCGAAGCTGGTCGCCGACGGCGACTTCCGCCGCCGTCTGGACGACCTCGGCGTGGTCAGGCCTTCCGACACGCGACCCGAGGCCGCGACCGCGGCGATGAGGGCGTATCAGGAGCGCATGGCCAAGCTGATCGACGCCGCGGGCATCAAGCCGGAATGACCCGGTCGATAGCGAGATCCGCCATGACCCGGACCCGCCGCCGTCTCGTCTTCGCCCCGTTCGCCGCCGCCGCGGTGTCGCTCGCGCCGCGCACTTACGCGCAAGCCGACGATTTTCCGTCGCGGCAGGTCAACTACATCGTGCCATTCGCCGCCGGAGGACTCTCGGACATCCTGGCGCGTCTCGTCGCCGAGGGGATCCGCCGCCAGCACGGGCAGAACGTCATCGTCGAGGCCAGGCCCGGCGCCGCCGGAACCGTGGCGATCGAGGCACTCAAGCGCGCGCCGGCCGACGGACATACGCTGCTCGCGGTCAACAACGGGCATTTCGCCGTTTCGCCGTTCTTCTACAAACTGTCGTGGGACCCGTCGGAGATCACGCCGATCGCGCTCACCGGCGACGCGTACATGGCGATGTTCGTCCACCCGTCGGTTCCGGCGGCCGATCTGAAGGAATTCGTCGCGCACGCGAGGGCGAACCCCGGCAGGCTCAACTTCGGCACGGCCGGCCTGGGTACGGTCGGCCATCTGTCCGGTGAGTACCTGCAGAAGCGCGCGGGCGTGACGATGACGCACGTGCCCTACAAAGGCAGCCCGGCGGCGCTGCAGGCCTGCCTCGCCAACGAGACCCAGGTGTTCTTCGGCCCCGAGGGCGCGGAGAGCGCGATCGCGGGCAAGTTGCGCGCCCTCGCGATCCTCGGCCCGAAGCGCTGGGCGAAACTTCCGGCGGCCGCCACCACCGACGAGCAGGGCATGCCGAACTGGGGGCCTCGAAGCTGGCACGGGATCGTCGTGTCGTCGAAGACCCCCGGCGAACTCGTCGCGAAATGGAACCGGACGATCAACCGCATCCTCGCCGAACCCGCGGTGATCGAGAAGATCCTGGCCCAAGGGCTCGAGCCTGCGCAGGCATCGCTCGCCGACCTGGCCGAACGCGTCCGGGTCGACCGGGCGAACTTCGGTCAGCTGATCCGCGAACTCGGCATCACCGGCGGCGAACCGCGCTGACCGGGCCGGGAGGAGGCCGATGATCCGTGTGGTCGCGTGCGGCGACGCCCTGTACTCCAGCCGCGATCTCGCGCGCCGGCTCGACCCCCGTCTGGTCGAGACGCTGACTTCCACCGACGCGGCCTTCGCCAACGCCGAGTTCTGCTGCCCCCGGCACGACCGACCGCCGGCACCCCGCCGATACGTGACCGCGGTGCGCGCGGAGCTGCTCGACGAGCTCGCTGCGCTCAACGTGCGCCTGGTGTCGTTCGCGAACAACCACGCCGGCGACTACGGACCCGACGGCGTCGTCGACACCATCGAGGCCGCCGAAGCGCGCGGGTTGCTGCCCGGCGGCATCGGTCGTAGCCTCTACGAGGCGCGTTCCGCCCGCTTTCTCGACACGCCGGCCGGCCGGATCGGGCTGGTATGCGCGAGTACGACCCGATCGGCCGAGTTCACGGCGAGCGCGCCGGGCGCCGGCGTCGCCGCCCGTCCGGGCCTTGCACCGCTGCGCTGGGGCCGCGCCTACGTGCTGCCGGATCGCGAGTTCGCGGAGCTGAAGCGCATCGACGAGATGCTCGGCACCGCCGCGAGTCGCCGCGAGGTGATGGGCGTCGAAGTGATGCGCGATCCCGGCCCCGATGTGTTCGCGTTCGGCTCGGTATTCGAGGGCTCGCTTCGCATCGAGCGCGGCGAGCGGGCGCACGTCCGCTATTTCGCCGATGAGAAGGACGCGCAGGCGCTGCTCGACGCGATACGCGATGCGGCCCACCGCGCCGACCTCGTGCTCTTCAGCCTGCACACGCACGAGGGCGCTGGCGAGAACTGGTATTCCCCGCGCGCCGCCTCGTTCGTCGAGGAATTCGCCCGTCGCGCGATCGACGCCGGCGCCCACGCGGTCCTCGGGCACGGCGCCCACATGCTGCGCGGCGTCGAGTTCCATCGCGGGCGGCCGATCTTCTATTCGCTGGCGAGCCTTGCGATGGAGTTCGAGGCCGGCGAGCAACGGATGACGCCGGAGATGTACGAAGGCTTCGGCCTGCCGAAGGACGCGCTGCCCTCGCAGATGCACCGTTCCCGCATCACCGACGCCTCGGGCGAGCGCATCGGCTTCTACGCCGATCGCCGCTTTTCCCGCAGCGTGTTCGCGGTGTGCGAATTCCATGCCACCGGCCAGGTCCGGGTGCGATTGCTGCCGGTCGACCTCGACCTCAACCGACCGCGGCCTGCCGAACGCGGCCTGCCGTACTGGCCGACACCGGAGGTCGGCCGTGAGATCGCCGAGGCGATCGCGCGAATGAGCGAATGGTGCGGGACGCGCGTGCGCTACGACGAGTCGGACGGCTCGATCGCGCTCGCCGCGCCCTGATCCGCGCGCCGGTGCGCACCTCGGGCAGCCGCAGGCATCGCGCCGGGCGCGACCCGGCGCTATTCGAGCACGATGCGCTCGGCGCGGATCAGGTCGCCCCAGCGCTTCGACTCGCGGGCGAAGTGCGCGCGCAGTTCGTCGGCCGACGAGCCGACGACGACCAGCGCCTGCTCCTCGAGCTTGCGGCGCACCTCCGGATCGGCCAGCGTCCTGGCGAGGGCACGGGCGAGCGCCGGTGCGACGTCCGGCGGGACGCCGGCAGGCACGAACAGCGAGAAGAACACCTCCGATTCGACGTCCGGGTAGCCCGCCTCGACGAACGTCGGCACGTCCGGCATCAGCGGATTGCGCTGGCGCGACCCGATCGCGAGCGCCTTCAGGCGGCCCGCCCTGACGTGCGGCATCGTCGCGAGCGTGCCGGTGATCAACAGCGGCACCTGGCCGCCGACCACGTCCGCCGTCATCGGTCCGCCGCCCTTGTAAGGGATATGCTCGAGGCGGATGCCGGCGCTCTTGGCGAACAGCAGGCCGACCAGGTGATGCGGCGTGCCCACGCCCGGATGCGCGTAGCTCGCGGACTTCGGATCGCGGCGGGCGAGTTCGGCCAGCTCGCGGACCGACGACGCGGCGACCGACGGATGCGCCGAGAGCATCGACGGCGTCGTCGCGACCAGGCTCACCGGCAGGAGATCCTTCATCATCGTGAACGGCAGGTCGGCGCGCACCGACGCGTTGATCGCGAGCGCCGCGCCGTCGGTCAGCAGGACCGTGTAGCCGTCGGCCGGCGACTTCGCGACATGGTCGGCGCCCAGGATGCCGCTCGCGCCGCCCTTGTTGTCGATGACGACGTTCTGACCGAGCTCGCGGCCGAGCCCCGGCGCGATCGCGCGTGCGAGGAAGTCGATCGTGCCGCCGGGCGGCGCGGTGACGACGATGCGGACCGCCTTCTCGGGCCAGGCCGCGTGCGCGCCGGGAAACGCGGCGGCGCAGGCCAGCAGGACGGTGATCAGACGAAGATGGACGCGCATTGCGACCTCCTGAGGGAACGCGGGCCGCCGCGACCGGCGGCGGACTCGCGGGCGTGGGACGGCGGACACCGCGATTCGAAGTCCTCGAAGCCGCGGAACTCGGGGCCGTCTACCGCCCATCTCCATCGAATCATAACCGTCCGGCCGCGCGCCGTGCAGCGTCCGTGTCGCGCGCGGTCGGCGTCCCTAGGGAACCGATGACCACGACCCGATTGCGCGTCGCGATGGTCGGCGCGGGCATGATCAGCAGGCACCACCTCGACGCCTGGCGCAAGCTCGCGGAGGTCGACGTGGTCGCCGTCGTCGATCCGGACCCCGGTCGCGCATCGGATCGGGCCGCGCAGTTCGGCATCGGCGCGCGCTTCGAATCGGTCGAGGCGCTCGTCGCGGGCGGACTCGCGGTCGACGCGCTCGACGTGGCCTCTCCGCGGGAGACGCACGGGCCGATCCTGCGTTTCGCCGCCGCGCGCGGTCTCGCCTGCCTGTGCCAGAAGCCGTTCATGCCGACGCTCGCCGAGGCCGAGGCGATCGTCGGCGATCTCGCCGGCGGGCCGCGCGTCATGGTGAATCAGAACTTCCGCTTCCGTCCCTACTACCAGCGGATGCGGGCGTGGATCGACGACGGGCGACTCGGCGCCATCAGCGGCTGCACGATCCAGACGCGCAGCGCCGGGCTGATTCCCGATGCCGGCGGGCGCTACCCTTACATCGAGCGCCAGCCCTTCGTCCGGCACGAGCGGCGCCTGATGATCGAGGAAGTGCTGATCCACCGCCTCGACATCGCACGCTGGCTGTGCGGCGCGCTCGACCTCGTGGCCGCCCGCAGCGCCCGGACCTGTCCGGCCCTCGCCGGCGAGTCCGAGGCGACCGTGTTCTGCGCGACCCGCGAGCACGGCGCCGCGGTCGTCGTCGACGGCCATTTCGCGAGCCACGGGTATCCGGCGCTCTCCCACGATCGTGTGGAGATCGCGGGGGCGCGGGGCCGGATCCTGTTCGAGCACGGCGTGCTCGCCCTCCACGCCGCGCAACCGGAGGAGCACCGCTACGATCACGCGGCTGCCTACCAGCAGAGCTTCGACGCGACGATCGCGCATTTCGCCGGCTGCCTTGCCTCGGGCGAACCCTTCCTGACGACGCCCGAGGACAACCTCGAGACCTTGCGGCTGGTCGAGTCGGCCTATCGCTCGGCCGCCCGATGAACCGTTCCCGTTCCTCGACGGCCCACGCCGGCGCCCGCGATCCGCGCGGGTACGCGCTCGCGCAACTCACGGTCGGTGGCACGCCGCTCGAATGCGTCCGCGCCGCAGCCGCCGCCGGATTCGCGGGTGTCGGACTGCGGATCGGCGCGCGCCGGCGCGACGAACGATACGAAGGCGCGCTCGTCGGCGATCCGGTCGCGACCGCCGAAGTCCGGGCCGCGCTCGACGACTCCGGAATGCGTCTGACCAGTGTCTGCGGCTGCCAGCTCTTCCCGGACACGCGCGACGACGACCTCGACGCGCTGATCGAGGCCGCCGCGGAGCTGCGCGCCCCGGTCGTGGCGACACAGGGTTTCGATCCGGACCTCGACCGCTACGCCGATCGATACGCGCGCTTCGCCGAGTCGGCGCGTTCGGCGGGGATGCGCATCGGGCTCGAATGGATGGCCTACAGCGCGGTGAAGACCCTCGCCTCGGCGCTCGAAATCGTCGGCCGCAGCACGGGCACCGGCGCCGGCATCGTCGTCGACGCGCTGCACGCCGATCGCTCCGGAACGACCGTCGAGGCGATCGCGCGCATCGAGCCTGCGCGCGTGGTCCTCGCCCACTGGTGCGACGCGAGGCGCCTGACGGGGACGGCCACCGAGGACGCGCTCAGGGCCGAGGCCCGGACCGCGCGGCTGTGGCCCGGCGAAGGCGCCCTGCCGCTCGCGGCGCTCGCGCGTGCGCTGCCCCCGACCGTGGACATCGAGCTCGAGGTCGTCGATGCGCGGGACGCCGGTGAACCGCCTGTCGTACGCGCCCGGCGGTCGCGCGCCGCCCTCGACCGCTACGCCGCCTCGATCGCCGCCCCGGCCGGCCGACGATGAGGTAGGCTCGCCGTCGTCGGTACGACGATGTCCGCCCTCCTGCTGTCGTTCGCGCCCCCATGGACTTCCGTTCGCTGCGCTACTTCGTCTGTGTCGCCGAGGCTCGCAGCTTCTCGAGAGCCGCCGAGCTGCTCTATGTCGCGCAGCCGGCACTGTCGCGAGCCGTGCGCAAGCTCGAGGACGAGCTGGCCGTCCCGCTGTTCGTGCGCACGCCGGCCGGCGTCGAGCTGACCGAGCCGGGCGCGCTCCTGTTCCAACGTGCGCAGACGTTGCTGCGACAGCTCGCACAGGCCGCCGACGACGTGCGCGCGCAGCGCGCCTCTGTCAGCGGCACCGTGACGCTCGGTGTCCAGCCCGTGATCGGGGAGATCCTCGTACCCACGCTGATCCGCCGTTGCGCGACCGAGCAGCCGAATTTGCGCATCAAGGTCGTCGAGGGCTTCAGCAGCGCGATCTACGACCGGCTGGTGAATCAGGAGCTCGCGCTCGCGCTGCTGCACAGCCCGGTTGCGCACGCGAGTCTCGCCATCGAACCACTGATCGTCGAGCCGATGTACCTGATAGGCCCGGGGCGCCGCAAACACGGGCTCCCGCCCGCCTCCGCGAAGCTCGATCTCGACGGGCTGCCGATGATCCTCCCGGGTCCGGAGCACCGGCTTCGACTCGCGCTGGAGCGCGCGCTCGCGCTGCGCGGCGCGCGGCCGGGGCCGTCGATCGATGTCGAGGGACTCGCGACCACCAAAGCGCTGGTGGCCGCCGGGTTGGGATACACGTTGTTCCTCTACGGCGCCGTCGTCCACGACGTCGCGGCGGGCCGGTTGTCCGCCACGCCGCTGCGAGACCTGCCGATCGACTGGACGCTCTCGCTACTCTACCGCAGCGAGCGCCGCGACCTGCGTTCGGTCGCCGTCGTCCGCGATCTCGTCCGGGCGGAGGTGCGGCGGCTCGTCGACGCGGGCGACTGGCCGGGGGCACCGAGACTCGCGGTGGCGGACAGACCGGCGCCCGCGCCCTGACTCGCACGCGCCTGCCGAGCCGGGCGGGGCCGGCGTCGCGACAGCCATGCCCGGTCGGCATGCCCCGGATACCCACAAGGTGTTCGACAACCGGCGAGCGCGTTCGGTAGTCTCGCCGACGATGAGGTCGCGCAGGTGCGTGGTGCGCCGGGAGCGCGGCGAGGAACCCGGGACCGGAACCGATGCTCAGCGAATGTCTGCTCACCGATCGCGTGGCGATCGTCACCGGTGCCGGCCAGGGAATCGGCGCGGCCACCGCTGCGCTGCTCGCCCGCGCCGGCGCGACCGTGCTCATCGGCGAACTCGACGCCGAACAGGCCGAATCGGTCGCCGGCTCGATCCGCGCCGCCGGATACAAGTGCGAAGCACACGGCGTCGACGTGACCTCGCCCAACCGCGTTCGCGAACTCGCCGCCTACGCGCTCGCCCGTCACGGGCGCATCGACGTGCTCGTCAACAACGCCGGGTATTACGGCAAGGTCCCGACGCTCGAGATGGACGACGCGAGCATGGACCGGATGATGGCGGTCAACTACAAGGGCGTCCAGCACTGCTGTCAGGCGGCCCTCCCGGCGATGATCGCCCGCGGATGCGGTTCTATCGTCAACGTCGCGTCGATGGCCGGCATCAAGGGCTCGTCGAGCCAGGCATCGCACTACGCGGCGTCGAAAGGCGCGGTCATCGCGCTCACTCGCAGCCTCGCCGCCGAATTCGGACCGCGCGGGGTGCGGATCAACGCGGTCGCGCCAGGGCAGGTCGACACGCAGCTCTTCCGCGCGTCGATCAAGGAGCGCCCGGAGCGCCTGCCGGGCATCGTCGAGGCGATACCGTTGCGCCGCCTCGGGCAGCCCGAGGACATCGCACGCGCGATCCTCTTCCTCGCTTCCGACCTGGCCGGCTTTGTCACCGGCCAAGTGCTGTCGGTGTGCGGCGGCCGCCTGCTGGCCTGATTCCGATTCTCCGAGAGCGTCCCGATGGCGAAACTGCCCCGATTCTGCATCAGCAACATCGACTTCCGTCACCTGTCGCTCGCCGACTGGCTCGACATGGTCCGTTCGAACGGTCTCGACCACGTGGAGCTGGGCTCGTTCGCACTCGACGAGATGCCGTTCGCGGACGTCCAGCGCGAACTCGCCGCCCGGCGGATATCGGTCGCGGTCATGGACAGCGGGAGCGTCCACGAACTCGGCCGCTGCCAGACCGACGCCGAGATCGAGACGACCCAGAAGCACGTCGTCGACTGCGTCGCGCTCGCGCGCCGGTTCGGCGCCGACGGACTGCTCGTCCGCCTCGGACACACCGCGCACCGCGACACGATCACCTCGGTTCGGCTCATCCGGGACGCGCTGAAGCCCTGCCTCGCCGCCGCCGAATCGCACGGCGTCACGATGCTCGTCGAGAGCCGGTTCGACTGGCGCGGCGTCGATCCCACGCGCACGGCGATCGAGTCGCGGCCCGAGCACCTCATGCTGCTGATGGAAGCGGTCGGTTCCCGGTACCTGAAGGTCAACTACGACGCCGCCAACTTCCACATCGCCGGCAGCGAGTCGTTCCCGCTGCCCTACGAACTCCTCAAGCCGTGGATCGGCTACGTCCACATGAAAGACTGCCGGCGCTACTCGCCGCTGACCCACGGGCTGAAATCGAACCACAAGCTCAAGACCGACAGCCACACCGGCGACTACGAGTGTGTCGCCGTGGGACGCGGCGTGGTGAACTCGATGGGCATCCTCGCCGCGCTGCTCGGCGACGGATACGAGGGCTACATCGGCCTCGAACCGCACACCGCGCCGGCGAAGAACCGGGTGGTCTTCGAGGAGTCGCTGCGTTACCTGCGGGCCGCGATGCGAACGCTGACCGAAGGCGCGCCCGACCCGGCGCGAGGCTGAGCGCGGCGCACCGATGACCGCCGACCGCCGGTCCTCGACCTCCCCGGCGTCGTTGTTCGACCTCGCCGGCAAGGTCGGCGTGGTCACCGGCGCCAGCAAGGGACTCGGGCTCGCGACCGCCCGCGCGCGGGCCGCCGCCGGCGCCGACCTCGTGCTCTGCGCGCGGACCGCCGAGCGTCTGGCGCAGGCGGTCGACGGCCTGGTTCGCGACGGCGCCCGCGCGATCGGCCGGACCGACGACATCGCACGCGACGGCGCGGCGGCCGATCTGGTCGACGCCGCGGTCCGCGAGTACGGCCGTCTCGACTTCCTGGTGAACAACGCCGCGATCGTGCTGCCCCGCTACGCGACCGAGGACATCCCGGTGGACGAATGGGACCGCGTCATGGCGACGAACCTGCGCGGCCCGTTCCTGCTCGCGCAGGCTGCGGTACGCCGATTCGTGACGCAGGGAGGCGGCGGCAAGATCGTCAACCTGGCCTCGAAGCTCGGCCTGACCGCGCTGCCGGGCACCGTGCCCTACAGCACCTCGAAGGGCGGCGTCATCCAGATGACCCGCGCGATGGCGATCGATGTCGCCCGGCACGGGATCAACGTCAACGCGGTCGCGCCCGGGTACGTGCCGACCGAGGGCAACGAGGCGGTGCTCGCCCGCCCCGGCTACAAAGAATGGGCGCTCGCGCACACGCCGCTCGGGCGGTTCGGCCGGCCGGAGGAGATCGCGGCGGCCGTCCTGTACTTCGTCTCGCCGGCGTCCGGATTCGCGACCGGCCAGGTCCTCTACGTCGACGGCGGCTGGACCGTGCAATGAGTTCTCCCCGCGACGGACTGCGGCCGCCTCCCCCCGGGGAGGCTTGGCGACCCCGGAGCGGCCCTTCGGCCGGCGGAGATCGCGATCCGGCCGTTGGTCGACGCGGCGCGCTGTCGGAGACGGCGCTGCTGGCGGTGCTGGCCGTGCTCGGGGTCGCCTACGTCGCGCAGGCGCTTCGGATCGGCGTCGGAGACGCCTCGGCGCCGGGTTCGGGCCTCTATCCTGCGCTCGTCGGCGCGGTGTTCACCGTCGTCAGCCTCGCGCGGTTCGCCTGGCTCCGGCGCGCGCAGCCGGCCGCCACTCCGGAGGGGCGCGAGGACCCGCGCACCCCTCCGATCGTCTACGCCATGTTCTGCGTGCTGATCGGTTTCGGACTCGCCCAGGCGATCGTCGGATTCGTGCCGGCGCTCGGTCTCATGATCGCCGTCGCGCTCGCGGTCACCGGATACGGCAACTGGCGGCGCAGGATCCTGGTCGCGATCGTGGCGAGCGTGCTCGCCGCCCTGGTCTTCCAGCGCTGGCTGCAGGTGCCGTTTCCCAAGGGCCTGCTGGGCGACTGGCTGGGCTGAGCGCAGGACGCGACCCGTTTGGACATCCTCCAGAGCCTCGCCGCGGGATTCGCTGGCGCGCTGACGCCGGTCAACCTGCTGTTCGCGTTCGCCGGCGTCGCGCTGGGTACCGCGGTCGGCGTGCTGCCCGGCATCGGCCCGCTGGGCGCGATGTCGATGCTGCTCTCGCTGACCTACGGGATGCCGCCGGATCGCGCACTGATCCTGTTCGCCGCGATCTACTACGGCGCCCAGTATGGCGGATCGACCACGTCGATCCTCGTCAACGTGCCCGGCGAGACCTCGTCGGTCATCACCTGCCTCGACGGCCACAAGATGGCGCAGCAGGGTCGCGCCGGCGCGGCGCTCGCGGTCGCCGCGATCGGGTCCTTCGTCGCCGGCACGCTGTCGGTGGTCGGCCTGATGCTCCTCGCGCCGCCGCTCGCGAACTTCGCGCTCAAGTTCGGACCACCCGAGTACTTCAACCTGATGCTGGCCGGCCTGCTCGTGCTCGTGTTCATGTCGTCGGGTTCGAAGCTCAAGGCGCTGCTGATGGTGCTGCTGGGACTCGCCCTCGCGACCGTGGGCACCGACTACCTCGGCATCGCCCGCTACACGTTCGGGATCCCCAAGCTCTTCGGCGGCCTCGACATGGTCGCGGTGATCATGGGCATGTTCGGGCTGGTCGAGATGATGAACGCGCTCGCGCGCGCGGACGCGACGGCGCCGGTCAAGTCGGTCCGCATGCGCGAGCTCCTGCCGACGCGCGACGAGGCGAAGCGCTCGGTCGGGCCGATCGCGCGGGGATCGGTCCTCGGATTCCTGATGGGGCTGCTGCCCGGCCCGGTGGTGACGATGTCGACGTTCGCCTCCTACGCGCTCGAGAAGAGACTCTCCCGCCATCCGGAGCGCTTCGGCCGCGGCGCGATCGAGGGCGTCGCCGGACCGGAGGCGGCGAACAACGCCGCCGCGGGCGGTGCGTTCCTGCCGCTGGTCGCGCTGGGCGTCCCCTTCTCCGGGTCGACGGCGCTGATCCTGGGCGCGCTCCTGCTCGCGGGTGTCACGCCGGGGCCCAATTTCATCCAGGAGCAGCCGGGGCTCTTCTGGACCGCCGTCGCGAGCATGTACATCGGCAACGTGATGCTCGTCATCCTCAACCTGCCGCTGGTCGGTGTGTTCGTCTCGCTGCTCAAGGCGCCGCCCAGGCTCCTGATCCCGCTCGTCCTCGCCCTGTGCCTGATCGGGGCTTACGCGGTGAACAACAGCCTGTTCGACGTCTGGGTCCTGATCGGCGCCGGCCTCGTCGGCTATCTGCTGAGCCGGTACGGATTCGATCTCGCCCCGCTGGTCATCGCGCGCGTGCTCGGCACGCAGATGGAGATCGCGTTCGGCACCAGCCTCACGCTCTCGAGCGGCGATCCGATGATCTTCGTGACCCGGCCGATCGCCGCGACGATCGCGGCCGTCGTCCTCGCGGTCGCGATCTGGAGTCTCACCGCCGCGTGGCGCGCCCGCCGCCGGCGCCCGCCTGCCATCCCCGAACCCTGAACCGGCCGTCGACGGCCGACACCCCCGGAGGAAACCATGGACCTTCGCAACCGTTCCCCGCGCCGCCGCGCGCTCTCCCTCGCCATCGCCGCGGCGACCGTCGCGCTCCCCGGATCGCTCGTCACCCCGAACGCCGCCGCGCAGGGCGCCTTCCCGGCCAAGCCGATCGAGGTGATCGTTCCCTGGGCACCCGGCGGTTCGACCGATCTCGCCGCGCGCGCCCTCGCGGCGATCGTCAACGACAAGAAACTCCTGCCGCAGCCGATGCAGGTGGTCAACAAGCCCGGCGGTTCGGCGATCATCGGAAGCGGCGAGGTCGCCAACGGTTCGGGCGACGGCCACCAGATCCTCTACACGGGAACCGAGCCGATCGTCATCCAGCCGCTGGTCAAGGAGACTCCGTACAAGGTCGAATCGTTCACGCCGGTGCTGCAGGTGGTCCAGACGCCGCTCGCCTTCGTCGTCAACGCGGACGCGCCCTGGAAGTCGATGCAGGAACTCGTCGCCTACGCGCGAGCGAACCCGAAGAAGATCCGCATCGCCAATCCGGGGCCGCAGGGCTGGTCCGAGTGGCAGCTGCGGGATCTCGTTCGCGCGGAGAAGCTCGACACACCGATCATCACGTTCGAGGCCGGCGGTCCCGCGATCACCGCGCAGCTGGGCGGCCACACCGAAGCCCTCGCCGCGACCGCGACCGCGCTCGCGCCGCACGTGCGCGGCGGCAAGTTCCGGGTGCTGGCGTCGATGGCCGACGACCGGCTCGCTCTCGCGCCGGGCGCCCCGACGCTGAAGGAGCTGGGCTTCAAGACGCGCGAGTTCATGATCACCCAGTGCTTCTTCGTCCCGGCGAAGACCTCGCCGGCGGTGGTCAAGACGCTGCACGACGCGATCAAGGTCGCGATGGAGACGTCCGAGTTCCGGGAGTTCGCGCAGAAGAACAACGCGCGCATCGCCTACCTGTCCGGCCCCGACACGAGCGCGGCGCTCAAGAGCAGCGTCGCGAACACGCGCGACATCCTGGTCGAGATGGGTGCGAAGGTCCGCTGACATGGATCGGAAGCTCAAGCTCGCCGTCTGCGCGTTCCGCGGCGTCGCGCTCGCCGACTTCCTGGCCTTCGTCAAGTCGAACGGCGTCGGACACGTCGAGATCGCGACCCACAAGGCCGGCGACGTGGACGTCACCGCGACGCGCAACGCCCTGGAGAGCGCCGACGTCGGGCTGGCCGCGCTCGACGCCGGCGGCCACGAGCTGCTGCGTGCGCAGACCGACGCCGAGATCGAGGCCGCGCTCGCGCACGTCCGGTCGTCGATCCGCATCGCGCGCGACCTCCGTTGCGGCATCGTCGTCGCGCGGCTGGGCCACCGGCCGCGCCTGGACACGCTGACCGCGATCCGCCAGGCGCGCGACCTGCTCGTTCGCTGCCTCGACGACGCGAAGGCGCGTGACGTGACGATCGTCGTCGAGAACCGCTTCGACTGGCGCAGCGAGGACCCGACGCAGAGCGCGGTCGAGCGACGCGCGGAGTCGCTGGTCGCGTTGATGGAGGCGGTCGGATCCGAGCACCTCGGCATCCATTACGACCCGGCCAATTTCCACATCGCCGGACTCGAGGGCTATCCCATGCCCTGGGAGATGATGAAGCCGTGGATCCGGTACGTCCACCTCAAGGACTGCCGGCGCTACACCCCGCTGCTGCAGGGTTCGCGCGAACACTTCCGCCTGCGCACCGACAGCGCCAACGGTTCGTTCCAGAGCGTGCCCAACGGCGCGGGAGCCTTGAATTCCGCCGCGATCCTCGCGGCGCTGCGGGATGCTGGCTACGACGGCTTCGTGAGCCTGGAGCCGCACGAGTTGCCGCACAAGGACCGTTGGTTGATCGAGGAATCGCTGCGCTACATCCGCTCGACGGGCGTCGCGTGATCGGGACCGACCCGCACCTGCCCGCGCCTGTGTGGTTCGTCACCGGTTGCTCAACGGGCCTGGGCCGCGCGCTCTCGTCGCGGGTGCTCGCCGCCGGCGACCGGGTCGCACTCACGGCGCGCGACCCTTCCACATTGGACGATCTGGTCGCCGGCCATCCGGGTGCGGCGATCGCCCTGCCACTGGACGTGACCCGGCCTTCCGAAATCGAGTTCGCGGTCGCGGCCGCCACGAAGACGTTCGGCACGATCGACGTGCTCGTCAACAACGCCGGCTACGCCTATTTCGCGCCCGCCGAAGAAGGCGACGACAGCGCGGTGCGCGCCATGTTCGACGTCAATTTCTTCGGCCTCGCGGCGATGACGCGCGCGGTGCTGCCGGCGATGCGGGCGCGCCGCCGCGGGACGATCGTCAACATCTCCTCGATCGCCGGACTGACGGCGAGCGCCGGGGCCGCCTACTACGCGGCGAGCAAATTCGCCGTCGAAGGATTCAGCGAGGGACTCGCCCTCGACGTCGAGGGCCTGGGTATCCGCGTCATCGCCGTCGAGTTGGGCCAGTTCCGGACTCGCTTCGTGGCGAGTACCCGGAGCGAACCGGACCGCTGGCATCCGGACTACGCCGCGACGGTCGGCGCGCGCAGGGCCTACGTCCGCGGGCGCGGAGGTCGCGAGCCCGGCGATCCCGAGCGAGCGGCCGCTGCGATCTACGCGGCCGCGAACTCGCTCGCGCCGCCCGCGCGCCTGGTGCTCGGCAACGAGGCGCTCGCGTCGGCACGGCGCAAGGTCGCGACGCTCGCAAGCCAGGTCGATGCGATCGAGGCGATCGCGCGGTCGAGCGACTTCCCCGGGTAGGGGGCGCTGCGTTACGGCGCGTCGTGTGCACCCGGCGGTGCTGAGTCCGCCGAGGCACGATCACCGGCCACCGCCCCGGCGTCACGGTCGCCGACCCGCGCCTGCCACTCGGCGATCGCGCGCGCGTACTCGCGTGTGTCGGCTTCCGCCATCGGCTCGCCGCACTCGTAGCAGGCGTTGGTCATCCGGTCGAACCAGCGGCAGCCGCATTCGTCGCACGCGAGTTCCGGAGCGCCGGCGGGATTGCGGAAGATCATCGCCGGCATCCTAACGGCACGCGCCGAGGAACGCGAGCCCGAGCGTGTCGAGGAAATCCTCGTACCCGGCGTCCTGGAGCTCGTACTTGGTGCGGAACACGTAGAACATCGCATCGCCGGTGCGCAGCGCGAGCTTCAGCGCGCCCAGCACCGAGTCCGCGGCCAGCCCGCGCATCCGCGCGAGCGCGGCATCGTCGACGGCGAACAGGATCTCGACGCCGGCCCGGGCGTAGCCCGAGTACGTCGACTCGCGTACCTCGATCGCGCCCTCGCGCGCCTCGAACGCCCGCATGCGCGGTCCCGCCGCGCCCGCGAGCATCGCGGCGACGCCGGCGGCGTGCCGGCCTCCGACGGCACCCAGCGCCGAGCGCGCGACGAGCCCCATCCGGGACCCGTCCGCCAGCCCGGCGAAGAGGCCCGCCGACCGATCGAAGACCACCTGCCAGTGCCCCGCCGCCGCTGCGTCCAGCGGCTCGACGCCCGGTTCGATCGCGCCCATGACGCCGCGCGCTACAGCCGGCAGCCCAGCCGGTAGCCCTCGTGGATCGCGGCGTCCAGTCCGCGCGGCACGAGCGAATCGCCGCAGCCGTGCAGCTCGTCGATCATCCACTCGAAGTCGTGGAAGAGTTGCTGGTTCGGGAGCCTCGGTGTCGCGGCGATCACCGTGTCGGCGGGGACATGACGCTCGCCGCCCTTCTCCGATACGACGTCGACGCCGCTCGCGGTGACGCGCTGCACCCGCGTCTGGGTCAGCGTCTCGATGCCCAGCTCCTCGACCCACGCCGAATGCCGCCACTTGAACGACGGCATCACGTCGCCGGCGATCCGCTTGTCCTCCTCGACGATCGTCACCTTCGCGCCCGCCTGGGCGAGCGACTCGGCGACGACCAGGCCGATCTTGCCGGCGCCGACGACGACCACCTCTCGGCCGGTCGCGACCCGGCCATGCGCGACATCGATCGCGTCGAGCATCCGCCCGGCGCCCTCGACGCCGGCGAGCCGCGCCCGGTCGATCCGCGCGCCCGCGGCGACGACCGCGACGTCGAACTGGTGCAGCAGGCCGCGCATGAGCTTGGGCGTCGCCTCGGTGTTGAACCGGATCTCGACGCCGAGCTTCCGGGTCATCACCTCGTAGTGCGACACGATGCTCGAGAGGTCCTCGCTCCGCGCGAGATCGAGCTTCGCGTAGGCGACCAGGTTGCCGCCGATCCGGTCGCCTTTATCCAGCACGACGACCGTGTGCCCGCGCTTCGCCGCCGTGATCGCGCATTCGAGGCCCGCCGGACCCGCGCCGACGACCAGGATCCTCTTCTTCACCGCCGCCGGACGGATCTGGTACTCGGGCTCGACCTCGTGGCCCAGCGCCGGATTCATCGTGCAGGTGTACGGCAGGTCGCGGAACAGTCGCGACAGGCAGTTGAGCGACCCCACGCAGCGGCGCACCTCGTCGAGGCGGTCCTCGGCGGCCTTGTGGACGAGCTCGGGGTCGGCGAGCAGCGGCCGGCACACCTCCCAGAAGTCGAACTCGCCCTTCGCGATGCACTCGTTCGCCATCCTCGGGTCGGGCAGCCGGTTGCCGAACGCGATCAGGGTGTTCGGAAAGAGCTTTTTCGCCCGCGCGGCCAGGTAGTTCCAGTGGCCGGGCGCGATGTCGCGTCCGATCGACGACTCGGGCGCCTCCTGCCATCCGACGGTGACGCTGATCATGTCGACGCCGCAGTCGACGGCCTGCTGCATGAGTTCGAAGCACTCGTCCTCGGTGTTCCCGCCCCAGCGGTCCATCAGCTCGGCGCCGTTCAGCCGGATGATCAGCGGATGGTCCGGCGTCGCCTGCTTGATCCCGTCGATCAGCTCGCGCATGAACCGGCCCCGGTTCTCGATCGAGCCGCCGTACGCGTCGGTCCGCTGGTTGGTGAACCGCGAGTTGAAGTTCGCGAGCAGGTAGCCCATGAAACTCGTCACCTCGGTGCCGTCGAAGCCGGCGCGGATCGCGCGCTTCGCCGCGGTCGCGTGCTGGTCGACCACCGCACGGATGTCGGCGACGCTCATTTCGCGCGGCGGCCGGAAGTGCGGGAGCGTCTGCGGAACGATCGACGGCTGGATGCAGTAGCCGAGGTCGATCCCGCCGTAGCGCCCGGCGTGCAGGATCTGCTGGATGGCGACCGCGCCCTCGTCGTGGATGTATCCGGCGATCTCCTCGAATTCGGGCAGGAAGCGATCGTCGTGGATCGCGACCTGGCGGAAGTACGCCTTGCCCTCGCCCAACGGGTCGGGGTAGGCACCCTGGTTGGTGATCATCCCGCAACCGGTGCCGGCGATGATCCTGGTGCGCGCGAGTTCGCGCTTGCTGATCCGTCCGTCGCGCTCGTTGTAGTTCGACACGCAGCAGGCGCCGTACTTGATCAGGTTCCTGGTCGCGAACCGGCCGATGCGGCCAGGCCGGAACAGCTCCGGCAGCTTGCGTTCCCCGGGTTTCACCGTCACTCCTCCTCCGCCCTTTGTCCGTCCATCGTCTGTCGCGCCGCGCGGTCGCGCGGACCCGCAAGCTCACCACGACCGCCGTCTCGGTCCCATGATCGCGATCAAGGTCGCGGTTCGCCGGCCGGTGGGTGGAGGGCATCGAACGCCGCGGCGAGCGCCGGATCGCGCGCGCGAATGTCCTCGTGCGTCACGTGGCCGGTCCGGGTCAGGTAGTCGACCGCGAACGACACCGGATCGAGGTCGAGCCGCTCGCGCACGGTCTCGTACCATCGCGTACTGCGCACCGCCGCCGCCTGCAGGGTGTCGGACCCGGGGCGGCGGCGGCGTTCGAACGCCGCCAGCGCGCGCGGCATGTCGCCCGGGGATTCGGCGACCGCCTGATGGAGCGCGATCGCGTCCTGCATCGCGAGCCGGGTCCCCGAGCCGACCGACGGATGGCCGGTGCGCAGCGCGTTGCCCAGCAGCACGACGCGTCCCCACGACCAGCGACGGTTGGAGACGATCGTGTAACGGAACCAATCCGACCGGTTGGACAGCAGCGGGTGCCCGGCGAGATCCTCGGCGAACACCCGTTCGCAGTAACGCAGCGACGCATCGGCGTCCATCCGGTCGAAGCCGGCGGCGGCGTAGGTCGACGGGTCGCACTCGACCAGGAACGTGCTGTGCGTCGGGCTGTAGCGGTAGGCGTGGGCGATCAGCAGGCCGTCCGCGCAGGGTCGGAAGACGAGCGAGAGCGGATCGAACGCCTGCGTCGTGCCGTACCAGGCGAGCCAGTTCGGGCGTACGTCCAGCGTCGGGTCGAAGTGGGCGGCGAGCCGCGTCCGGATCGCGCTGTTCGCGCCGTCGGCGACGACGACGAGATCGCAGTCGCCGAATTCGTCGAGCGCCTCGACGCGCCGCCCGTATTCGATGGCCACGCCCAGCCGCTCGCACTCGCGGCGCAGGACGCGCAACAGGTCGATGCGCGCCATCCGCAGGAACGCGTTGTTGGGCAGCATCACCTCGGTGCCGCGATGGACGATGCGCATCGACTCGTGGCGGATCTGCCCCGCCGTGATCGCGGCGTGGAGCTCGGGCGCGACGTCGCGGACGAACGAGAGCGCGGTGTCCGAGAAGACGACGCCCCAGCCGTAGGTCGCATCCGCGCGATCGCGCTCGACGATCCGGACATCGATCGTCGGATCGAGTCGCCGGGCGCGCCAGGCGAACGTCAGACCGGCGGGCCCGCCGCCGGCGATACCGACCCTCACCCGCCGCTCCGGCCCGGCGCGACTTCGGCTTCGAGCTTGGCGGCGATCCGGTCCCGCAGTTCGCGCTTGAGGATCTTCCCGACCGGCGAGGTCGGCAGCTCGGAGACGAGCTCGAGTCGCTCGGGCAGCTTGAACGACGCGATGTTCTGCGCGCGCAGGAACGCGATCAGCTCGTCGAATCCCAGCGTCTCGCCCGGGTGGAGCACGACGAACGCGCACGCCCGCTCGCCCATCACCGGATCGGGCATGCCCACCAGCGTCACCACGCGCACTTTCGGGTGACCGTAGATCAGGTTCTCGACCTCCTCGCAGCTGATCTTCTCGCCGCCGCGATTGATCAGGTCCTTGCGCCGGCCCTCGGTCCAGACATGACGGCCGCGCTTGCGCACGATGTCGCCCATCCGGTACCAGCCGTCGGCGGTGAACGCCTCCCGGTTCTTCTCTTCGGCCCGGTAGTAGCCCCGGATCGTGTAGGGTCCGCGCGTCAGGAGCTCTCCCGATTCGCCGTCCTCGACGTCGCGGCCGGCGTCGTCGACGACCCGGATCTCGTCGTCGTCGGACACCGGGGCGCCCGAACTCCCGAGCAGCAGTTCGTCCGGGTCGTCGAGCCGGGTCATGTTGATCAGCCCCTCGGCGGTCCCGTAGATCTCCTGCGGAATCGCGCCCAGCCGCTCGCGCAGCCGCTCGCGCAACTCGGGTGCGAGCCGCGCGCCGCCGTTCTGCACGACCCGCAGCGACGAGAGGTCGTGGCGACCCGGTTCGTCCGACGCGAGCCAGGCGGAGATCAGCGGAACGACCGCCGCGACCGACGTCACTCGTTCGCGCTCGACCAGATCGAAGACGTGCGCGGCATCGCCGGACTGCGCGAGCACGACCGTGCCGCCGGCGTAGAGCGCGCCCATCAATCCCGGGGAGGCCAGGTTGTAGTTGTGGCCGAGCGGCAGGATCGCCAGATGCACGGTCGACCGGTCGAAACCGGCGACCGCGCCGCAGAGTCTCGCGTTGAGGACGTAGTCGTCGTGCGTGCGCGGAATCAGTTTGGACAGCGACGTCGTCCCCCCGGACAGGAGCATCGTCGCGACCTCGCCGGCGTCCACCGGAATCGATGCCAGGCGCGCAACGGCTTCTCCGGGTCCGATCGGCGCGTCGACCAGCGGCCGCAACGCACGCTGCCCTGGCGCGGGTACGCCGTCGACGAAGACCGAACGCAGCGCCGGCGCCCTGGCGATCAATTCGAGCGCCATCGCGCGATAGTCGAAGTCCCGGATCCGGTCGGGGATCACGTAGGCGACCGCGCCCGACGAGCGCAGGAAATGGGCGACCTCGGTGTGTCGGTGCGCGCGCAGCGCGGTCACCGGGATCGCGCCGATCCGCACCAGCGCGAAGTAGGTCAGGACGAACGAAATCGTGTTCGGCAGCTGCAGGACGACCCGGTCACGCGGCTCGATGCCTGCTTCGAAGAAGCCGCAGGCCAGCCGGTCGATCGCCTCGCCGAGCTCCCGATAGCTCAGGCGCTCGGCACCGTGGACCAGCGCGACCTGGTCCGGGCGCTCGCCGATCGTCCGGGCGAGCCGTTGCGTGATCGTGAGGCCCTCCCACAGGCCGGTCGCGCGAAAACGCCGCGCGTCGGATTCCGGCCACGGCGTGCACCCGTCCAGCATCGTCGCCCTCCTCCGCGGGGTCCGCGGTCGTCACCGCGCGCTCCGAAACCGCGTCGCGCGAGGATCACGCCGGCGATGCATTTTCGCAATCAATTCTATAATATACTTTCAATTCATGTCATGAATATCGCGGATCTCGATCTCAACCTGCTGACCGTCTTCGACCGCGTGAGACGCGACCGGTCGATCACGCACGCGGCCGAGGCGCTGGGACTTTCGCAACCCGCGGTCAGCAACGCGCTCGCACGCCTGCGCGCCGCGACCAACGACCGACTGTTCGTGCGCACGCCCCGGGGAATGGCACCCACCGCCTACGCCGAACGCATCGCCCCCGCGGTCGGCAAGGCGCTGGAATCGATCCGCGCCGCGCTCGAACAGGACACGGCGTTCGACCCGGCGACCGCCGAGCGCCGGTTCGCGTTGAACGTCACCGATCTGGGCGAGGCGTTCTTCCTGCCGCGCCTGGTCGAGAGCCTCGCGACGAGCGCCCCCGGCATCCGTTTCCTCGGGCTGCCGGCGAGCCGCGACCGGCCCGCCGACGCCCTCGCCGACGGTTCGGTCGACCTCGCGATCGGAAACCTGTCCAGGCTCGGATCCGACATCTACCAGCAGCGGCTGTTCCACGAGCGCTACGTGTGCATCGTGCGGGCCGACCACCCGGCGTTCGGGGCGCGGATGAGCGTGCGCGAGTTCGAGCGCGCCGGTCATGTGCTCGCCGCGCCCTCGGGCACCGGGCACGAGGCCGTCGAACGGGTGCTGCTCGAGCACGGTGGGCGGCAGCGCATCACGCTCGAGGTCCAGCACTTCCTCGCCGTTCCGTCCATCGTCGCGCAATCCGACCTGGTCGGCATCGTGCCGACCCGGATCGCCCAGCAGGGACTGGTCGAGCGCACCGTGCGCCTGGTCGAGCCGCCGTTCTCGATCCCCCCGTTCGTCGTGCGCCAGTGCTGGCACGCGCGTGCCCATGGCGATCCCGGGCACCGGTGGCTACGCGAGGTGATCGCGGAACGGTTCGCCGAACGCCGGTGAACGCCCCGCCGCCCGGACAGACACTCGTCACCGCGCTCTACGACCTCGAGCGCCGCGAGCGCATCGGCCGCCGCGACACCGAGTCCTACCTGCGTCTGGGCGAGGCGCTGATGCGCTACCCGGTGCCGATGGTCGTGTACACGGATCCGGAGCTCGCCGGACCGATCGCGGCGATGCGGGCGAAGCACGGGCACGACGACATCACGCGCGTCGTCGCCCGCCCGTTCGAGTCGCTGCGGCTGCACACGCTGTGGCCGACGATCGAGGGATTTCGCGGCCCGGTCGACGCCGACCCGCGCAAGGACACCCCGCGCTGCCAGATCCTCGGCTGGTCGAAGCTCGACCTGCTGGAGGAGGTGATCGACGACGATCCGTACGGCAACGACCACGCCGGCTGGATCGACTTCGGCATCGCCCATGTGGCCGACATGCCGGAGCGTTTCCCGCCGCCGTCGCGCCTCGTGTCGGTGCTGCAGATGCGCGCGGTCGCACCGGCGGAGCTCGCCGACCGCGCCGCGTTCGAGGCCGCCGAGCACGGCCGCATCGCCGGCGGCTGGATCGGCGGCCGGCACGACGCGCTGCGCGAACTCCTCGCCCGGTTCCGGCACGCGCTCGCCTCGGCGCTCGCGCGCGGCGCGCGGCCGAGCGAGCAGATCCTGCTGTCGGTGGTCTCGGGCCTGCATCCGGAGCTGTTCGAATTCCACTACGGCGACTACCCGTCGATCCTCGTGAACCGCGATGCGATCCGCCGCGATCTCGACACGGTGATCGCCAACGCCGCGCACTGCCGATCGTACGGCCTCTGGCACGACGCGCACGCGATCTGCCGTCGCGCCCTCGACTCGGTCGCGAGCGGTGCGCTCGAGCCCGACGACGAGCGCCTGGCGCGCCTGCTGGACGAGTCTTACATCGCCGCCTGGTACGTCGGACGGCGCGACCTGGCGGACCGGTCCCGGCGGGATTTCGGCGCCCGCGCCTCCGCCACCGCGTACGCGACCACGCACAGTGCACGTCTCGCGGCCAACTTCGCCCTGATGCGGGACCCGGTGCCGGCGACCGCCGCCGGCCCCGCCGACGTCGCGGGTGCGGTCCCGCTGGTCAGCGTGCTGATTCCGGTCCACGACGGCGAATCGACGCTCGAACGCGCCGTCCGTTCGGTGCTCCGGCAGACCTGCGCCGACCTCGAGGTGCTGATCGTCGACGACGCGTCGTCCGACGGGTCGCTCGCACTGGTTCGCCGCCTGGCCAGCGAGGACGCGCGCGTGCGCGTGATCGCCCGCCACACCTGCTCCGGGAGTCCGGTCGTGCCGCGCGCAACCGCGCTGGCCGCCGCGCGCGGCCGCTACGTCGCGCTGATCGACCAGGACGACGAGTGGCTGCCCGACAAGCTCGCCGCGCAGCTCGCCCGATTCGACACCGACGACATCGCCGTCGTCTACTCGGACGCGACCGTCGTGCTGGACGCCGATCCCGCGGATCCGGCGCGCCCGCCCGAGCGATCCACGCCGGTGCCAAGGCGACGCTGGCTGCCCGAAGGCGACATCGTCGACGCGTTGCTGGGCACGGACTGCGTGCCGGCCCTGACCGCGGTCGCGCGACGCGACTCGCTGGTCCGCGCCGGCGCCTTCGCCCGCCACGATCTGGTCGGTGTCGACGACTACGACGCCTGGCTGCGCATCGCGCTGGGCGGCGGCCGCTACGCCGCGATCCACGAGCCGCTCGCGATCCGCCACGAGCACGCGCGCAATCTGGGAACGATCCGGGCGGCGGACTGCGCGGCGTCGCTCGTGCGGATGTGGCGCGAACTCGCGCGCGACTTCCCCGCCCTGGCGCACCGGATGCCGGTTTCCCGGGAACCCGGTCAGCCGGGGTCCAGCGTGTAGAGCTCCTGCGGCCTGGCCACGCCCTTCAGCAGGTAGCGGCCGAGGCTCACGAGCCGCGCGCTGGCTTCGCCGGCCGCCTGCGCGAACGCGCTCGACACGATCACCGGACGGTCGAGCGATCCGCACAGCGCCTCGATGCGCGCCGCCTCGTTCACCGCGGGGCCCAGGACGGTGAAATCCAGGCGGCGCGGACTGCCGACGTTGCCGTAGAGCAGTTCGCCGATGTGCAGCGCGAGGTGGGTGTCGCTCACCGGCAATCCAGCCGTGCTCCGCCGCGCGTTCAGCCGGTCGATCCGCCGGCGCTGGTCGGCGGCGGCGTCGAGAGCCCGCGCGCAGGCCGAGCCGTCCTCGCCGTCGGGGAAGATCGCGAGCATGCCGTCGCCGATGAACTTGAGCACATGGCCGCCGTGCGCCTCGATCGATTCGACCTGGGCCTCGGCGTAGTCGTTCAGCATCGCGAGCACGATGTCCGGTTCGGTCGTGTCCGCGAGCCGCGTGAAGCCCACCAGGTCGGAGAACCAGACGACCGCCCGGATGCGCTCGGCGCGGCCGCGCATGACGTTGCCGGCGAGCACGCGCTGCGCGGCGTCGGTGCCGAGGTAGGTCTGGATCAGCGTGCGCGCGGCGTGGTGGCTCGTCCGCCAGAGGAAGGTCGCCGCGATCGCCGGCATGATCGCCTCCAGCAGCGCGAGTTCGTCGTCCAGGAAGCCGCGCGGCGCGTCGGTCGTCCACGACGACACGACGCCGCTCGTGTCGCCGAGCCGCATCGTCTCGGCGACCCGGACGATCAGCGCGACGTAGTCGGTCCCGCCACGGTCGGCGAGTTCGTCGAGCACCGGAAACTCGCCGCGGACGAATCCTGCGGTCAGCCGGCGCCGGATCCGGTCGACCTCGCCGGCGATCAGCGGATAGAACGGGCTGCGCAGCCACTCTTCGTCGGTATCGGCGCCGCTGTTGCGCAGGAAGCGCTGCTGCGACGCCCGCTGTCCGCGATTCCAGCGGACGCCCTGGCCGTCGTAGGTCGGATCGAGCAGGTCGCCGGCGAGCGCGACCCGCACCAGGTCGATGCCGGCGGCGCGCAGCCGCTCGCAGACACCGTCGAGCACCGCGGCCTCATTGTCGCCCCCGAGGGCGGCGCCGATCACCCATCGGCCGATGTCGTTCGCGAGGCGCTCGTCCACTTGGGCGTCGTCGGAAGGCGAAGCCTGCAAGCTATCACGGTCGCACGCCTCGAACCATGCGGCGCGCACGTGATCGCGAGCTAGAATGGCGCGGTGACGCGCGCCCGGGTGGTGAAACGGGTAGACACAAGGGACTTAAAATCCCTCGGCGGGCAACCGCCTTGCCGGTTCGAGTCCGGCCCCGGGCACCCGGTCCCCCTCCGGAACGTGTCGCCGGCGACGCGCGGTTCGCCGCGCCACCCGCCACGCGTCAGCGGTCGGTGCCCCGCGCCGCGGAGGCCCGGCGCGACCGCGGCGCCGGTGCGGCGACCAGCACGCTCGCGAGCGCGCGTCGGTGGCCGACCAGATCGGCGAGCGTGTAACGGTCGAGCCGCTCGTAGAGCGCGTCGAAGCCCTCGACGAGCACCCCCGCGAGCCGGCACACCGGCGCGATCGGGCAGTCGCTCGCACCCGCCGACAGGCATTCGACGATCGGCGCCGCCCCTTCGGCGTCCCGCACGATCGCGCCGATGCGAATGTCCGCGGGGTCGCGGGCGAGACGCAATCCGCCGCCCTTCCCGCGCACCGTCTCGACGACTCCCGACTGCGCGAGGTGCTGGACCACCTTCATCAGATGGTTGCGCGACACGCCGTAGGCCGCGGCGATCCGGGGAATCGTCGCGAGCCGGTCCCGGTCGATCGCGACGTACATGAGGACCCGCAGCGTGTAATCGGAGAACGTCGTCAGTCGCATCGGCACTTGAACATGCAGGAGATATATTGCTTCTATGGCGCGGGCCTGATATCCTTAACAGGTATGCATCATACCCCTTATGCGGACCGGCGGCGGGCCGCGCGCGAGTTCCCGCGATGACCTACGTCGTCACCGAGGCCTGCATCCGCTGCAAGCACACCGACTGCGTCGACGTGTGCCCGGTCGACGCGTTCCGCGAAGGCCCGAACTTCCTGGTCATCGATCCCGACGAATGCATCGACTGCACGCTCTGCGTGCCCGAATGCCCGGTCGAGGCGATCTACGCCGACGACGACCTGCCCAGGTCCCAGCGCGATTTCACCGCGGTCAACGCCGAACTCGCGAAGGTCTGGCCCGTGATCACCGCCAGGAAGCCGGCGCCGCCGGACGCCGACCGCTGGGCCGACGTGAAGGACAAACGGGCGCTGCTCGAGCGCGGCTGACTGCGAGAACCCCGCCCCAACCGAGGATCCCATGACTTCCCTGCCCCACGTCCACCTGAACGCCGACGCGATCTATCCGTTCGACGCCCGCGGCATCGCCAAGCGTTTCCGCCACGCCGCGATCTTCGGCGCCCTCGACGCGCTGCACGCCGGCGAAACGATGCGCTTCGTCAACGACCACGACCCGCTGCCGCTGCTCGAGCAGCTCGCGGCCCGCTACGGCGACGCCGTCTCGATCGAGTACCGCCGCCGGGAACCCGGCGCGATCGTCATCGACTTCGTCAGGCGCTGATCCGCCCCCGGGCGCCGCGCACCGGCGTCCGCCCCTCGGACGGAACCGGCACGGCGCCCAGCCTACGACATTGGTCATAGGCGGCCCGCGCCGTCGGGCATAGGCCCGACGGATCCAATGCGCAATTCCCGGATCGCGCCGCGAGCGCGATGCTCCCTCCATCGCGATCCGCGATGCGTCCACCGGGAGATCCGCCATGTTCCGTACGCAAATCGACCGTGAAGGTGCGAAGACCGCGTCCGCCGCGCGAGCGCTGGCGGCATCGGCCCTGGTGATCGGTCTCGCGAGCCTCCTGTGGCTGCACGCGGATCGCGTCGGCGTCGCGCCGGCCGAATCGCCTCTCCCGGTCTCCGGCGACTGCGCCGCTTCCGATTGCCTCCACGCGCCGGCCGGCGATCCGTCGGTTCCCGCGGCCGATCGTGTGTTCGCCCGAAGCGTCGCCTCAGACGCGCTTCCTCCGGTCCCGACGTTCTGACCGGAGGCGACCATGCGATCGAACCGCGGTACCCGCCGGGCGCTCGCCGGCGCGTTCTTTTCGCTGCCCATGCTCGCGGGCGCAGCGACACCCCAGGTCGTCGGCGACGAGGCCTGCGAGCGCTATGCGGTCGACATCGCGGCGTTCGCGACCTGCGTCGACGGCAAGGTCGTCAGGCCAGAAACCGACGCGCGCGTCTCCGCCGGTGCGTCGCGGACGGCCGCTGCGGGCGCGGCGCGTCCGGCCGCGATCGCCCTGCCGCCGCGAACCGCCGGGACGCCTTCGCCGGTGGCACGGTCGGAAACGACCCGCGCCCCGTCTCAGTCGAGATAGCGCTGCGCCGCGAGCACGGCCGCCGTGCGGTTGCGGACGTCGAGCGCGCGGAACACCGCGATCAGGTGCACCTTGACGGTCCCTTCGGTGACGCCCAGCGCGCGGGCGATCGCCTTGTTGGGCATGCCCCGCGCGAGCAGCCTGACGACCTCCCACTGGCGCGGTGTCATGTCGACCGGCGCCGGGCCGACCCTGGGCACGGCTCCGGCCGCGGCCAGCCGGGGCGGCACGTAGCTCCCGCCGGCGAGCACGAGGCGCACCGCCGAGACGATCACCGCGGGAGGCTCGCTCTTGGGGACGAACCCCGAAACGCCGATCTCGAGGAGCGGACCTATGTGCGCCGGGTCGTCGTCGGCCGACACGACGACCAGCGGCACCGAGGGTGCACGAGCCCTCAGCGCCCTGACCGTCTCCAGGCCGTTGGCGCCCGGCATCCGCAGATCGATCGCCAGGAGATCGAGGCCCGGATGGGCATCGACCATCGCGAGCGTCTGCGCCGCGTCGGCCGCCTCGACGAAACGCGTTCCGGGCCCGAGCTCGCCGAGGGCGTCGACGAGCGCCGAACGCATGATCGGATGGTCGTCGGCGATGCCTATCAGCAGCGGTTCGCTTCGGGCGTTCATCGTCTCGCGGGCCAGCGGCGACCGGTACCATGGACCGGCCTCCTGTCGATGGGCATGATACGGAATCGCGCGAGCGCCCGACGATGAATTTTCACCCTGCCCGCATGGTCCGTTCGGCTTGCGCCGCCGCCGCGCTCGTGTTCGGCCTCGCGCAACCGGCGGATGGCGTCGCCGCGGTACCGGCCGCCGTCCAGACGCTCATCGAAGGGCGTCTCGCCATCGACCCGACACCGCTGCCGCCGGCCGACCCGCGCGCGGGCGCGCCGATACGCCTGCCCGACCCCTGGAGCGTCGAGCGTCCCACGACCACCGGATTCGCCTGGTACACCTTCGACTGGACGCTGGCGGAGGCACCGGAGACCCTCTACGCGATCTACCTCCCGGGCACGAACGTGCACGCCCAGGTGTTCGTCAACGACACGCTGGTCGGTACCACCGGCGACCTCGCGCGCCGCCTGCCGCAGAGCTGGGAACGGTCGCAGGCGTTCGCGCTCCCGTTCGCTTTGCCCCGTGCCGGCGCGAATCGGATCGACGTGCGCGTGTTCGTACCCCGCGCTTCACTGGGCGGCCTCGAACCGATCGTCGTCGGCCCGGCCGCCGAAGTGCGACGCATCGCGTTCGCCGACCTGTTCGTCCACTCGCTCGGGCCGATGCTCGTTTCGGCGACGATCGTCGTCGTCGGGCTCTTCATCCTGATGCTCTGGGTGCGGCGACGCGATCCCGCCTACGGGCTGTTCAGCCTCGCCGCCATCCTCTGGGGCGTGCATACCGCGCTCACGATCCTGCCCGAGCCGCCGCTGCCGGACCTGCACTGGCCGATCCTCTGGCACGGCATCTACATGGCATTCGTCGCGCTGCTCTGCCTCTTCTGCCTGCGCTTCACCGGCGTCGACTGGCCGCTCTACCGGCGTGTCGTGATCGCTTTCGGGATTGCGGTCGTCCCCGCGCTCTACATCGCGTGGCCCGCCGGATTCATCGGGCCTGCGGCGGTCGCCATCCGCGCCGGCGCGATCGGCCTGGTCCTGGTGGCGCTCGGGGCGGTCGCGCGCTACGCGATCGCCGCCCGCAACACCGAGAGCGCGCTGCTGCTCCTGGCGGGCGCCGTGTCGGTCGGCTTCGGCGTCCACGACTGGATCGCGGCGAACGATCCCTACCAGATCCGCGAGGTGTGGCTCGTACCCTACGCGGCGCTCGCGTTCCTGGTCCTGGTGGGCTGGATCCTCGTCGACCGGTTCGTCCGGGCGCTCAACGACGCCGAACGCACGAACCTCGACCTCGAACGTCGCGTCGCGGAGAAGAGCGTCGAACTGGTCGAACAGCTCGCGCGTACCCGCGAGGCCCGGGACGCCGCGGAGACCGCGAACCGCGCCAAGTCGCGGTTCCTCGCGGCGGCGAGCCACGACTTGCGCCAGCCCCTGCACGCGCTCGGCCTGTTCGCGGCGAAACTCCCGCGGCACGTGGCCGACGACGAGGGCGCGCGGATCGCCGAACGCGTCCAGCGGTCGGTCGCCTCGCTCGAAGAACTCCTCTCCTCGCTGCTCGACGTGTCACGCCTCGACGCCGGCGTCATCGAAGCGAGGCCGCAGCCGGTCCCCCTGGACGCGATCTTCGAGCGCATCGCCGACGTCTTCGTGCCGCCCGCGCTCGAGCGGGGGATCAAGCTCGCGATCGTGCCGACGCGGCTGGTCGTGCGGTCCGACCCGGTCCTGCTCGAACGCATCGTCGCCAACCTCGCGGCCAACGCCATCAAGGTCACCGCGCGCGGCGGCGTCGTGATCGGCGCGCGCCGGCGCGGACCGCAGGTCGCGATCGAGGTCAGGGACAGCGGTCCGGGCGTCCCCGCAGCCGAACGCGAGCGCATCTTCGAGGAGTTCTACCAGATCGACAATCCGGAACGCGACCGCTCCCGCGGCCTCGGCCTCGGGCTGGCGATCGTCCGGCGGCTCGCATCGTTGCTCGGGCACCGCATCGAGGTCGACTCGGAGCCCGGGCGCGGATCCGTTTTCCGGGTCGTCGCGGAGCGTGTCAGGCACGGGGACGCGGAGGTTGCGCCTGCCCCGACCGCGCGAGCGCCGGATGCCACGCTCGCCGGCCGGCGCATCGTCGTCGTCGAGGACGACGAGGCGGTGCGCGCCGCGATGGTCGACCTGCTGGAGGACTGGGGCTGCGAATCCTGCGCGGCAGCGGACGCGCGAACGGCTCACGCCATGGTCGCCGCGCGCGTCGGGGGAGGCTGGCGGCCGGACGCGCTCGTCGTCGACTATCGACTGCCGAACGACGCGAGCGGCCTCGACGCGATCGCCGGGGTCCGCTCGATCGTCGGCGCCGACGTTCCCGCGCTGGTGGTGACCGGTGCCAGTGCGCCGGACGACGTGTCGGCGCTCGAGTCCAGCGGGTTCGTGTGGCTCTCCAAGCCGGTGGCGCCGGCGAAGCTCCGCGCCGCGCTGGCCTACCTCGTGTCGCCGCGCGCCGATCGGAACGGCAGCGACTGATCCGGCATTTTCGGCTCCCCGCGACCCGGTACAGGCGCACCGGTCGGCCAAGCCGTCGTCGCGGACGCCGCGAGCAGCCGCTGCGCGCGTTCCTGCAACGACCGGTAGCTCGACTCCCACCGGCCGTCGCGTGGCGTGACGACGGCGATCTGGCGCACGAGCACCCGCAGCGCCTCGACCTGCGCCTCGGCGCGGTCGAGCCGTGCGAGTGCGTCCACGAGGTCCGATGCATGGACCAGCTCGACCTTGCGGTCCCGGCAGATGCCGACGCAGTTGCGCGGCGCCTCGACCCGCCCGCAGCCGACGCACTGCCAACCCTGGATCGTCTCGGTCATCGGAGTCCGGCCTGCGTCCGCACGCTTATGAAGAGGTATCCATCATACCTCTTCTGGCCCTCCGTTGCACCGGCGGGCGGGCCGCGGCGGTGCGGCCGCGGGCGCGCGCCCGCGGCCGGTCCTCCCACTAGCGCCGTCCGCCCGGCATCGACGTCTGCGCGTAGCGGGTGAAATCGCCGAGCACCTTCTGCATCTGGTCGAACGCGTGGCCGCCGGACCCCACGACGCCCTTCATCGCGTCGACGACGTTCTGCAGCGGTTTCAGATCCGGCATCGCCGCCATCGCCGCCTTCGCCTGCTTGACGCCGGGCATCCCGTCGGCCTGGTCTTCGATCAGCGTGAACACGCGCCTCTGGATCTCGGTGATGAGTTCGAACATCTCACCCCAGTAGCGCATCGACTTCTCGAGCGCCTCCTGCGCCGCGCCCTGGCCGGCGGCCATCAGCGACTGCGGATCGCTCGCCTCGGCGGCCGAGCGCACCGCCTTCTTGTGGAACGCCCGCGCCTGCTCCTCGCCTTCGAACTGGAGCTTGCGCAGCTTCGCGGTGCTCTCGATGGCGGCGTTGATGACGTCGAGGGCCATCCGCGCGTTCGCCTTGTAGAGCTCGATAGCCTGCTCGGGCGTCAGCATGTTCGCCATCTTCGACATGTCGGCGTAGCCGACGCCGGCCGCGGGCTTCGGGGCCGCGCCGAGCGCTTTCCTGGCCGGCGGCCGGCGCTTGGGCTTGGATCGGGCCTTGGGGGTGGCGGCGGTTGCGCTCGCCGCGGATGCGCTGCTCGACTTCCTGGCCATGGTCGGCTCCTGGACTGGACGGGGGAAAGGCACGATCTCCAGGGCAGTTGACGCTATTCGGAAGGCATCGTCAAGACGGGCGCGCCGGTCTTGCGCCCGGCACGCAGGCCGGCGATCGCCCAGGTCCCCCGGACGTCCCGCGGCACGCGCGGCCGC
Source organism: Burkholderiales bacterium (assembly GCA_020851255.1). GTDB lineage: Bacteria > Pseudomonadota > Gammaproteobacteria > Burkholderiales > Casimicrobiaceae > VBCG01. Next base: position 1,404 of record JADZDA010000219.1, on the reverse strand, counting down.
CGGCGGCGCGCCGGCGCCCGCGCCGAGGGCCTCGACGTGCCCGCCGGGCGCCCGCGGTGGCGGACCGGAATCCTCGCCCCGGCGCGCCTGTTGACCTCGGCGGCCCGAGGCCGCACGATCCGCGTCGAACCCGTTCCGGAGCCCGTCATGCGCCTGTCCGCGTCACCCCTTTCCGTCGCACTGCTCTGCGCCGCCCTTGCGGCACCGGTCGGTGCGCAATCGCCGTCACCGGCCGCGCCCGCTGCGCCTTCCGCCGCGGCGCCCGCGGCACCGTCGCCCTACGCGACGACCAAGGTCACCGACAACGTCTACGTCTTCCGCGCCGGCGGACACCAGGCGATGTTCATCGTCACACCGGAGGGCGTGATCGCAACCGACCCGATCGCGTTCATCAATCCGCAGGCGTCGACGGCCTACCTGCAAGAAATCCGCAAGATCACGCCGGCGCCGATCAAGTACGTCGTCTACAGCCACCACCACTACGACCACATCGCCGGCGGCAAGCCCTTCAAGGAAGCCGGCGCGACGTTCATCTCGCACAAGAGCGCGCACAAGCGCCTCGCCGCGCTGCAGAATCCCAACATCGTCCTGCCCGACATGATCGTCGAGGACGGGGGCAGCACGATCCAGCTGGGCGGCGTGCGGCTCGACCTGTTGTGGGTCGGCAACAACCACTCGGACAACTCGCTGGTGATGCTGCTGCCGCGCGAGAAGATCCTCTTCGCCGTCGACTGGATTCCGGTCGGCGCCGTGCTCTTCCGCGACATGGCCGACGGCTACGTGCCCGAGTGGTTCGCCGGGCTCGATCGCGTGCTGGCGATGGACTGGGACCGGATGATCCCCGGGCATCCCGGACCCGGCGGGCGGCTCGGCACCAAGGACGACGTGCGCGCGCTCAAGGAGTACATGACCGATGTTTCCAGCGCCGCCAGGCAGCTCGCCGCCGAGGGCAAGTGCCTGAACGACGACGCGATGGGCGCGGTGCGGCTGCCCAAGTACGAAGGCTGGGGCGGCTACAACCTGTACCTGCGCGGCAACGTCGCGCGCTTCTGCGCGTACTGGGCGCGGGGCATCTGACCGGGCACCGGCCTCCGGGCGGGGTGCGCGCGAGCGCTCGCCCGCGCGGGCGAACGCATCGCCCGCATCGGCGCATGTTGCGGCCGCCGCGTGCGGACCCGGCGCCACCGGCATCGCTGCCGCCGCGTCCGCGCCGATTTGCGCGACCGCGTGACGCGCACGCTTCCACGAGGACACGACGATTGGATCCCATCCGCATCCGCCACGGCCGGCCGTTGAGACTCGCCCTGCTCGGAGGCGGGCCCGCCTCCTGGATCGGGCGCATGCACCCGAGCGCCGCCCAGCTGGACGGCTGGTGGCGAGTCGTCGGCGGCGTCTTCTCGTCGG
>JADZDA010000218.1 GCA_020851255.1 Burkholderiales bacterium | reverse complement strand
TCGCCGGCGCGGTCGAGGCCTCGGCCTCGTGCGGCGGCCAGGTCACGCCGCCGGTGATGGGCGCTTCGGCGTTCGTCATGGCCGAGCTGCTCGGCGTGCCGTACAAGTTCCTGGTGCTCGTGGCGATCGTCCCGGCGCTGTTCCACTACTTCGCCTGCCTGACCATGGTCCACCTCGAGGCGAAGCGCCTCCGGCTGAAAGGCGTCGAGCCGCACTTGATCCCGAAGCTCTCGCGCGTGATCGGCGAGAGCTGGCACCTCGTGTTCCCGCTGATCGCGCTGGTCACGATGCTCTTGCTCGATTTCACGCCGTTCCTGTCGGCGTTCTGGGGCATCGTGCTCTGCTTCGTCTGCTCGTACATCCCGCTGCTGGCGCGCAAGTTCGGCTGGGGCCGGCTGCAGGGCCAGACGCTCACCTGGGGACCGCTGATCGAGGGGCTCTCCGGAGGCGCGAAGTACGCGCTCGCGATCGGCGCGGCCTGCGCATGCGTCGGACTCATCCTCGGGACGCTGACGCTTTCGGGGCTGGGCTTCAAGTTCTCCGGCGCGGTCGTCGACCTCGCGACCCATGTCGGCGGCTGGGTGCTCGCGATCGATCCGACCGGCTGGGTCACCGAGAACGGCGCGAAAGTCTTCTTCGGCCTGCTGTTCGTCGCGATCGCCTGCATCCTGATGGGCACCGGCGTGCCGACGACGCCGACCTACATCATCCTCGCGTCGATCGCGGCGCCGGCGCTGAGCACGCTGGGCGTGCCGCTGCTCGCGACGCACTTCTTCGTCTTCTACTACGGCGTGCTCGCCGACGTGACGCCACCGGTCGCGCTCGCCGCCTACGCCGCCGCCGGCATCGCCGGCTCCGAGCCGATGCGCACCGGCTTGACCGCGTTCCGGCTGTCGATGGGCAAGGCGCTGGTGCCGTTCATGTTCACCTACACGCCGGCGCTGCTCTTCATCGATTTTTCCTGGGCGCCGTTCGCCTCGGCGGTCGTCGCCGGCGCGATGGGCATCCTCGCGCTCTCGGCCGCCTACACGCGCTGGTGGGCGACGACGATCACGCGTTTCGAGCAGGTGCTGCTGACCGTCGGGGGACTGGCCCTCGTGTTCAACCAGCTCTGGCTCAACGTCGCCGGCATCTCGATCGTCGCGGCGACGCTCGCGCTCAACACGCTGCGCGCGCGGCGGTAGACGCCCCCGGGTCCGCGAACGCCGCGAACGCCGCGGACGCGGCCAGGGCGTCAACAGGCGCTAATCGGCCGCCGCGCGCTCGCGCGCGTTGCGGATCGCGCGGACCAGCACCTCGGACGGCTGCGCGCCGGAGAGCCCGTAGCGTCCGTCGATGATGAAGAACGGCACGCCGGTGATGCCGAGCGAGCGGGCGCGCTCCTCGGCTTCTTCGATCTCGCCGCGGCCGACGTCCGAATGCAGGAATTCCCGCGCGGCGTCGGCGTCGTGACCCGCATCGGCCGCGAGCGCGGCGAGCTCGCTCGTGCCGCCGACGAAACGGCCCTCGAGGAAGTAGGCGCGGAACAGCCGCTCGACCGTCGGCTCGGCGTCGCCCCGGTTCTGGGCCCAGGCGATCAGCCGGTGCGCGTCGCGCGTGTTGGGCTGGCGCTCGATCCGGTCGAAATCGAACGCGATGCCGGCCTGCGTGCCGGCGCTGCGGACGCGGTCGTAGATCTGGGCGGCGCGCGTGGGGCCCCCGAACTTGCGTTCCAGGTAATCGCGACGCGGCACACCGTCGGCCGGCAGGTCGGGATTGAGTTCGAATGGATGCCAGCGGACGACCGGCCGCGGCTCGCCCTGCTCCTCGAGCATCGCGATCGCGACTTCCAGGTGGCGCTTGCCGACGTAGCACCAGGGGCAGACGACATCGGAGACGACGTCGATGACCAGGGGGTCGGACCGGGGATCGGGCGTGGCTTCGGCGTCCATGGCGGCGGGCTTGGCGGCAGGGCATATGGCGTAGCGGCGCGAGGATTCTAGCAACTGCCGCGCCCGGCCTCCCGACCTTCAGCAATCTCCGCGCCAGCGTCACCGGAACCGGGCGAACGTGGTCAAATCGCCGGATGGCCGGCTCGCTGCGCTGGAACCTCGTCTGCCGGGTCGTCGACAACTACGGCGACGCCGGCGTCGCCTGGCGGCTCGCGCGCCAGCTCGCCGACGAGCATCGTCAGTCCGTGACGCTGTGGATCGATGATGTCGCGAGCCTGGCCCGGCTGGTACCGGAAATCGACGCGGACGCGCCCAAGCCCCGGGCGCAGGGGGTGGACATCCGCCTCGGCCCCTCGCCCGGCGATGCGGCGGTCGCCGAAGCGGATGTCGTGGTCGAAGCGTTCGGCGGTGGACTGCCTGCGCCGGCGGTGGCGGCGATGGCGGCAGCCGCCCGGCCGCCGGTGTGGATCGTACTCGAGTACCTGTCCGCCGAGGCATGGGTCGACGGCGCCCACGGCCGCGCGTCTCCGCATCCGGCGACCGGTTCGCCCCGATGGGTCTTTTTCCCCGGATTCACGGCCGCGACCGGCGGCCTCCTGCGCGAGCGCGACCTCATCGCGCGCCGCGACGCCGTCCGCGCCGATCCGCGCCGACGCGCGGCGACGCTCGCGCGCCTGGGCGTCGCGCGCGCCGACACCGCGCGCGTCGCGCTGGTCTTCGTCTACCCCGGCATCCCGCCCGCCTCGCTGTTCGACGCCTGGGCCGACGCCGCGTCGCCGACGATCGCGCTCGTGCCGCCGGGCGTGGCCGTCGAGGCGGTCGACGCGTGGACCGGAGGGCTCGTGCCGGCGACCGGTCGTTCGGTGACACGCGGCGCGCTCACGATCGCCGCCGTGCCGTTCGTCGCGCAGCGCGAGTTCGACGAGGTCCTGTGGGCGTGCGATTTCGCGCTGGTGCGCGGCGAGGACTCGTTCGTCCGCGCGCAATGGGCGGCGCTGCCGTTCGCCTGGCAGGCGTACGCGCAGGAGGCGAACGCCCATCTGGCCAAGGTCGACGCGTTCCTCGCGCGCTACGTCGTCGGCGCCGACCCGGCGCTCGCCGGCGCGACCCGCGCGTTCTGGCAGGCGCTCAACACCGCGGACGCGAAAGCGCTCGCCACGACCTGGCCGGCGTTCGAGGCGGCGTTGCCCGGGCTCGAAGAACGTGCCCGCGGCTGGGCGTCCCGGCTCGCGGCCGCCCGCGATCTGGCCGCCCAGCTTGTTGAATTCGTCGAAGATAGGCTATAATTATCGGTTTCTCGATTTCCCTACCAACCCCCATTCAGGCGTCCGGCCGACCTTCGGGTCGCGGGCCGGCGCCACGGAGCACTCCGATGAAGATCGCCCAGGAAGTCCGGGCCGGCAACGTGATCATGGTCGGCAAGGACCCGATGGTCGTGCAGAAGGCCGAGTTCTCGAAGTCCGGCCGCAACGCGTCCGTCGTGAAGATGAAGCTCAAGAACCTCCTGTCGGGCACCGGCACGGAGACGATCTACCGCGCCGACGAGAAATTCGAGACGATCCAGCTCGACAAGAAGGACGTGACCTACTCGTACTTCGCCGACCCGATGTACGTGTTCATGGACGGCGAGTTCAACCAGTACGAGGTCGAGAAGGATTCGATGGCCGACGCGCTCAACTACCTCGAGGACGGCCTCCCCTGCGAGATCACGTTCTACGAGGGCCGCGCGATCTCGGTCGAACTGCCGAATTCGGTGGTACGCGAGGTCACCTACACCGAGCCCGCGGTCAAGGGCGACACGTCCGGCAAGGTGACCAAGCCGGCCAAGCTCGCGACCGGCTTCGAGGTCGCGGTTCCGCTGTTCGTCAGCACCGGCGACCGGATCGAGGTCGACACGCGCACCGGGGAGTACCGCCGGCGCGTCTGAGCCCCTTCCTCGCCTGCGACGGGCGCCCGCCGCGGCCAGCGGCCGGCGCCCGTTTCGTTTCCGGCGTCCGTACCTCCGCCGCCGCGGGGTTGCGAATGGGCCAAAGCCGCGCCGGCACCCGCGCCGGGCTCACTTCCCGGGCACCGGGATCACGAGTTTCCCCCCGGACTCGGCGACGAACACCGAGCTGGTGCTGCTCGACGACCCGGAAGCATCCTTGGTCGTCTTCCTGATCACGAGCTTCTTCACCGGCGCGAGCGTCAGCTTGAGGTTCTTCCCGTCGGGCCCCGGCATCGTCGCCGACGCGCGCTTGCGATCGTCGTCGTCGAGCGCCTTCAACTCGATCGACGAGATCTTCGAGCCCATCCCGTCGGTCATCATCATCGTGTAGAACTCGAGCGCCTTGGGGTCCGCGCCCTTGGTGTACAAGAGCGCCGAGAGCCCCTTGGCGTCCTTCCCCTCGTAGGCCTTGCGGTAGGCGTCGACGAAGGCCTTCTCCTCGGCCGGCGTGGCCGCGAACGCGGCGAGCGGCAGCAGGAAGGCGAAGAGCGCGGCGGCGATGCGCATCGTGGTTCTCCCGGACGTTTCGACGCCGATCCGGGCCACGGACGATCCGCGCCCCCGACGTTCCGGGGATCATGGTGGCACCCCGGCGCCGGCACAAGGCTCGTGCGATCGGCGGGCCACCCGATCCGGCGCGACTGTGGCGTCAGCGCAACGCGAGGTCGACCCGGGCCGGCGGCGACGTCGCGGCCTTCACCTCGGTCGGGCCCGGTGCCGCGGCCGCCTTCTCGCCTTCGGTGCCGAGCTTCGGTGCGGTCAGGAACAGGCGCTCGCCGGCGATTCCTTTCGCGGCCAGCGCGTCCTTGACCGCCTGCGCACGCGCGTTGGCGAGCAAGGCGAGCGCCTCGTCGTCGACCTTCGCGCTGGCCAGCAGCATAGCGTCCATCTCGGCGGGCGGCACTTCCCTCAGCATCCCGAGCGCGTTGCGCGGACGCTCGGCGATCGGCGCAGCGCGATAGGCCGCGGTGAGCCATCGCGCGCGTTCGTCGGCGCCGATCGTCACCGCGTCGACCGACGTGGGTGCCGAACCCGAACCCGCGAGCGACTTGAGCTTCTCGCGCTTCAACATCGTCTCCGCCGCCGCGCGGCGCAACGCGGCGCGATCGGCCGCCGGGTCGGCGCGTCCGCCGATGTCGAGTTTCAGCCCCGGCCGGTCGGCGAGCGCCTTCGCGAGCGTGTCGATGCGCGCGACCGCCTCGCCGGCCAGCGCCGACGAACCCGCGGTGAACGGCAGCGTCGACAGCTCTTCGCCGCCGCCGAACGCCGCCGACAGGAGCGCGAACGGCGCGGTCGCCGCCTTCGCGATCAAGTTGACGATCACCTGCACGACCAGCCCGAACACCGAGAACTGCGGATCGTCGAGCGAGCCCGAGATCGGCAGCCTGACATCGATGACGCCCTTCGCGTCCTTGAGCAGCGCGACCGCGAGCAGCACCGGGAGCTTGGTCGCGTCGGGGCTGTCGACGCGCGGCCCGAAGGTGAGCTGGTCGAGCACCAGCCGGTTCTCCGCCGCGAGCTTGCGATCGTCGATCCGGTAGCGGACGTCGAACGAGAGCTTCCCCCTCTCGATGCCGTAGCCGGCGTACTTCGCCGAGTACGGCGTCAGCGGCGGCAGGTCGACGTCGGCCGCCTTGGCCGAGATGTCGAGCGCGAGCGCCGTGCCGAACGGCGCGATCCGGCCCTGGATCTCGACCGGTGCCGTGCGCTCGATGCGCGCGACGACCGCGACATCGCCCGAGTCGCCGGCCTTCAGCGTCGAAATCGTCCCGGCGACGTCGGTCAGATTGGCCGAATAGTTCGGCCTGACGAAGAGATCGGAGAAATTGACGGCGCCGCGCAGGAGCTCGATGCGGCCGATCGCGATCGGCAGCGCCTCGCGCGCGGGCGGCGCGTCGGTGGCCGGCGCGGGTCTCGCGTCCGGTGCCGGCACCGGCTCGGCGCCCGGCGTGAGCAGCCGCGCGAGGTTGAGCGTGCCGTCCGAATACACGATCGCGCGCGCGGCGAAATCCTCGAGCCCGATCCGGCCGATGGCGACGGCGAGCGGCGCCGAGACGACGTCGACGTCGTCGAGCGCGAGGAGCTTCCAGCGCGCGAGGTCCGACGACGAGGGCCGGTCGAGCATCGCGAAATCGCGCACCGCGATCCCGCCGTTCCAGGTCGCCCGCGGCGCGGCGCCGTCGACCGGCGTCAGCGTCACGCGGCCCTTCGCGTCGAGCGTGCCGCCGGTCAGGACGACGTTCACCCTGGGCTCGACGTACGCCTTGGCGATCGCGATCGCGATCGACGTGGCGTCGAGACGCCCGTCCAGCGCGAACGGATTGGTGCCCACCGCGCCGGCGTACACGAGCCGTCCGCGCTCGCCGACCCCGGTGCGCAGCGTCACGGTCGCGCGCGAGCCCCGGGCGTTGCCGATGTCGGTCGCCGCGACCGAGAGGTCCTTCAGCGCGAACTTCGCCGGCGGATCGGGCACGCGGTCCTCGCCGTCGATCGCGACACGGTCGATCGAGAGCTTGCGAATCGCGTATTGCCAGGTCGCGTCGTCCCGGGCGGCGACGCTCGCGGCGGCGGCGTTCGTCGCGCCCGTCGCGTTCGCGGCGGGGACGCCGGTCGCCGCGGTCGTCCGGACGAAGCGCGCGACCTCGAGCGTGCCGTCGCGATCGCGCACGACCTTGAGCGCCGCGCCGCGGCTCTCCATCTCGCCGATCGCGACCTTGCGCGCGGGCACGTCGACGTCGATGCCGCGCGCCGCGAGCCGGGGGACGCGCCACAGCGGCTCGCGGGCCCCGGGGAACGCGAGCCGCAGATCGGTGATCGCCGCCTCGCCCTGCGAGAGCGCGAGCCGCCCGTCCGCGCCCAGCGAGAACGCCGAGGCGTAGTCGAGCGAGCCCTTCTGCACGTCGACGGCCAGCGCGTCCTTGTAGTAGGGGAAGAGCAGCCCGAGCGAGAACCGGGTCAGCGCGAAACGGCCGTCGGCGGAACGTCCCGCGAGGTCGGCGTCCGCCTCGCCGGTGAAGCTCGCGATCCGGTCCGACGACACGAACGACACCTCGAGCTTCGCGCGTTCGCCGGCGAGCGTCGACAGCGATGGCGCGTCGACCGCGACATCGGAGAGCGAGGTGCGAAAACCCGATCCGGCGTCGGCGAGCGAGAGCGCGCCCCGCGCGATCGTCGCGCGCGCGACGCGCACCGTCCACGCCGCCTCGCGCGCGGCCGTTGCGGCGGGGGCCGTCGCGGCGGAAGTCTCGAACGGTCGCGCGAGTTCGGGCGAATCGTCCGCGGCGCGCCGCACGTCGGCCTGCGGGGCGTCGATCGCGACCGACGCGAGCCGCGCGTCGCGGCCGAACACATCGACGCGATCGAGGACGACCGCGATCCGCTCGGCGCCCAGGACCGGAGAACCGTCGGCGCGACGGACCGCGAGCGCGTCGACACGCGCCTCGCCGCGCAGTTCGAGCTTGCGCTCGGCCGGTTTCCCGTCGACGAACACGAGCTTGAGCCGTGTCGTCAGCGCGCCGCCGGCGAGCGTGAAACGCGGCTTCGACGGCAGGTAGGCGACGTACTCCGGGAGCGGCAGCGCGTCGATGTCGATGTCGAGCGACGCCTCGCGCCGCTCGGCGAACGGTACCGTCGACCCGCCCAGCGCGAAACGCGCGCCGTTGACCACGCCGGACGCCCGCGGCGTCACCCGGACATCGGTCTGGTAGGGCAGCGACGAAAGGAACGGGATGCCGACGTCGAGCGCGGTGAGCGCGTGGCGGCGTCCCGCCGCCCGGTCGTCGAACGTCACCGACCCGCCGTCGATCTCGATATTGTTGAGCGAGAACCGGGGCGGTGGTCCCGGAGGTGCCGAGGCGAGCCGATCGGCGATGTCGTCGAAGCTCCATCGGCCCTCGGCGTCACGCGCGAGCGCGATCGACGGCCGCACGATCCTGAGCGCGTCGAGCACCGGCGCGCGGTGCCAGATCGACGCCGCCGAGAGGTCGGCGACGATCCCGTCGACCGCCACGAACGGCGGGCCGGCCTCGCGACCGGCGATCGTGAGCTTGCGAAGTTCGAGCTCCAGCCGGAACGGATTGAACGCGACCGTCTCGACACGGGTCGGACGGCCGAGCGTCCCGGTCAGTCGCGATTCGAGCTGCGAGCGGGCGATCGGCGGAACCACCAGCCAGGCGATGGCGACGAGCGCGACGACGAGCGCGAGCGCGACGGCGAATCGTCGCGCCCAGCGTCGGGCGGGAGGTGGCGTCGGCGCGTCGGGCGCGCCCGGGTTCGGATCGGACATCGGCGGCGAGGGCACCGTGCACGGCCGCCCCCGCGCCGGCTTCCCGCCCCGATTCTACCGTTCCCGGCGATCGGTGCGACCCGCCGGCCTGCCGACCACGACCCGGTCAGGGCTTGCGGGTGATCGTCGCGTCGATCATGCCGTCGGCGTTGCGCGAGCGGTCGACGGCCGTCGTCGCGCCGGCACGGCCGGTGATCGTGGAATCGACCGCGCCATCGGCACCCTTGCTGCGATCGATGGTCTGCGTGCGACCCGCCGGACCGGTGACGACACGGTCGGTCACCCCGTCGGCGCCCTTGCTGCGATCCACCGTGGTCGTGCCGCCCTTGCGCCCGGTGATCGTCGAGTCGATCGCGCCGTCGGCGCCCTTGCTCCGGTCGATGGTCTGCGTGCGACCCGCCGGACCGGTGACGACACGGTCGGTCACGCCGTCGGCGCCCTTGCTGCGATCCACCGTGGTCGTGCCGCCCTTGCGCCCGGTGATCGCCGAGTCGATCGCGCCGTCGGCGCCCTTGCTGCGATCCACCGTGGTCGTGCCGCCCTTGCGCCCGGTGATCGTGGAATCGACAGCGCCATCGGCACCCTTGCTGCGATCGATGGTCTGCGTGCGCCCTCGCGGCCCGGTGACGACGCGGTCGGTCACCCCGTCCGCGCCCTTGCTGCGATCCACCGTGGTCGTGCCGCCCTTGCGCCCGGTGATCGTCGCGTCGGTCGCGCCGTCGGCACCCTTGCTGCGGTCGATGATCTGCGTGCGCCCGGCCGGCCCGGTGACCGTGCGGTCCACGGCGCCGTCCGCGCCCCTGGACCGATGGAAGGTCGCGGTTCCTCCGTGCCCCTGCTTGTTCTTCGCCTTGTGACCGTCCCCTCCCTCCGCCTGCACCGCAACCGGTACCACGGCGGCCAATGCGGTCAGACAAGCCGCCGCGAACCCCAGGTATCGTTTCATCGTCGTCTCCCTTGGTCGATGCCGGCGGCCGGCGCCCCCGTGCCCTCGCGATCAACGGCCGAGCGGTGGCACGGGACGACCTCGCGCCCGGTCGAATTGTGTCCGGACGTTACCGTTCCCGGGACCCGGCGTCGACCCCGCGCGGCCCGACCGGGACCCGATCCCGCCGCCGGCGTTCGTCCTGAGTACTCTGTTCCCGACCCAGGGTTCGTTTCCGGCGACCGCGACAGGCATAGGTATTCCCTCGACCACGTACTCCTGCTCGATCCAGGCAACGATCTTCCCGGCGTCGGGCGGCGCGGCCACCGGGTTCGGCACGTTGATGAAGGCGTCCAGCGACGCCGGCGGGGTCGGAACCCTCTCGATCAGCGCACAGTTGGTGCCGACCCCTGCGTCGGTCCCCACGCTAGGGCCGGCGACCCTCGCGCGCCGTCGCGGCGCGCGCGGCGCTGCCGCTATCATGGCTGGATGCGCATCGCCGGCCGCAGCTACACCCGCCGCGACCTGAGGCTCGGCTCGGGCCTCGTCCTCTACACGTACATCGCCGTGCACCTGGGGGTGCATGCGCTCGCGCTGTGGTCGATCGACCTGGCCGAGGCCGCGCTCGCCGCGCTCGTCGCCTGGTGGCACAGTACGCCGGGCAGCGCGCTGTTCTACGGCGCCGGCGCGACCCACGTGAGCCTCGCGCTCGCGTCGGTCTGGCAGCGGCGCACGCTCAGGATGCCGCCGTCCGATTTCGTTCGCATCCTGCTCGGCGTCGGCATTCCACTGCTCCTGATCGGGCACGCGATCGGCACGCGCTACGCGTACGAGGCGCACGGGCTCGCACCGGTGTACACGCGGATCGTTCACGCGCTGTGGGCGTCCGACAGCGAAGGCCGGCAGCTCGCGCTGCTCGTGCCGGGGTGGCTCCACGGTTGCCTGGGCGTCTGGTACGCGTTCCGCCACCACGCCTGGGCCGAACGGGCGAAGCTCGCGCTGTTCGCCTTCGCCCTCCTCGTGCCGCTGCTCGCCGGCCTCGCGTTCGTCGACATGGGCCGCGAGTTCACCCGGCTCGCCCAGGACCCGGCGTGGGTCGCCGCGCACGCGGCCTCCGCGCCGGCGGCGGTCCGGCAGGACATCGTCCGCCTGCGCGACGGGCTGGTGCTCGTCTGGGTCGGCGTCGTCGCCGCGGTGTTCGCCGGTCGGGCGCTGCGCGACGCCGTCGACCGGCGTACCGGACGCGCGATCGCGATCGACTACCCGGACCGGCGCGTCCATGTCCCGCGCGGCTGGAGCGTGCTCGAGGCGAGCCGCGGCCACGGCATCGCGCACGCGTCGGTCTGCGGCGGACGCGCGCGCTGCTCGACCTGCCGGGTCCGGGTCGTCGCCGGGCTCGACGGCTGCGCGCCGCCCGACGAGGACGAGGCGCGCACGCTCGCCCGCATCGGCGCGTCCGCCGACGTGCGGCTCGCCTGCCGGCTGCGCCCCGCCGGACCGGTGCACGTCGTGCCGCTGGTCGCGCCGCCGGCGACCGCCGACGTCGCCGAGAGGGCGATCGAGCGGCGCGCGGCGATCCTGGTCGCGTCGATGTCCGGCCGGCCGGCCGGCGGCCGGCACGCGCTCGCCCACGACACGCTCTACGCGATGAACGAGACCGCCGAGGCGATCGGCGAGGCGGTCCTCGAAAGCGCCGGCGAGATCGTCGAGTTCACCGGCGAGGGCGTGCTCGCGGTGTTCGGCGCCGAGCGCGGCATCGACGACGCCGCCGCCCGGGCGTGCGACACGGCGACGCGGATCTCCCTGCGCCTCGACGAACTCGCCGTCCGGCTGTCGGACACCTGCGGAATCGAGCCGTCGGTCGCGATCGGCGTGCACGCGGGGCCCATCGTGCAGGGCGAGATCGGATTCCACGGCGCGCGCTCGCGCGCGGTCGTCGGACGGACCGTCGGGGAGGCACGCCGTCTCGCCGACGCCGCCCGATCGGCCGCGCGCCGGTTCGCCGTGTCGGCGGCGGTCGCCGACGCGGGTTGCGGCGCGCGCCTCGTCGAGCCGCGCTCGACGGCCGTCGTGGCCGGCGTCGACGGACCCGTGCACCTCGTCGACGCGATCGCGGCGCACTCGCGCGCCTAGGGCCTCTCGTCGGTCCGGGACGCCGCGCATCGCATCGACCGCGATTTTCTGGCAGGATTCGCGCTCGAACCGGGCCGCGCGGTTCCTGGGCTGCGCCGGCGCCGAGTTCGCGACCACGGGAGCGACCATGGGAAACCGCGACAAGCAGAAAAAGGAACCGAAGAAGCCCAAGCAGCCGAAGAAAAAGTAACGGGCCGGCCGTCCGCGGGGCGCTGCCGCGCTCCCGCGGGCACCCGCGCGGTGAACCTGCGCCGGCGCGCCGCCGCCCGCCGGATCCGGGCCCGGCGACCTCCGCCCGCCGTCCCCGCCGCGAATCTCCTCCGCAACCTCCTCGCGCATGTTACCCGACTACGCCGACGTCAAGACGCTGCACGTCGCCAGCGTCGTCGTGTCGATCGTCCTGTTCACGACGCGCTACGCGTGGCGTGTCCGCGCGCCCGGGCGGCTGGCGGCGCGCTGGGTCAAGGTCGTCCCGCACGTCGTCGACACGGTGCTCCTCGCCTCGGCGCTGTGGCTCGCGTGGCAACTGGGCCGCGGCGCGCTGCCGTGGGTCCTCGCGAAAGTGGCCGCGCTGCTCGCCTACATCGTGCTCGGATCGATCGCGCTCAAGCGCGCACGCACGGCCCGCGGCCGCGCGCTCGCGTTCTCCGCCGCGATCCTCGCGTTCGCCTACATCGTGTCGGTCGCGCTCACCAAGTCCGCGTGGGGCGTGTTCGCGCCGCGCTGACCCTCCCCAACGCCTTCGAAGAATCCATGTCCCTTCCGCTCCCCGGCGACGCCGCCGCCACGTTCGACGACCCGCTGGCGATGCTCTCGGCCTGCCACCTGCGCATCAGGAAACAACTCGCGACGCTCGCGCGTCTCGCGCGGCACCTGCCCGAGCACGGCGCGGACGCGGACGCGCGTTCCGCCGCGCGCGCGATCCTGCGCTACTTCGACTCGGCCGCCGCGCATCACCACGAGGACGAGGAGCGCAGCGTGCTGCCGCGGCTCTGCGCGCGGGAGTCCGCGGCGCGGGCGCTCGCCGGGCGCCTGGTCGCCGAACACGGCGGGCTCGCCGCGAACTGGCGCCGCCTGCGACCGCTCTTGTCCGGGATCGCGAGCGGACAGCGCTCGGCGCTGCCCCCCCGCCTGGTCCTCGACGTGGCCGCCGCCTACGAGGCGCACATCGACGTCGAGGAGCGCGACCTGATCCCGCTCGCCCGGGAGACACTGTCCGCGGAGGATATCGCGGCGATCGGCGGCGAGATGGCAGCGCGGCGCGGAATCGATCCGGGCCGTTCAGTCCGCGCCGGCTGACGTCCGCAGGTCGAGCGCCATCTTCTCGCGCATCGCGTCGGGAATCGGCACCGCACGGCGGGTGTCGAGCGAGGCGAGGACGAGCGCGAGCTTCGCGCGCACGCGCACCTCGCCGGCGCAGCTCGCCTCGACCGCGAGACGGATCGACGAGCGCCCGAGCGATTCGACGGCCAGCGTGAACGCGAGGCGGTCGCCGACCTTCGACGGCGCGAGGAAGTCGCATTCCACGCGCCCCATCGGCACGCCGAGCCGGTCGACCGCGTGGAATGCGCCGAAGTCGATGCGAAGCCCCCGGTCGAACCAGTCCTCGACCAGCTCGTTCATCAGCACGAAGTACTGCGGATAGAAGACGATCCCCGCCGGATCGCAGTGGTGGAACCGGATCGCTTTCTCGACGGTGTACGCCATCGCGGTCTCGCTCGGAAGTCAGGGCAGGCGGTCGACGAATCGCACCAGGTGCCCGAGGACCGCCTCGGACTGGTCGCGGTGCGGAGAATGCCGGCAATCGGCGAGCCGCACGATCTCCACGTCGGACGACAGCCGCGCGATCCGCTCGACCTGGTCCATCGTGCCGTACTCGTCGTCCTCGCCCTGGATCGCGAGCACCGGCACGGCGACCGCCGCGGCGCAGTCCTCGATGTTCCACGCGCGGAAATCCGGGTGGAGCCAGATGTCGTTCCAGCCGCGGAACGCGGCGTCGGCGTCGTCGTGATAGCGGGCGAGACGCCCGCGCAGGTCGGTCGTCGCCCAGGCGACCTTCGCCGCCGCGATGCTCGAGATCGACAGGTCCTCGACGATCACGTGCGGCGCCATCAGCGCGAGGCCCGCGACCGGCCGGCCCGAGCGGCCGGCATGGATCAGCGCGATCGAGCCGCCGTCGCTGTGGCCGAACAGCACCGGCCTGCGGATGTCCAGCGTATCGAGGAGCGCCGGCAGCACGACCAGCGCCTCGTCGTGCATGTAGGTCACCCGGCGCGGCAGCGCCGCCGGCGACGAGTGCCCGTACCCCGCGCGCGAATACACGACGACGTCGCGCGCGGTGGCGTGGGCGACCCGGTGCGGGAAGTCCTTCCACATCGCGACCGAACCCAGTCCTTCGTGCAGCATCACGATCGGAGCGGCCCCGGACCGGCCGACGCCGATGCGATCGACCTCGAGCCGCGCACCGCCGACATCGACGAAAGCCATCGGACCGGGCTCAGACGCCGAGGAAGGCGTGCAGCGCCTCGGGCCGCGCGCGCGCCTGCGCGGCGTCGCACTCGTAGGCGACCTTGCCCTTGACCAGCACGACGTTGCGGTCGGTGAGCGCGGTGACGTGCGCGTAGTTCTTGTCGACGATCACCGTCGCGATGCCGGTCGTGCGGATCTCGCGGACGATCCGCCAGATCTCCTTCGCGATCAGCGGCGCGAGCCCCTCGGTCGCCTCGTCGAGGATCAGCAGCGACGGATTGGTGAGCAGCGCCCGGCCGATGGTCAGCATCTGCTGCTCGCCGCCGGAGAGCTGCGCGCCGCCGTGGTCGAGCCGCTCGGCGAGCCGCGGGAACGTCGCGAGCACCCGCTCGTAGGTCCAGTCGCAGCGGCCGTCGGCCGCCGGACGCGCCGACATCTGCAGGTTCTCGCGGACCGAGAGATTCGGGAAGATGCCGCGCCCCTCGGGCACGTAGCCGATGCCCTGCCGGGTGACGCGAAACGTCGGCCAGCCGGCGACGTCGTGACCGCGAACCCGGACCGTGCCCGCGCGCGGCGGGACCAGCCCCAGCATCGAGCGGATCAGCGTCGTCTTGCCCATGCCGTTGCGGCCCATGAGCCCGACGGCCTCGCCCTCATGCACCGCGAAGTCGACGCCGTGCAGGACGTGGCTCGCGCCGTAGTAGGTGTGCAGGCCGCGCGCCTCGAGGAGCGTCTCAGCCATGGGCCGCCTCGTCGTGGCCGAGGTAGGCGCGCTGCACGTTCGCGCTCGCACGGATCGCCGCCGGCGGCCCGGACTCCAGCACCTGCCCGTTCACCATCACGGTGATCACGTCGGCGAGGGCGAATACCGCGTCCATGTCGTGCTCGACCAGCAGGATCGCGTGCTCGGCCGACAGGCGCTTCAGCAGCGCGACCATCCGCTGCGACTCCTCCGCGCCCATGCCGGCCAGCGGCTCGTCGAGCAGCAGCACCTGCGGCTCGGTGGCGAGCACCATGGCGATCTCGAGCTGGCGTTGCTCGCCGTGCGACAGCGCGCCGGCCTGCCGCTCGACATGATCGGCGAGTCCGGCGAGCTCGAGCCCGCGCTTCGCGCGGGAGAGCGCGGCGGCGTCGCCGGACGCGTCGGCGAACAGCGCCCACGGCCTGGGCCGCCGCGATTGCGCGGCGAGCCGGGCGTTCTCGATCACCGTGAACGCCGGGAAGATGTTGGTCTTCTGGTAGCTCCGCCCGAGCCCCATCCGCGAGCGGCGGTCCGGCGGCAACTGCGCGATCTCGACGCCCCGGTAGAGGATGCTGCCCGAGGTCGGCGCGAGATCGCCCGACAGGAGGTTGATCAACGTCGACTTGCCGGCACCGTTGGGACCGAGCAGCGCGTGCAGCTCCCCGCGCGCGAGCGCGAGGTCGACGCCGTCACAGGCGGCGAGGCCGCCGAAACGACGCGTCATCCGCCTCGCGACCAGCAGCGGCTCAGCCATCGCGGGTTCCGCCGAAGAGGCTGCGCCGCACGCGGCGCGTGAGATGGCCGAGGCCGCCGGGCATGAACAGCACGATCAGCACGATCGCCGCGCCGAGGAAGAGCTGCCAGTGCCTGGTATACGAGCTGAAGAATTCGTGCATCAGCGTCAACGCGAACGCGCCGACCACCGGGCCCAGCGGCGTGCCCGCGCCGCCGAGGATCACCATCAGCAGCACGTTGCCCGACTGGTGCCACGACAGGATCTCGGGATTCACGAATCCGGTCTGCGCGGCGAGCAGGTAGCCGGAGAGCCCGGCGATCGCGCCGGCCAGCGTGAACGCCGCGAGTTTGTAGGCGGTCACCGGGAAGCCCAGCGCGCGCATCCGCTGCTCGTTGGCGCGGATCCCCTGCAGCGCCCGGCCGAACGGGGATCGCAGCAGGAGCTGCAGGAAGATCCAGACCGCGAGCAGCAGCGCGAAGACGGCGTAGTAGACGTGCAGCGGCTTGTCGAGGTCGAACGGCGTGAATCCGAGGATGCTCGCGTCCGGCTTGAGGTTGACGTAGCGGCCGTCGGACCCGCCGCCGAACTTGGTGTCGTGGAACACGAAATAGAACATCTGGGCGAACGCGAGCGTCACCATGATGAAGTAGATGCCGCGCGTGCGCAGCACGAACACGCCGACGACGAGCGCGCACAGCGCCGCCGCCACGATCGCCAGCGCGAGCGTCGACCACAGCCCGGCCGCGGCGGCCTTCGGCGACAGGATCGCCAGCGCGTAGGCGCCGACGCCGAAGAACGCCGCGTGGCCGAAGCTCACCAGCCCGGTCCAGCCGACCAGTAGGTCGAGCGACAGCGCGAAGATCGCCATGATCATGATCTTCGCGGTCAGCTCGACGTAGAAGGTCGCGCCCGACAGCGGGAAGAGCGCGATCGCGACCGCGAGCGCGAGCGGGGCGGCGTGGCGGCGCAGCATCGTCGTGGCTACCGCCTGAAGAGGCCTTCCGGCCGCCACAGCAGGATCGCCGCCATCAGCAGGTAGACGGCGACGCCGGCGTACTCGGGCACGAGCACCTTGCCGAACGTGTCGACGAGGCCGATCAGCAGCGACGCGGCGAGCGCGCCCCACACCGAGCCGATGCCGCCGATGACGACGACGACGAAGCAGATGATCAGCACCTGCTGGCCCATGCCCGGATAGACCGACGACACCGGCGCCGCGAGCATCCCGGCGAACGCCGCGAGCGCGACGCCCAGCGCGAACACCAGCCGGAACACCAGGTTCACGTTGACGCCGAGCACGCCGACCATCTCCCGGTTCGACGCGCCGGCGCGGATCATCATGCCCAGGCGAGTGCGCTGGATCAGCACGTACATCGCCGCCGCGATCGCGAGGCAGACCGCCGACATCACCAGACGGTAGACCGGGTAGGTCATCGTCGTCCCCAGCGCGATCGAGCCGGAGAACATCGGCGGTACCGTGACACCGTGCACGTCGTTGCCGACGAGGAGGCTGCGCACCTCCTCGAAGATCAGGATGAGTCCGTAGGTGAGCAGTACCTGCTCGAGGTGGTCGCGCTTGTACAGGTGCGCGAACAGCGCCCACTCGAGGACCAGCCCGAGAATCACCGACAGCACGACGCCCATCACCATCGCCACGGCGAGGCTGCCGGTCATCGACGACAGCGTGAACGCCATGTAGGCGCCCATCATGTAGAAGCTGCCGTGCGCCAGGTTGATGATCCCCATGATGCCGAAGATCAGCGTCAGCCCGCTCGCGACGAGGAACAGCAGCAGCCCGTACTGGACCGCGTTCAGGAGCTGGATCGCGACGATGTCCATCGGCGGTTTTCGGGGATCGGGGCCGGGTGGGAAGCCGGTTGTCGGCGGCACGTCGTGCGCGGGGCGCGGAACGTCGCCGCTCCGCGCCCCGGGATTCGCCTTCCGGTGACCGGACGCGACACGCGCCCGGTGCGGCGCTCTCGCCGCCGTTCCGGACCCGGACCGGAGGTCCGGGTCGCCCGCGTCACATCCTGCAGCCCGGCGCCGGGTCGGCGTAGCCCTTGATCGCCACGCCAATCGCCTTGTTCTTGCCGCCTTCGACACGCCGGAGGTACATGTCCTGGACCGGATTGTTCGCCTTCGACAACGTGAACGGTCCGCGCGGGCTGTCGATCTTCGCCGACTGCATCGCCTTCACGAGCGCGTCGCGCTTGGAGAAGTCACCGGCGACCGCCTTCGCGCCGATCGCGAGGAGCTGGCCCGTGTCGTAACCCTGCATCGCGTAGACGTCCGGCTCGACGTTGTTGTACGCCTTCTTGTACGCGGCGCGGTAGGCGTTGTTCTTGGGGTTGTCGAGCTCGTCGGCGTAATGGAGCGTCGTCAGCAGGCCCTCGGCGGCGGCGCCCTGCGCCGGCAGCGTGCCGTCGGTGAGGAACCCGGCGCCGTAGAGCGGAATCGACATGCGCAGGCCGGCCGCGTCGTAGTCCTTGACGAACTTGACCGCGCCGCCGCCGGCGAAGAACGTGTAGACGGCGTCGGGCTTCAGGGCCGCGATCTCGGTCAGCAGCGGCTGGAACTCGACGGTCGGGAACGGCAGCGTCAGCTCCTTGATGACACGCCCGCCGGCCTTTTCGAACGACTCCTTGAAGCCGCCGGCCGACTGGTCGCCGGCCGCGTACTTCCAGGTGATCGTCACCGCGGTCTTGTGGCCGCGCTCGGCCGCGACCTTGCCCATCGCGACGCCGGCCGCCGAATTGGTGAACGACGTC
Source organism: Burkholderiales bacterium (assembly GCA_020851255.1). Taxonomy (GTDB): domain Bacteria; phylum Pseudomonadota; class Gammaproteobacteria; order Burkholderiales; family Casimicrobiaceae; genus VBCG01. Next base: position 6,175 of record JADZDA010000218.1, on the reverse strand, counting down.
CGGATGATGTTGGGCGCGCACATCGCGCCGGTGATCTCGTCCTGCCCGGCGTTGGGGATCAGCAGCAGCGCGTTGTTGTCCTTCGCCGCCTTCGCCATCGCCATCGCGACGCCGGAGTGGACCGTGCCGACGATGACGTCGACACGGTCGCGCTTGATCAGCTTGTTGACGTTCTCGGGCGCCTTCGCCGGGTCGGACTCGTCGTCGACGGTGACGTACTCGATGTCCCTGCCGCCCAGCTTGCCGCCCTGCTCGGCGATCGCGAGCTTGAATCCGTTGGTGATCGCGTTGCCCAGCGCGGCGAACGTGCCCGTGTAGGGCAGCTTCAGGCCGACCTTGACTTTGTCCTGCGCGAACGCCGGCGCGGCGTACGCGAGCGTCAGGGCGGCGGCGAGCGCGGAAATTCCGCGCGCGGTAACGGTCGTCTTCGACATCGTGGCTTCCTCCTGGCGAATCGGGGCGGGCGAATCCGGCACTTCATTCGGGGGCGCCACGACGGACGGTCAGGTCCGCGCGCGGAGCTTGAACCGCTGGATCTTCCCGGTCGCCGTCTTGGGCAGCTCGTCCAGGAACTCGATCCAGCGCGGGAACTTGTACGGCGCCAGCCGCGACTTTACATGCTGGCGCAGCTCCTCGGCCAGTCCCTCGCTGCGGGACCGGCCGGGCTTGAGCACCACATAGGCCATGGGCTTGACCAGCCGGTCGGCGTCCTCCCGGCCGATGACCGCCGCCTCGAGGACCGCCTCGTGCGTGACCAGCGCCCCCTCGACCTCGATCGGCGAGACGTAGATGCCGCCGACCTTGAGCATGTCGTCGCTGCGCCCCTCGTAGACATGGCGGCCCTCGGCGTCGACCCGGTACTTGTCGCCGCTGCGCGTCCACGGGCCCTGGAACGTGGCCCGGGACTTCTCCCGGTTGTTCCAGTAGGCCATCGCACTGGTCGGGCCCGCGACCTGCAGCTCGCCCACTTCGCCGGGCGCCACCGGCCTGCCCTCGTCGTCGACGATCCGAAGCTCGTAGCCGGGCACCGGGCGGCCGCTCGTGCCGTACCTGACGTCGCCGGGGCGGTTCGACAGGTAGACGTGCAGCATCTCGGTCGACCCCAGCCCGTCGAGGATCTCGACGCCGAAGTGCTCGGTGAAGCGCCGCCCGACGTGCTCGGGCAGCGCCTCGCCGGCCGACGTGCAGATCCGGATCGCGACCTCGTCGCGTCGCGGCAGCGCCGGGCTCGCGAGCATCATCGCGAACAGCGTCTGCACGCCGTAGAAGATCGTCGGCCGGCACTCCTTCAGGCGCTTGAACACCGCGTCGGGCGTCGGCCGCTCCGCCATGAGGATCGTCGTCGCGCCGAAGGCGAACGTGTAGGTGAACGCGTTGCCCAGGCCGTAGGCGAAGAAGAGCTTGGCCGCCGAATAGAGCACGTCGTCCTCGCGCACGCCCACGATCGGCCCGCCGTGCAGGTACGCGGTCGTCATGAGGCTCGAGTGCACGTGCATCGTGCCCTTGGGGGCCCCGGTCGAGCCGGACGAATAGAGCCAGAAACAGACGTCGTCGCACGTCGTCTGCGCCGCCTCGAAGCCGTCGGCCGCCGAGGCGAGCAACGCGTCGAAGTCGTGCGCGCCGGCCGGGCGCGTGGCGGCGTCCCCGCCGGAAACGATCACGTGCCTGACGTGCTTCGCGGCGGCGAGGATCGGCAGGAAAGACGGCAGCAACGCCGCCGAGACCACGAGGGCGCGCGCGCGGCTGTCCGCCAGCATGTAGGCGTAGTCGCCGGGCGTGAGCAGCGTGTTCGCCGCGATCGGGACGATGCCCGCCTTGATGCTCCCCAGGAACGCGGTCGGGAAGTCGACGGTGTCGAGCAGGCACAGGAGCACCCGCTCCTCCTGGCGCAGGCCCAGGCCGACGAGCGCGTTGGCGAACCGGTCGACGCGCACGGCGATCTCGCCGAACGTCGTCGTCCCGCGGTCGTCGATGTAGGCGACCTTGCCGGCACGGCCCGCGGCCAGGTTGCGGCCGACGAGATCATGCGCGGCGTTGTAGTCGCGCGGCATGTCGATCCGGGGCGGCGAGGTCGAGAAATCGGCGCTCGAGAATCCAGGCATCGCGGTCTCCGGAGGGGCGTTGCGGCGGGGTTCAGGCGGGCGGCGAGAATTCGATCGCGCCGCCCGGCAGCAGGTAGAGGACGAGCGCGCGCCCGCCGGTGACCGTCGGGCTGTGCGCCGAGCCGGGGCCGTAGACGACCCAGCCGGCGCCATGCCCGTCGAAGCGTGCGGTCGGGTCGACCGGTATGACCAGGTCGATCTCGCCGGCCGGGTGCCGGTGGTGCGGGCCGACCACCTCGGTCATGTCGACGACGTCGACCGAGTGGCCGTGCGTCGCCGGACCGGGCTTGATCACGCGGCCGTAGCGGATGCCCCCGGCCTCGCGGTTGCACATCCAGCCCGCCGCGATCGCCTCGCGGCAGGCCGCAGCGACCCGAACGACCTCGGGGCCGTCGGCCGGCGCCGTCGCGTTCAGATGATCGGCGAGCGCCGGCTCGACCCGGCGGCCCTCGAGGCGCGCGGTCAGGTTCGCGATCAACCCGGTGAACGTCTCGACATTCATGGCCGCCACCCGCGTGCGACGGGCGCCGCCACAGCGGCCCTGCGGCCGGCACGATCGTGCATCGACAGTCCTCCTCGCGGTGTCATCGAAGGCAACCGCACCCGCTGGCCGGGCGACTCCCCGGTCGATTTTGTCGGGCGGCCGCGCGCGGCGCCGATCGATCTGCGAGGACGATGCACTTTAGGTTCGCCATCGCGCGATGTCAAGCATTATGTCGCATATCGAAATCCGCTCGTCAATACTTTGTATTTGATGCGATTATTGATACTAGCCCATATTGTCATCAAGGAATTATCGGAACGTCGCGCAGGAATCATGCATTAAATTGCTTGTGATCATTGCAAAAAGCGGTATAGTGCGCTAGTGGGGCACCCCGCCCCACGCGTCGACCGAGCCTCCTCCCGCCCAACCCGACGATGAACGCACCGGACCCGATGCTAACGCCCGCAGGCGAACAAGGCGACAGCGCCGAGTTCCTGCATGGCCTGGGCCGGCGGGTGCGCGAGGCGCGCGAACGGCGCGGCTGGTCGCGCAAGGCGCTCTCGCACGAATCGCATGTCTCGGAACGCTACCTCGCACAGCTCGAGGCCGGCGACGGGAACGTGTCGGTCGTGCTGCTGCGCCGGGTCGCTCAGTCGCTGGGCGCACCGCTCGCCGAGCTGCTGGGCGAGACTGCGCCCGAACATCGCCTGCTCCGCCGCTTCCTGAACGAGCTGCCTCCGCACCGGGTCGAGGACGTCCTCTACCGACTGATGCGGGAATTCGGCCGCGACGACGCGGCGCGACGCACCCACATCGCGTTGGTCGGCCTGCGCGGCGCCGGCAAGACGACGCTCGGACGCGCGCTCGCGCAGGCGCTGCACTGGCCGTTCGTCGAGCTGGACCGGGAGATCGAGCGGGATGCCGCCGTGAGCCTCGCCGAGCTCTTCATGCTGCACGGACAGTCGGGCTACCGGCGCATCGAGCGGCGCTGCCTCGAGCGCGTGCTCGACTCGCACGACCGCCTCGTGCTGGCCGTCGGTGGCGGCATCGTGTCCGAGGCGGATACCCACCACCTGCTGCTCGACCGCTGCTACACCGTCTGGGTGAGGGCGACGGCCGAGGAGCACATGGCGCGCGTGATCGCCCAGGGCGACTTCCGCCCGATGGAGGGCAACGGCGAGGCGATGGACGACCTCAAGCGCATCCTCGCCGCCCGCGAACCGCTCTACCGGAAGTCCGACGCCGTCGTCGACACGTCCGGCGCCGACCCCGCGCGCTCGCTCGGGGAACTCAAGGACCTGGTCCGCGCGTGACCCGCGCGCCGACCCCCACCCCGGAGCACCCATGGCCGAACCCGCCCTGAAGCTCGAGCCGGCGACCCGCCGGTTCGTCACCTACGACACCCATCCGGACCGCTACCGCCACTGGAAGCTCGCCGTCGACGGCGAGCGCGCGACGCTGACGATGAACGTCGACGAGGACCGCGGGCTCGTGCCCGGCTACAAGCTCAAGCTCAACAGCTACGACCTCGGCGTCGACATCGAGCTGCACGACGCGATCCAGCGCATCCGGTTCGAACACCCGTCGGTGAAGGTGGTCGTCGTCACCAGCGGCAAGGACCGGGTCTTCTGCTCCGGCGCCAACATCTTCATGCTCGGCCAGTCGACGCACGCGTGGAAGGTGAACTTCTGCAAGTTCACCAACGAGACGCGCAACGGCCTCGAGGATTCGAGCGTGCACTCGGGCCTCAGGTTCATCGCCGCGTGCAACGGCACGACCGCCGGCGGCGGCTACGAGCTCGCCCTCGCCTGCGACGAGATCCTGCTCGTCGACGATCGCAGTTCGGCGGTGAGCCTGCCCGAGGTCCCGCTGCTCGGCGTGCTGCCGGGCACCGGGGGGCTGACGCGCGTGACCGACAAGCGCCGTGTGCGGCGCGACCACGCCGACATCTTCTGCACGCTGGTCGAGGGCGTGCGCGCGCAGCGCGCGAAGGAGTGGCGGCTGGTCGACGACCACGCCAAGCCGCAGCAATTCGGCGAGCTCGTCCGCCGGCGCGTCGAGGAGCTCTCGGCGACCAGCGACCGGCCCGCCGGCGCGCCCGGCGTCGCGCTGACGCCGCTCGAGCGGACGATCGACGACGGCGGCTACCGCTACGGCCACGTCGACGTCCGCCTCGACCGCGCCGCCCGCCGGGCGACGATCACCGTGCAGGCGCCGGCGGAGCCGCAGCCGGACGACATCGACGCGATCGTCCGCGCCGGCGCCCGCTGGTGGCCGCTCGCGATGGCGCGCGAGCTCGACGACGCGATCCTGATGTTGCGCACCAACGAGCTCGAGCTCGGCACCTGGGTGCTGAAGACCGCCGGCGACGCGGCGCGCGTGCTCGCCTGCGACGCCGCGCTCGAGCGCCACGCGTCGCACGGGTTCGTCCGCGAGACGATCGGGATGCTCCGTCGCACGCTGGCCCGGATCGACGTCACGTCACGGTCGATCTACGCGCTGGTCGAGCCCGGCTCCTGCTTCGCAGGCACGCTCGCCGAGCTCGCGTTCGCCGCGGACCGCACCTACATGCTCGCGCTGCCCGACGATCCGGCGCGCGCGCCGGCACTCGCGCTGTCGGCGGCGAACTTCGGCCGTTACCCGATGCCGAACGGGAAGTCCCGCCTGGCCGCGCGCTTCTACGACGAGGAAGCGCCGCTGGCCGCCGCGAGGGCCGCGACCGGCCGTCCGCTCGCGGCCGCCGACGCGCTGGCGCTCGGGCTCGTGACCGCGGCGCCCGACGACCTCGACTGGGACGAGGAGGTGCGCATCGCGATGGAGGAGCGGGCGAGCCTCTCCCCCGACGCGCTGACCGGCATGGAGGCGAACCTGCGCTTCGGCCCCGGCGAGACGATGCATACGCGCGTGTTCGGGCGCCTGTCCGCCTGGCAGAACTGGATCTTCATCCGGCCCAACGCGACCGGCGAGGCCGGCGCGCTCAAGGTCTTCGGCACCGGCAACAAGGCGAAATTCAACCGCGAGCGCGTCTGACGGCGCGACGACCCCTGGAAACGACATGACGATCAACACCAGCGAGAAGATCCCCAACAACGTCGGGCTCGCCGACAACCGGACGCTGCAGCGCGCGCTCGAGCAGTGGCAGCCCGAGTTCCAGTCGTGGTGGGCCGAGATGGGACCCGAGGGCACGTCGAACTACGACGTGTACCTGCGCACGGCGGTCAGCGTCGATCCCAAGGGCTGGGCGCAGTTCGACCACGTGAAGATGCCCGACTACCGCTGGGGGATCTTCCTCAACCCGGCCGAGGAGGGCCGCCGGGTCAACTTCGGCGCGCACAAGGGCGAGCCCGCCTGGCAGGACGTCCCCGGCGAGCACCGCGCCAACCTGCGGCGGCTGATCGTCACGCAGGGCGACACCGAGCCCGCGTCGGTGGAGCAGCAGCGCCACCTCGGCCTCACCTGCCCGTCGCTCTACGATCTCCGCAACCTCTTCCAGGTGAACGTCGAGGAGGGGCGGCACCTGTGGGCGATGGTCTACCTGCTGCAGGCGTACTTCGGACGCGACGGCCGCGAGGAGGCCGAGGCGCTGCTC
>JADZDA010000217.1 GCA_020851255.1 Burkholderiales bacterium | reverse complement strand
TGTTCGAGACGCTCGAGGCGCGGTTCCCGTACGGCCGCTATGCGCAGCAGGCGATGCTCGAGGGTGCTTACGCGAGCTATCGCGCGAACGAGGTCCCGACCGCGATCTCCGGGCTCGACCGGTTCATCCGCACCTATCCGAACCACCCGAGCGTCGACTACGCCCACTACCTGAAGGGCGTCGTCAACTTCCGCGAGGACCAGGGCCTGTTCGGCTACATCTACGAGTTCGACCTGGCCGAGCGCGATCCCAAGGCGATGAAGGACTCGTTCGCCGCCTTCAAGGACGTCACCGTCAAGTTCCCCGACAGCCGGTACGCCGAGGACTCGCAGTCGCGGCTCCTCTACCTGTCGAACGCGCTCTCCATGTACGAGGTCCACGTCGCGCGCTACTACTACAACCGCGGCGCCTACGTCGCCTCCGCGGGCCGCGCGCAGCAGTCGCTGGTCAACTACCCGAAGACCCCGGCGAACGAGCACGCGCTCGACGTGCTGGTCCGCTCGTACGACAAGCTCGGGCTCGCGCAACTGCGCGACGATGCGCGCGCGATCATGCAGAAGACCTACCCGTCGAGCCGTTACCTCGCCGGCGACCTGGGTGCGTCGCGCCCGTGGTGGAAGTTCTGGGGCACCGATACCTATCGCGGCGTCGACACCGGTACCGACGACGGGCGCGGGCAGGGGACCAAGGCCTGGTGGCAGTTCTGGTAGTCGGTCAAGCGTCAACGGTCGACCGACCCCTGACCCCGAAGAACTCCCGCACGTCGTCGATCTCCCGCGTCCGCCGCATCGGCGGCAGGCTGCGCCACAGCGTCTTGCCGTAGGGCTTGTCGACCAGCCGCGGATCGCCGATCACCAGCACGCCGCGGTCGGTCTCGGTGCGGATCAGCCGCCCGGCACCCTGTTTGAGGCTGATCGCCGCCTGCGGGATCTGCCAGTCGCGGAACGGGTTGCCGCCGTCGTCGGCGAGCGCCTTGAGCCGCGCGGCGAGCAGCGGATCGTCGGGCGGCGCGAACGGCAGCTTGTCGATGACGACGACGGAGAGCGCGTCGCCGGCCACGTCCACGCCCTCCCAGAAGCTCGCGCTGCCGAGCAGCACCGCGTTGCCGGCGCGCCGGAATCGTTCGAGCAGCTCGGTCTTCGAGCTCTCGCCCTGCACGAGCAGCGGTCCGTCGATGCCGATCGCCGGCAGCGCGTCGACCAGCCGTTCCTTCGCGCGCGCGAGCGCCCGCAGCGTCGTGAACAGCAGGAAAGCGCGCCCGCGCGAGGCTTCGAGCACCGGCAGCACCGCGTCGATCACCGCCTCGGTGTGCGCCGGCGTGTTCGGCTCGGGCAGCCCGCGCGGCACGTACAGGAGCGCCTGCGCGCCGTAGTCGAACGGGCTCTCCCAGGCGCCGGTCGCGGCGTCGTCGAGTCCGAGCGCGCGCGTGTAGTGCGAGAAGTCGCCGCCCACGGCGAGCGTGGCCGAGGTGAAGATCCACGCGCGCGCCGAGGCGTCGAGCTGGCGGCGGAACAGCCCCGCGACCGAGAGCGGCGACGCGTGCAACTGGAAGCCGTGCGGCGTCACGTCGAGCCAGCGGATCCACCGCTCGCCGGACTCGTCGGGGGCATCGCCCGCATCCCGCCAGTGCGCGACCCGCCGGGCGATCTCGTCGGCGCGCGACGCGACGCTCGCGAGGTCCTCGCTGCGCTCGGCGTAGTGCCCGAGCTCGGTGGCGACCCGGTCGATCGCGGCGGCGAGCGCGTCGAGCGCCTCGGTGAAGCCCGGGCGCGCGAGCGCCGCGGCACGCGGCAGCTTCGCCGGCAAGTCGCCGCCGGCGAGCCGCAGCTTGCGGATCGCGGGGGTGATGTCCGCCGCGGCGTCGGGGAGGTCCGGCACGTCGGAGAGCGTCGTGCGCGCCGCGACCTCGGCGTCGCGGGCGAGGTCGGCGAGCTGGCCGGCGGTCGTCTGCTCGCCGAAGAAGGTCGTCGCGGTGTCCGGGAGCTGGTGCGCCTCGTCGAGGATCACCGTGTTGCAGGCCGGCAGCAGTTCGGCGATGCCTTCGTCGCGCAGCATCACGTCGGCGAAGAACAGGTGGTGGTTGACGACGACGACGTCGGCGTCGAGGGCGTCCTTGCGCGCCTTCATCACGAAGCAGTCGCGGTAGTGGCCGCAGTTCGAGCCCAGGCAGTTGTCGCGCGTCGACGTGACCGCGCCCCAGATCGACGCGTTGTCGGGCACGTCGCCCAGTTCGGCGCGGTCGCCGCGCTCGGTCGCCTGCGCCCAGCGCACGATCTTCGGCAGGTGGCGGACGTCGTCGCGCGACGGCAGCCGGTCCTCGCGGCCGGTGCGCTCGAGATGGTGCAGGCAGACGTAGTTCGCGCGGCCCTTGAGCAGCGCGAGCGTCACCGGCGAGGCGAGCGCATCGCGGACCAGCGGCAGGTCGCGCTCGTAGAGCTGGTCCTGCAGCGTCTTGGTCCCGGTCGACACGATGACCTTGCCGCCGGCGAGCAGCGCCGGGACGAGGTAGGCGAACGTCTTGCCGGTGCCGGTGCCCGCCTCGGCCACCAGACGCTCCCGGCCGGCGATCGCGCGCGCGATCGCGTGCGCCATCGCGAGCTGCTGCGCACGCGGCCGGTAGCCCGGGAGCTTCGCGGCGAGCGGGCCCGCGGGGGAGAAGGCCGCGTCGATCTCCGCGGAGAGCAGGTCGGAGGTGGCCTCCGGTCCTCCGGCGGGCAGGCCGGTATCGCCGTCCGGCGCGCGGACGTCCGCCTCCGTCATCCGGGCGCCTATTTCGACGGCGCCGCCGCCGCCTTCGGCGCGCTCTTCGCCGCCGCTTGCGTCGACGGGAGCGGCTTCACGCGCGCGCGGACCGTGTCGACGATCGTCTGGATGCCGTCGATGCGCTCCTCGAAGTCGACGTACGGCGTCACCGTGCGCGTCAGGTAGTCGTCGGCGCTCTCGCCGGGCCGCCAGGACAGGTCGTCGAGCGAGGCGAGCCAGGCCTCCTGCAGGCTGCGCACGCCCTGCACCGCCTGCCGCGAGAGCGAGGCCTCCTTGAGCGCCGCCTGGTAGGGCTTGGTCATGTTGCCGCGTTGCTTGGTGACGCAGGAGTCGCTCTTCGCGCGGTTGAGACCGTCCTGCGACTGCGCGTGGCCCCACTCGATGATCTCGATCGACTTGACGTGACGGCACATCGTGTACAGGTGGCGGACCGCGTCGAAGTAGCAGTCGAGCCCCGGCGCGCCGTCGACGTTCGGGCAGACGTAGTTGTTCGCGGGCCCCGGATTGCCGCCGACGGTCTTCTGGGCGGCGGCGGGGGCGCCGGCGAACGCGAACGCGGCGAGGACGAGGCAGGGCAGGGCACGAACGCGCATCGACGGCTCCTGATCGTGGGGACCGGCCATGCTACGCCGCGGAGGTACCGCGCTCAAGTCGGCCGGACGGCCAGGGTGCGCACCGGTCCGCCCCTGCGACGGCGGATCGCGCACCCGCGCGGCGTCAGGACGCCGGCTGCCACCGCTCGACGACGAGTTCGAGCGACTCCCGGCCCTGCCAGAGGTTGAGCTCGGGGCGATAGACCGCGTGGATGTGCGCGGGCAGCCGGTCGGTGTGCCCGAACAGCACGGCGTCGTAGCGCTCGTCGCCGCGCGCCAGTTCGAGCCGCGAGTGCTTCTGCCCGACGATCCGCTGCCCGGCGACCGCGAATCCGGCGTCGAACCGGGGCGCCGGGAACCCGGGCCCCCACACACCGGCGCGCAGCCGCCGCGCGAGATCGGCGGTGAGCTCTCCCGGGCGAAGCTCGCCATCGGTCTCGCAGCGTTGCTCGAGGTCGTCCGGCGTGAGCGTCTCGCGCGCGACCGCTTCGAACGCCTCGGCGAAGCGCTCGACGTCGCCGGGGCGCAGCGTGAGCCCGGCGGCGTAGGCGTGGCCGCCGAAGCGCACGACCAGCCCCGGTTCGCGCTTGGCCACGCGGTCGATCGCGTCGCGCAGGTGGAAGCCGGCGATCGAGCGCCCCGAGCCGCGTACTTCGCCGTCGCTCCCGGGGGCGAACACGACGACCGGCCGGTGGACGCGGTCCTTGATCCGCGACGCGACGATCCCGACGACGCCCGGATGCCACGTCGGCCGGAAGGCGCAGACCGAGGCGCGCCCGGCGGCGGTCGCGTCCCAGTCGTCGAGACCGGCGAGCGCCTCGTCGACGATCGTGGCTTCGATGTCGCGCCGCTCGCGGTTCATCCGGTCGAGCTCGCGCGCGAGGGCGAGCGCCTCGCGCTCGTCGTCGGTGGCGAGGAGCCGGATGCCGATCGACATGTCGGCGAGCCGGCCGGCGGCGTTCACGCGCGGTCCGGCGACGTAGCCCAGGTCGGCGACGCTCGCCTGCGCCGGGTCGCGACCGGCCACGGCGAAGAGCGCGGCGAGCCCGGGCTGCGCGCGTCCGGCGCGGATGCGCCGCAACCCCTGGTCGACGAGGATGCGGTTGACGCGGTCGATGCGCACGACGTCGGCGATCGTGCCCAGCGCGACCAGGTCGAGCAGCCCCGCGAGCGCGGGCAGCGACTCCTCGCCGCGACCGCGCGCGCGCAGCGCGGCCCGCGTGGCCGCGAGCACGTAGAACATGACGCCGACGCCGGCGACGTGCCGGGACACGAAAGCGCAGCCCGGCTGGTTGGGATCGACGACGATCGCCGGCGAGGGAATCGTGTCGCCGGGCAGGTGGTGATCGGTGATCAGGACATCGATGCCCCGCGCGGCCGCCGCCGCGACGCCCTCGACGCTCGCGCTGCCGTTGTCGACGGTGACGACCAGCCGCGCGCCCATCGACGCGGCGATGTCGATGATCGGCGGCGTGAGCCCGTAGCCGTGCTCGAAGCGGTTGGGTACGACGAAGCGGACGTCGGCGCCCATCGCGGCGAGCGCGCGCCGCGCGATCGCGCAGGCGGTCGCGCCGTCCGCGTCGTAGTCGGCGACCACGACGACGCGCTCGCGGCGCACGATCGCGTCGGCGAGGCGCTCGCCGGCCCGATCCAGGTTCATCATCCCGTCCGGCGGCGGCAAGCGCGCGAGCGAGCAGTCGAGTTCGTCGACGGCGGCGACGCCGCGCGCGGCGTACAGCCTCGCGAGCACCGGATCGACGCCGCAGCGCGCCAGGTCGGCCGCGGCCCGGGGCACCTCGCGGCGGACGATCGCCGGCGTCATTCGATCACGGCCGGCCGGCGTCGAAGCGGCGCGGCGCGAGGCGTGCGCGCAGGCGCGCGACCGGCCCAGGGCGCGGCACGGTCCAGGAGCCGCGGTCGGTGACCAGCGCGAGCGACGCGATCCGGCCGCGACCGAGCGCCGCCACGGCAGGGGCGAGCCAGGCGCCCTCGGCCCAGGCGAGCGTGGCGGCGTCGCGGAGCGCCGGCAGCGCCACGACGACGTGCGCGGCGGGTCGCGTCGCCGGAACCGCGTGCACGGCGGCGTCGAAGCTCGCCGGCAGCCGGAGGACCTCGCCGCCGGCGTGGCGCGCGAGGCCGCGGACAAGATCACCCGTGCGGTCGTCGGCGACGTGCGCCTGGAACGGCGCGACGATCCCCAGGTCCGCGAGCGTGCCGCCGCCCCAGAACCACAGGCCGTTCACCGGCGGGCGGCCGGTGCGCTCGCGCGCCGCGTTGATCGGGTGCGCGTGGAGCAGCATCTGGATCTCGGTGGTCCATCGCAGCCAGGTCCGCGCGTCGGCGCCGCGCGGCGGGTGCGCGGAGAGCGGGCCGCCGATCGCCTCGGCGAGCGGCGCGTTCGCGAGCGCCGGCCGCGCCGCCATCGTCGCGTAGATCACGCTCGCGCGCGGCGCGTGGAAGTGCAGCCCGTCGGCGGCGAAGTGCGCGCGTAGCGCGGCGACGAGCGCCGCGGTCTCGTCGCTGTCGAGGTCGTCGACGCACGCCGCGAGCGTCACGTCGTCGCGGCCGGCGACCAGCGTCACCGGCTCGGCGGCGAGCACGTAGGCGGCGCCGGGTTCCAGCCCGGCGCCCAGCGCGGTCGCCGGTGCGATCGGGAGGTCGCCGCCGGCGGCGGGTGTCGCGACACCGAGCGCCTGGACGATCGCCGACTCGAGGCTGCTCGCCGGTGTGCGCGCCGCGGACCAGGACGCGATGCGCGTGAGCGGCTCGGACGCGCGCGCCGCGTCGCGCGCCGCCGTCGCGAGCGCAGGGACGACGAACGTGAATCGCATCGGGAATCGGGGCCGGGAGGCGACGCGCGGTGGCGTTGGGGGTGGGGCGCTGCGCCGACCGCGCCTCGCGGGCGGAACCGCAGCGTCCCGGATCAGTCTAGCATGCGATAATCGAACGCCCGCCTCGTCGATCCGGACGAACCTCCGCCCCTTGTCTCCCTACGAACTGGCCGTCGGCCTGCGTTACACGCGAGCGCGCAAGGGGTCGGGCCGCAACGCGTTCATCTCGTTCATCGCGCTCATGTCGATGGCCGGGATCGCGCTCGGCGTCGCGGCGCTCATCGTCGTGCTGTCGGTGATGAACGGCTTCCAGCAGGAGCTGCGCAACCGCATCCTGTCGGTCGCGTCGCACATCGAGGTGCGGGGCGTGCCCGCGCTCGCCGACTGGGAGGCCGTGGCGCGCGTGGCCCGCGCGAACCCGCGCGTCACCGCGGCGGCGCCCTACGTGCTCGGGCAGGCGATGCTCTCCGCGGGCGAGGTCAACCGCGGCGCGATCGTCCGCGGCATCGATCCCGCGCGCGAGGACGCGGTCGCCGATGTCGGCCGGCACATGAAGCACGGGTCGCTCGACGCGCTCAGGCCGGGCGGCTTCGGCATCGTCCTGGGCGCCGAACTCGCGCGGGCGCTGGGCGTGCGGCCGGGGGACGAGGTGCTCGCGATCACGCCGCAGGGCACCGTCACGCCGGCCGGGACGCTGCCGCGCGTGAAGACCTTCAAGGTCGTCGGCGTCTTCGAGATCGGCATGTACGAGTTCGACAACGGGCTCGCGCTCGTCGACCTCGACGACGCGCGCAAGCTCTACCGCGTCGACGGCGTGTCCGGCGTGCGGCTCAAGCTCGACGAGCTGTTCGCCGCGCCGGCGGTGGCGCAGGAGCTCGCGCGGAGCCTGCCGGTGAACGCCGAGCTGCGCGACTGGACGCGCAGCCATTCGAACTTCTTCCGCGCCGTCCAGATCGAGAAGCGCGTGATGTTCATCATCCTCACGCTGATCGTGGCGGTCGCCGCGTTCAACATCGTCTCCGCGCAGGTGATGCTCGTGACCGACAAGCAGGCGGACATCGCGATCCTGCGCACGCTCGGGGCGACGCCGGCGTCGATCCTCGCGATCTTCGTGATCCAGGGCGCGCTGATCGGCGTCGTCGGCACAGCGATCGGCTTGGCGGGCGGCGTGGCGCTCGCGCTCAACGTCGAGACGGTCGTGCCGGCGATCGAGCGCGTGTTCGGCGTCACCTTCCTCGACAAGAGCATCTACTACATCAGCGACCTGCCCTCCGACCTGCAGCGCGCCGACGTCCTGACCATCGCCGCGATCGCGCTCGCGCTCGCGCTCGTCGCGACGCTCTATCCGTCGTGGCGCGCCTCGCGCGTCAATCCCGCCGCGGCGCTGCGCTATGAGTGAGCCGCCGCCGGCCGGGTCCGCGCACGACGACCGGGCTCCGGTGCTGGCCTGCCGCGGGCTCGCGAAGACCTACACCGGCGGGCCGCAGGACGTCGTCGTGCTCACCGGGATCGACCTCGACGTCCGGCGGGGCGAGCGGATCGCGATCGTCGGCGCGTCCGGGTCGGGCAAGAGCACGCTCCTGCACCTGCTGGGCGGGCTCGACGCGCCCACCGCCGGCGAGGTCCGGCTCGAAGGCGCGCCGTTCACGTCGCTGCCGGAGGCGCAACGGGGGCGCGAGCGCAACCGCGCGCTCGGTTTCGTCTACCAGTTCCACCACCTGCTGCCCGAGTTCACCGCCGTCGAGAACGTGGCGATGCCGCTTTCGATCCGCCGTGCGCCGCGCGCCGCGGCGAAGGCGGAGGCGACCGCGATGCTCGAGCGCGTCGGCCTCTCCCACCGGCTCGATCACCTGCCCGGCGAGCTCTCCGGCGGCGAACGCCAGCGCGTCGCGCTCGCGCGGGCGCTGGTCACGCGGCCGCGCTGCGTGCTCGCCGACGAGCCGACCGGCAACCTCGACCGGCGCACCGCCGCGCAGGTCTTCGACCTGATGCTCGCGCTCAACCGCGACGCGGGCACCGCGCTGGTGATCGTCACCCACGATCCCGAACTCGCGGCGCGCGCCGATCGCACGCTGCATCTCGTCGATGGAATGCTCGCCTGATCGGGACGGGATCGCGGGTCCGTTCCCGGCGTACGGGCCGGCTTCCCGTGGTGGATCGGGCGGTGGCCGCCGATGCCGTGCTCGCGGCAGCGTTCTTTGTCGCTGATCGTTCCCCGGCCTCGCGGGTCGGCAGGCCGACGATCCGCGCGACCGAGCACCCGCTCCCGCCAACGTCGTGCCCGACACGCTCGCGACGCAGGCGTCCGGCGACAACCGCCGGGTGGATGTGAAGTCGGTTGGCCGTGGCCAGGACCGTTTCGAACGACGGGCGCAGGCAGGCCTCGCTCCGCTTCCATTCCGATCGTGGGATGAAGACTTCCCGCGCGAGGTCGTTCGCCTCGGATTCCCTGCCATCGGTTTCCCGCTCGTCCTGCACGTCTTCATCGGTGATGGCGACATCGGCGGCCGCGATGTGCTTCCAGGTGTGGACCAGTTCGTGGATCAGCGTGAACCAGGAGTTGTCGGGACGATCGTGCCGAATCGTCAGTCCGATGATCGGTGCGCCGTCCCGCCCCCTCATCGCGGCGCCGTCGAGCTTGGTGCGAGGAAGCGCAGGAAGCACCACCCGTGCGATCCCCCTGCCGGCGAGGAATTCGCTGGCCAACCGCGGTCCGCTGTCCGACCAGCTCGATCGGGCGACATAGGCCAGGAATGCCAGGTCGAAGGTGTCGGGATGCCAAGGACCGCGAGAGTCTTTCGACTTCTGCGCGAGTTCTCTCGCACGCCCCACCCGCAATCTGAGATGTCTCCTGTCCGTTGCAGGCGTCGAACCGAAAGTCAACGTCTGCTTCAGATACAGGGGGCCGTGCTTCGGCTCGAGATACCGCTGCACGATGTCACGGCCCGTCAACCGTGCCAGCCCTCCTTCGCTGAACCACCCGGCCTTGGCCACCGACGGAAGCGTCGCTTCGTCATCGTCGTCGTCGCCGCCGTAGGCAGCGGTCGGCTCCCTGAGCAGCAGCTCGGCAGGGATGCGCAGCTTGTCGCTCGAAGCCCTGACTGCGGCGAGCGTCAACGGACGCTTTCCGGCGAGGACCTCGGACACCCGGCTTTTCCCGCCGAGCAACGGAGCGAGGTCTTTCTGCTTCAACCCTGGTTCCTCCATGCGGAAGCGGATGGCTTCCAGGGGGGCCGGCCGCGCGAAGGGGAAGCGCGACTTCTCGTAGTCCTCGACCAGCTTCGCGAGGAGTTCGAGACGGTCGCCGTCGGGCGTACCGAGCGCAGGATCATCGATCGCAAGCCGGTCCACCTCGGCGAGATAGGCCCGGTATCGGCTTTCCGTCTTGATGATTCTCGGCCCGATCATCGTTCCGACTCAGTTCATCCGCTTCGTGTAGTCGGCGTGGGTTCCCGCCCACCGCATTCTCACGATCCCGGCGTTGAACGCCACCTGAACTTCGAAGCGGAAGTGGTTTCCTCCGACGTTGAAGATCACGACCCTGTTCTCCAGGAAGCTCGCGGAGGCGTAGCGAGCCTTGATCTCCTGCGGCGCACGTCACTGCGCCGCCTCGACATCGGCAGTCCAGTTTTCGATCCACGCGCGAGCATCCGCATGGGTCGTGGTGAACTCATCGAGCAGGTCTCGCCCGACGAGTCGCATGGGGCTTCCCTGAAGTTCCCATTGCGGGATCAAGTCGCGAGTTTCCGAGAAGGGAACTCCCGCATCCGGAGCGGAGTTGGCGAGCCGTCTCGAACCTGCGCCTGTCGCATGGCCGAGGGGCGGCTGCGCTACGCTGAACTCGCCGCGCCTCCGCGGGTCGCGCCCCGAGAGAATCGCGCGCAGCGGGATGTCAGGCCGGGCTTGAAGGGCGGCGCGCGCGTCCCTCGTGGCAACAGGCCGTAGACCCAGGTTCTAGTCCCCGACCGCGCTCAGTTGGGCGTTCGCGGTCAGGCCCGCCTCGCGGACCAGCCGCGCGATCGCCGCCCGCTCGGCATCGTCGACCGGAAGCTGCGGCTCGCGCACCGTCGCGTGCTCGAACAGGCCCTGCAGCTTGAGCACCTCCTTCATCCGGGGCCGGTAGTCGCGGATCGGGGCGCGCCAGCAGTGCCGGGCGAGGGGGCCCAGCCGTGTCCAGATCGCGTTCGCGCGCTCGTAATCGCGCCGCGCGACCGCGGCGTGCATTTCGCACAGTTCCGCGGTCGCGGTGCCGGCGAAGCCGATCAGCGCGCCGTCGCAGCCCATGACCATCGCCTCGTAGATGAACGTGTCGCTGCCGGTCAGGATGCCGAGCTTGCGCGGCAGCCGTCGCGCGGCGTCGATGGTCTCGACCGTCCTGGTGGTGTCGAACGACGCCTCCTTCAGGCCGATGATCTCGGGGATCGCGGCGAGCCGGGCGAGCGTGTCCGGCGGGAAATCCGGTCCCCAGGCGACCGGGAACTGGAACGCGAACATCGGCAGCCCGACGCCGTCTGCGATCGCGCGGTGGTAGCGCTCGATCATCTCGCCGGGCACGGGCTTGCCGAGGAAGGCGGGGAACGGCGGGAACACCGCCAGCGCGTCCGCCCCGGCGGCGCGCAGCTCGCGTCCCCAGCGCACGGCGTCCCGTGTCGAGCCGGCGATCAGGCCGCAGACGAGCGGGCAGGCGCGGCCGATCGCGCGTCGGGCGATCGCGAGCACCTCGAGCTGCTCGTCGCGATCGAGCGACGGCCCCTCGCTCGCGTCCATGTTCATCGCGATCGCGGTCGGCCGCTGCCTCGCGATCCACGCGAGGTAGCGGGCGAGCCCGGCCTCGTCGATCGTCTGGTCCGGATGCATCGGCAGGAACGGCGCGGCGACGATGCCGCGGGCTTCGAGGGTCATCGGGACACTCCGGTCCGGCCGGCGCCGTGCAGCACGCCGCGGGCGAGGAAGAGATCGGTGATCTGCTGGGTCGCCTCGGCGAACGCGGCATCGCGGCGGGCGGCGAGGCCGCGTGGCCGCGCGATCCCGATGTCCAGCACGCGCTCGATGCGTCCGGGGCGCGGCGTCATCACGACGACGCGGTCGGCGAGCAGCACCGCTTCGTCGACCGAATGGGTGATGAAGAGGACGGTCTTGCGCGTGGCGAGCCACAGCGCCTCGAGGTCGAGGCGCATCTGCTCGCGCGTCAACGCGTCGAGCGCGCCGAACGGTTCGTCCATCAGCAGCAGCGGCGCGTCGTGGATCAGCGCCCGCGCGATCGCGACCCGCTGGCGCATGCCGCCGGACAGCTCGTGCGGATAACGGTCCGCGAAGTCCCGGAGGCCGACCTGGTCGAGGAGCTCGAGCGCCCGCTCCCGGTAGGCGCTCGGATCGAGCCCGCGCAGCTCGACCTGCACCAGCACGTTGTCGAGCGCGTCGCGCCAGTCGAGGAGCACCGGGCTCTGGAACACGATGCCCAGCGCCGTCTGCGGGCGGTCCACCACGCGGCCGCCGATGCGCACCTCGCCCGCGCTCGCGAGGTGCAGGCCGGCGACCAGCCGCAGCCGCGTGCTCTTGCCGCAGCCCGACGGCCCGACGATCGCGAGGAACTCGCCCTCGCGGATCGCGAGGTCGACCGACGCGAGCGCGTGCGTCTCGACGCCGCGGCGCCGGTAGGTCTTGGCGACGCCGGCGAGCTCGACGGCGGTGCGGGCGACGGGCACGGACCCGGACCCGGGCTCGACCGCGCGCCCGCCCGCGGCGTCGCCGTCCGCGCCGCCCAGGTCGTGCAGGTTCATGCGCGGTCGCGCCCGGCTGCCGTCAGGGCACGAACTCGTTGGTGTGGAACGCGGTCCACGGCGAGTCGGTCTTGAGGTCGCGGTAGGCCTTGAGGATGCCGAGCGTCTGGTCCCAGTCGGCCTGCGCGCCGTAGCCGATGCGCCCCTTCGCGTTCTTCGAGTCGAGCAATTCGAAGTCGACCAGCATCTGGTCGAGCGTCGACTGCCGGTTGAGATCGGGCTTGACCTTGAGCGCCGCGTCGACGGCCGCGCCGGGGTTCTTCTTCGCTTCCTCCCAGGACCTGACCGACGCGCGGACGAAGCGGCGGACGAGCTCCGGGTTCGCCTTGACCAGGTCCGACTTGGCGACGATGGTCATGCCGACGATGTTCGCCCCGTGGTCCGCGTAGCGCATCGCCGCCGGCGTGAATCCCCGCTGCTTGATCAGGAAGAACTGGTCGTCGGCTCCGCCCAGCAGCGCGTCCGCGCGCTTCTCGAGCACCGTGACGACCTTGGCCGACGGGTCGACCTGCACCATCGAGATCTTCGCGCAGTCGACGTTGTTCGCCTTGCACACCGCCTGCAGCAGCGCACCCAGCGGATCGCCCGGCGACACCGCCACGCGCTTGCCCTCGAGGTCCCTGGGCGTCTTCAGGTTCGCCTCGGCCAGCGAGACCACCGAGAAGCCGGTCGAGTTGAGCAGCGACATCACCGACCGGATCTCGGCGCCCTTCGAGGCGGCGGTGATGAGCGACGAGGAGTCGGCCATGCCGAACGTGTCCGACCCGGCCGCGACGACCTGGACCGTGTTCGCCGATCCGCGGCCCTCGTTGATCGTGAGGTCGATGCCCTCGGCGGAGAAGAACCCACGTTCCTTGCCGTAGTAGAACGGCACGTGCAGGCCGCCCAGGTACCAGTTGAGCCGCAGCGACACCGGCGTGGACTGGGCGAGCGCGGCCGGGACGGCGGCCGCCGCGAGCGCCGCGCCGGCGAGCGCGGAGACGATCCAGGTTCTGCGTTGCATCAGGGGCCTCCTCGGGGATCGGGCGCCGCGGCGCGGCGTCCGGGATGTCGTCGTGCGGTCATCGGTTCGAAGTGTCGCGCCGTCGCGGGCGCGCGCCGTCGCATCTTCACATCGTCGCGTCGTGCGCCGTGTGCTGCTGCGACACGTGCCAGGGGATCGCCAGTCGCTCGACGACCTCGACCGCGTAGTAGACGGCGAGCCCGATCAGCGACAGCAGCACGATCGTGGCGAACACCATCGGCGTCTCGAGCTGGCCGTTGTACTGGAGCAGCAGGTAGCCCAGGCCGCGGTCGGAGGCGACGAACTCGGCGACGACCGCCGCGGTCGCGGCGAGCGCCGCGCCGACCTTGAGCCCGGTGAACACCTGCGGCAGCGCCTGCGGCAGCCGGATCTTCACGAACAGCCTGAGGCCGCCCGCGCCGGTCGTGCGCGCGAAGTCCATGATGTCGCGATCGGCGCCCTTGAACCCGGCGATCGACGCGACGACGATCGGGAAGAACGAGAGCAGGAACACGAGCAGCAGCTTGGGCGTGAAGCCGAAGCCGAACCAGATGATGAACAGCGGCGCGATCGCGATCTTGGGGACGATCTGCAGGAATACGATCACCGGGTAGACCGCCTGCTCCATGAACCGCGACCAGGCGATCCACATCGCGAGCGGGATCGACACGACCACCGCGAGCGCGTAGCCGGCGAGGATCTCCTGCGTGGTCACCCACGCGCCGGCCATCACGAGCTCGTGGCGCTTCCAGAACTCGGTCCAGACCTTCGACGGCGGCGGCAGCAGGTACTCCTTGACCCCGGCCACGCGCACGCCCACCTCCCAGACGAGGATCAGCAGCGCGAACACGGCGATGGCCGACCCGCGCCGGCGCAGCCATTCGACGATCGCGGTGCTCCGGGCCGGCGTGTTCACCGGGCACCGCCGGTGGGCAGGTCGGCGTCCGCGACCGGCCAGGTGCCGTAGCGCGCGGGCACGTTGATCTCGAGCACCTCGAGGTCGTCGCTCCGCGCGAGCACGTCGTGCGGGACGCCGGCCGGCTGGGTGAGCGCCTCGCCTGCGCGCAGCGTGACCTCGCCGTCGACGCCGGCGTAGCGGAACGTGAGCCAGCCGCGCAGCACGTAGACGAAGTGCGCGCTCATGTCGTGCCAGTGCCAGCCGGTGGGCGCGGGCAGCGGGGCGATCGCGCGGATGTGCTTCGCGCCCAGGCGCCCGCCGGTGGCGGCGTCCAGCCCCAGGTCGCGGTACTCGACGTCGGCACGCAGCCCCTCGCGCGTCCAGCCGGCGTCGGGCGCGGGCGAGCGGCGCAGCGCGCACGCTGCCTCGTCGATGCGCAGCGGGCCCAGGTAGCGTGAAGGCGTCGTCTCGTCCATGTCGCCGGGTCCGGTCAGGCGGCGCGCGCGGAACCGGCGCGGGCGGGCCACAGATCCTCGAGTTCGCGCGCGGCGGCGCGCGCCTCGAGCGCGAGCGCCGCGCGCCGCGCCGCGTCCATCCGCGCGAGCGGACCGGCGATCGACAGCGTCGCGCACACCGTGGCGGCCGCGTCTCCGCGCGGACGGAGCGCGACCGCGACCGCGGCGACGCCGGGTTCGCCTTCCTCGACGGCCATGCCGTAGCCCCGCCGTCGCGTGGCGCGCAGTTCGCGGCGCAGGGCGGCGACGGTCGTCACCGCCCGCGGCCCCAGGCCGGCGGTTCCCAGCCGCCCCTCGCGCAGGACGCGTTCGACCGCCCGCGCCTCCGGGAGCGAGGCGAGCCACGCCTTGCCGGTCGCGGTCGCGTGCAGGATCACCCCGCGCCCCGCGTCGGCGTCGTAGCGCAGGCCCGACGAGGCGCCCTGCGCCTTCGCGACCCAGGTGAGCGTGTCGTCCTCGACGAGCGCGAGGCGCGCGAGTTCACCGGTCGACGCCGCCAGCCGGTCGAGCGCCGGCTGCGCGAGATCGACGATGCCGTTGCCCGAGAGGAACCGGAACGCGAGCGCCGGGAGCTTGAGCGTGAGCGCGTAGCGGCCGTTCGCGCCTTCCTGGCGCACGTAGCCGCGGCCGGCGAGGATGGCGAGGAAGCGGTGCGCCGCGCTCTTGGGGATCGCGAGCCGGCCGGCGATGCCCGACAGCGCGAGGCCTTCGGGCTCGTCGGCGAGGAGTTCCAGCACGTCGAGGCAGCGCTGGGCGGGTGAGTAGATCACGGCGCGGGGGTCAAAGCGGAACGGCGTTCCGCATTGGGCCGCAGCCGCCTGCGGGCGTCAACCTGCGGCGCAGCAACCGGGCGGTGAAGCGGCGGACGGGAACGCGGCGACCGCGCCGACCGGGTCCGGGCGATCGCCCGGACGGGCAGGCGGGCGCCGCCGCCTCAATACTCGACCGGCACCGGGTCGAGCGAACGCCACAGGTACCAGGTCGCCGCGCTGCGCCAGGGGCGCCAGCGCTCGCCCAGTTCCACGAGGGCGGACGCGGCCATCGACTCGCCGCCGCCGTAGTGGAGCGCCGCCGCCTTGCGCAGGCCCAGGTCGTCGACCGGCAGCACGTCGGGCCGCAGCTCATGGAACAGCAGGAACATCTCCGCGGTCCAGCGGCCGATGCCGCGGACTTCGGTGAGCGCGGCGATCAGCGCCTCGTCGTCCATCCGTCGCCAGGCGCGCGGGTCCAGGGCGCCGGAGACGAAGTGCGCCGCGAGATCGGCGACGTAGGTGGCCTTGCGGCCGGAGTAGCCGGCCTCGCGCAGCGCCGGCAGTCCGAGCGCGGCGATCGCGGCCGGGTCGAGTTTCGGGAACGCCGGCATCCGCGCCGAGCGCCGCGACGCGAGCACGAGCCGCCGCCAGATCGCGTCGGCGGCCTTCACCGAGATCTGCTGGCCGGTGATCGCGCGGGCGAGGGCGGTGAACGCGTCGCTGCGGCGCTTGAGGCTCACGCCCGGATGCGCGCGGACGAGCCGGCGCATCACGCGGTCGCGCCGCGCGAGCTCGCGCGCGGGGTGGTCCCACCAGCGCGGCTTCACGCGGGCTGCCGCCGGGCGCGCCGGCGCGCCCGCCGCCGCCACGAGGCGATCACGTGCCAGCGCCACACCAGCCGCACGACGACGAAGCCGATCACCGACAGCGTCAGCGCCAGCAGGACGATGCCG
>JADZDA010000216.1 GCA_020851255.1 Burkholderiales bacterium | reverse complement strand
GCCGACTGCGCGTCGTTCAGCGCGCCGGGCAACTGCCGCACCAGCGCGTCGATCAACATCAGCGCCGGCAGTTCGCCGCCGCTCACCACGAAGTCGCCGATCGCGATCTCGAGATCGACCTCGCGCTCGACGAGCCGCTCGTCGATGCCTTCGTACCGCCCGGCGATCAGCACGAACGCCGTCTCGCGCATCGCCGCCAGTTCCGCCACCCGCGCATGGGTGAGCGCACACCCCGCCGGCGTCAGGTGGATCGTCCGGCTCGACCGCCATCCGGCCGCCTTCTGCGCCTCCCGGGCCGCCTCGATCGTCGCGCCGAGCGGCTCGGCCATCATCACCATCCCCGGGCCGCCGCCGTACGGACGGTCGTCGACGGTCCGATGCGGGTCGGTCGTCCGGTCCCGCGGATTCCAGCAGGCCAGCGTCCACAGCCCCCGTTCGCGCGCCCGGCCGGTCACGCCCACCGAGGCCGCGGCCTCGACCATCGCCGGAAAGATCGTGACGACGTCGATACGCAACCCGCCGCTCCCGGTCCGCCGCAGCCGGACCCTAGTAATCGGGCTCCCAATCCACCTCGATCCGCCCGGCCTCGAGGTCGATCGACCGGAGGATCGGCGCGACGCAGGGAATCAGCCGCTTCGCGCCGTCCTTCTCCACCCGCAGCAGCGGATGGGCGCCGAACTCGTCGATCGCGCCGACCCGGCCCAGATCCGCTCCGGTGACCGACATCACGTCGAGCCCGACCAGATCGTCGAGGTACACCTCGCCGCGCTCGGGCGGGGGCAGCGCCGATCGCGGCACCGCGATCTCCCAGCCCTTGAACCGCGCGGCCGACTCCGGAT
This sequence comes from Burkholderiales bacterium, assembly GCA_020851255.1. GTDB lineage: Bacteria > Pseudomonadota > Gammaproteobacteria > Burkholderiales > Casimicrobiaceae > VBCG01. The sequence goes on along the minus strand of JADZDA010000216.1, from coordinate 19,501 downwards.
CCACGCAACCGCCGACAGCCGCCACGACCGCGTTGCCGTGCACCTTCGCTTCGGTCACGGCCCAGTTCCGCCATTCGCCGTCGGTGGGCCGCATCCACCAGCTCCTCTGCGCGGCGAGCCCGGCCGGACCCGCGCCCCACGGCGCCACCTTGATCCACCCGCGCACGCCCCAGGGGCCGACGACGCGGCCCATGAGGACGAGGCGATCGCCGGGGTCGGTCAGGCGACGGCCGCCGCAGCCGGAGCCGGCGAACCCTGGCGCTTGACCAGCATCGCGACGGTATCCGAGAGCTTCGCGCCGCGTTCCTGCCAGTAGCCGATGCGATCGAGCGAGAGCTTGAGTCCGGTCTCGCTCTGCGAGGCGATCGGGTTGTAGTACCCGACGCGCTCGATGAATCGGCCGTCGCGCCGGCTGCGCGAATCGGCGACGACGACGTTGTAGAACGGGCGCTTCTTCGCGCCCCCGCGGGCGAGTCGGATGACGACCATGGATGTGTCCGGGCGTAAACGGGAAAAGATTTTGATTTTACAACGAAATCATCCCCGCTGGCAAGCCGGGCGCCCCGAATGCGCTACCGCATGCCCGGCAGTACGCCCTTCATGCCGCGCATCATCTTGGCGAGGCCGCCCTTGGCCATCATTTTCATCATCTTCTGCGTCTGCTCGAACTGGTTGAGCAGCTGGTTGACCTCCTGGACGCTCACACCGGCCCCCGCGGCGATCCGGCGCTTGCGCGAGGCCTTGATGAGCTCGGGCTTCGCCCGCTCGGCCGGCGTCATCGAGCAGATGATGCCCTCGAGACGGCCGACACGGCGCTCGTCCACCTTCGCGTTCGCGGCCGCCGCCTTCAACTCGGCCGGGAGTTTGTCGACCAGACCGGCGAGCCCCCCCATCTTGCGCATCTGGCCGATCTGGGCGCGGTAGTCCTCGAGGTCGAAGCCCTTGCCGGACTGGACCTTGCGCGCGAGCTTCTTCGCCTCCTCGGCGTCGACGGTCTTCTGCGCCTGCTCGACCAGCGACAGGACGTCGCCCATGCCGAGGATGCGCGAGGCCATCCGCTCCGGATGGAACACCTCGAGGCCGTCGATCTTCTCGGAGACGCCGGCGAACTTGATCGGCGCGCCGGTGACGCTGCACACCGAGAGCGCCGCACCGCCGCGCGCGTCGCCGTCCAGCTTGGTGACGACCACGCCGGTCAGCGGCAGGACCTCGCGGAACGCCTTCGCGGTGTTGACCGCGTCCTGCCCCTGCATCGCGTCGACGACGAACAGCGTCTCGACCGGGGACACCGCCGCGTGCAGCCCGGCGATCTCCTTCATCATCGCTTCGTCGACCGCGAGTCGACCGGCGGTGTCGACGATCAGCACGTCGTGGTAGTGCGTCCGCGCCCAGTCGACCGCGCGCGTCGCGATGTCGACCGGGCGTTCGCTGCCCGACGACGGGAACAGGTCGACGCCGACCTGCTTCGCGAGCGCCGCGAGCTGCTCGATCGCGGCCGGACGGTAGACGTCCGCCGATGTGACCAGCACCTTCTTCTTCTGCTCGCGCAGGAGGCGCGCGAGCTTGGCGGCCGTCGTCGTCTTGCCGGCCCCCTGCAGGCCGGCGAGCAGGATCACCGCCGGCGGCCGGGTCGCGAGGTCGAGCGGCGCCGCGGCCTCGCCCATCAGGTGCGCGAGTTCGCGATGGACGACGCCGATCAGCGCCTGTCCGGGCGTCAGCGAGCCGGCGACCTCCTCGCCGATCGCCTTCTCGCGGATCCGGGCGACGAAATCGCGGACCACCGGCAGTGCGACGTCGGCTTCGAGCAGCGCGAGGCGCACCTCGCGCAGCGCGTCGGCGATGTTGGCTTCGGTGAGGCGGGCCTCGCCGCGCAGCGACTTGACGACGCGCGCCAGGCGCGCGGACAGGTTGTCGAACATCGGGGGGGCTTCGAACGGGCGGCTGCGCTACACTGCCAAGGTGACGATTCTACTGTACGCGGTCGCGGCGGCCGCCTACGCGGCGTCCGCCTGGGCGCACTGGCCGGGGCGCCCGGTCGCAGCCGGCGGGCGGGCGGCCCTGGTCGCCTTCGCCCTCGTCGTCCACGGCGCCGCGGTCGTGGCCGGCGTCGCGCGACCCGACGGGCTCGACGTGTCGCTCGCTCACGCCCTGTCGATCGTGGCCTGGCTGACCGTCGGCGTGGCCTTCGTCACCCGTGCGCTCGCCCACCTGCCTTCGATCGGCGTGGTCGTGCTGCCGGTCGCCGCCCTGGCGGTGCTGCTGCCGGCGATCTGGCCGTCCGAGCACCGCTTCCCGTACTCGGCCGAGCCCTGGGCGACCGCGCACATCGCCGTCGCGCTGCTCGCCTACGCGTTCGTCATCGTCGCGGCGGCGCAGGCGCTGGTGATGACCGGCCTGGAGAAGCGCCTGCACCGCGGCCTCGCCGACGCCGAAGCCCCGCCGCTGCTGACGCTCGAAGGGACCCTGTTCCGGCTGATCGGCGCGGGATTCGTCCTGCTGACCCTCGCGCTCGTCAGCGGCGTGCTTTTCTCCGAGCAGGTGTTCGGGCGCGCGTTCCAGTTCACGCACAAGAACCTCTTCGCGGTCGCCTCGTGGGTCCTGTTCGGCGGGCTGCTCCTCGGCCGCTGGCGGCTGGGCTGGCGGGGGCGCAACGCGCTGCGCTGGATCCTCGCCGGCACCGCGCTCCTCGTGATCGCCTACCTCGGCACCAAGTTCGTGCTCCAGGTGCTGCTCGGGCGCTGACGCCCGAGGCGGCGCGGCCGGGCCACGATGCGGCGCACCCCGACCCCGGTGTCGTCGCCCCGCTCGCCGCGCGTGCGGCCGGCAGGGCCCTGACCGGCGATGGACGACATCCCGCTGTCGACGCTCGGGATCGTCCTCGCGGTCCTGCTCGTGCTCTCCGGGTTCTTCTCGGTGGCCGAAACCGCGATGATGGCGGCCAACCGGGTGCGGCTGCGACACCGCGCCCAGCAGGGATCGACGGGCGCCCGCAACGCGCTCGCCCTGCTCGCGCACACCGACCGGCTGCTGGGGATGATCCTGCTCGGGAACAACCTCATCAACGCGGCCGCCGCGACGCTCACCGCGGTCCTCACCGAGCGGCTGTTCGGCGAGGGCAAGCTCGTGCTCGCCGCGGGGACGATCGCGATCACGTTCCTGATCCTGGTCTTCTCGGAGGTCACGCCCAAGGTCGTCGGCGCCGCCTACGCCGACCGGCTCGCGCCGGCGGTGTCCTTCGCGCTCAAACCCCTGCTCAAGCTCGCCAAGCCCGCGGTCTGGTTCGTGAACCTGTTCGTCCAGGGACTCCTGTGGCTGGGCAGGATCGAGCCGCCCAAGGACGCGGGCGGCGCGCTCACCCAGGAGGAGATCCGGACCCTGGTGCTCGAGGGCAACCAGTACTTCCGGGGGAAGCACCGGGCGATGCTCGCCAACCTCTTCGACCTCGAGGCCGTCACCGTCGACGACGTCATGGTTCCGCGCCCGCAGATCCACGCGATCGGCCTCGACGCCAAGCCGGCGCTGCTGCGCCAGCAGGTCGCGACCTCCTACCACACGCGCCTGCCCGTCTACGAGGAGACCCCCGACCAGATCGTCGGCATCCTGCACCTCAAGAACGTCGTCGGCCTGCTCGAAACGGGCGAGATCGACGCGGACTCGCTGCGCCCGCTGCTGCGCAAGCCCTACTTCGTCCCGGCGGGCACTTCGCTGCTGACCCAGCTCACGCAGTTCCAGGCAGATCGCCAGAGGATCGGGCTGGTCGTCGACGAATACGGGGAACTGAAGGGCCTGGTCACGATCGAGGACATCGTCGAGGAGATCATCGGCGAGTTCACGACGACCGCGCCCGGGTCCGGTGAGGCGTTCCGGCGCGAGTCCGACGGCAGTGTCACCGTCGACGGGATGGCGTCGCTGCGTACGCTCAACCGGCGGCTGGGGACCCGGTTTCCGCTGGACGGCGCCAAGACCCTCAACGGCCTGGTCGTCGGCGAACTGGGGGACATCCCCGAAGCCGGGGCGACGCTCAAGATCGCCGGACAGTCGCTGGAGGTGGTCCAGACGCTCGATCGTGCCGTAAAAGTGGTGCGGCTGCTGCCGCCGGTGGGCCGGCCTGCCGCGCCTTTACAAAGCCCCTCGGAGCGCGCATCATCTTCTCGTTAAGTTTCATGTATTTGGCATAGGTTCCTCCAGCACCGGACGCAGTGCGCGCCGGGGTATGGGGGTTGCTTGCGTTCCCAGTCCCGGTCCCCGGATCCCGATCCGCCTGCCGCCACCCGATGGCCACGCACGCCGCACAGCGAAACATCAGCGGTCTCGCGCGCGCGCTCGCCCAGCACGGACTGCTGTCCGAGGCCGAGGCCGAGTCGCTGCAGAACCAGGCGCAGCAGTCGGGGATCACGTTCGTCGAGCAGGTGCTGACCGGCAAGCGGTTCACGCCGCAGCAGGTCGCCGTCTTCGGTTCGCGCGCGTTCGGCGTTCCGCTGCTCGACCTGGGCGCCTACGACCTCGACCAGCTGCAGAAGGAGTACTTCGACGCGAAGATCTCCCAGACGCGACGCGTGCTGCCGCTCGCCAAGCGCGGCAACCGGTTGTTCGTCGCCGTGTCGGATCCGGCGAACCTCCAGGCGCTCGAGGAGGTCCGGTTCAAGACCAACCTGGTCGTCGAGCCGCTCGTCGTCGAGGACGACAAGCTCGGGCAGGTCATCCACCGGCTGGTGGAGGCGTCCGGCGCGACGCTCAAGGACGCGGCGAACCTCGACGACCTCGAGGTCGACATCCAGGACGGGAGCGCGACGCAGGCGGAGGAAGACTCCGAGGTCGAGGACGCCCCGGTCGTCAAGTACATCCAGAAGATCCTGATCGACGCGATCGCCGGCGGCGCGTCGGACATCCACTTCGAGCCCTACGAGCGTTTCTTCCGCATCCGCTACCGCGTCGACGGCATCCTCCAGGAGGTCGCGCAGCCGCCGCTCGCGATCAAGGACAAGGTCGCGTCCCGCATCAAGGTCATCAGCAAGCTCGACATCGCGGAGAAGCGCGTGCCCCAGGACGGGCGGATGAAGCTCGTGCTGTCGAAGACCAAGGCGATCGACTTCCGCGTCTCGACGCTGCCGACGATCTACGGCGAGAAGATCGTCATGCGCATCCTCGACTCGTCGGGCGTGAAGCTCGGCATCGAGGCGCTGGGCTACGAGCCCGAGCAGCAGAAGGTGCTGCTCGACGCGATCGCGCGGCCCTACGGGATGATCCTCGTCACCGGGCCGACCGGCTCCGGCAAGACGGTGTCGCTGTACACGTGCCTCAACATCCTCAACCAGCCGGGCATCAACATCTCGACGGCCGAGGACCCGGTGGAGATCCAGCTCCCCGGCGTGAACCAGGTGAACGTGAACGAGAAGGCGGGGCTCACGTTCGCGACCGCGCTGCGCGCGTTCCTGCGTCAGGACCCGGACATCGTGATGGTCGGCGAGGTGCGCGACCTCGAGACCGCCGACATCGCGATCAAGGCGGCGCAGACCGGCCACCTGGTGCTGTCGACGCTGCACACGAACGACGCGCCGACGACGCTGACACGGCTGCTCAACATGGGCGTCGCGCCGTTCAACGTCGCCTCGTCGGTCATCCTCATCACCGCGCAGCGGCTCGCGCGGAAGCTGTGCGTGCACTGCAAGCGCCCCGAGGACATCCCGCCGGAGGCGCTGCTGCGCGCCGGATTCCGCGACGAGGAGATCGACGGCACCTGGCAACCGTACGGCGCGGTCGGATGCGACCATTGCAAGGGCACCGGCTACAAGGGACGCACCGGCATCTACGAGGTGATGACGATCTCCGACGAGATGCGCCTGCTCATCATGCGCAACGGCAACGCGCTCGAGATCGCCGAACTCGCGCAGCGCGAGGGCATCCGCAACCTGCGCCAGTCGGGCCTCGCCAAGGTCCGCTCCGGCGTGCTCTCGCTCGAGGAAGTCGAAGCCTGCACCAACGAATGACGCGGCAGACGCGTCGACCCGGGGAACCGCCATGGCCATCGCCACCGCGCAGCGCAAGTCCGACGTCAAGGAACACACCTACCTCTGGGAAGGCATCGACCGCAACAACCGCCAGGTCCGCGGCGAATCGAAGGCCGCCTCGGAGACGGTCGTCACGACGAACCTGCGGCGGCAGGGCGTACGGGTCACCAAGATCAAGCGCCAGTCGTTCCGCGGCGGCCGCCGGATCGGCGAGCGCGACGTCACCTTCTTCACGCGCCAGCTCGCGACGATGCTGAAGGCGGGCGTCCCGCTGCTGCAGTCGTTCGAGATCGTCGCGCGCGGACACAGCAACGCGCGTTTCTCGCGGCTGATGATGGACGTCAAGAGCCGGATCGAGGCCGGCTCCAGTCTGGCGGACGCCTTCCGCCAGCACCCGGCGCACTTCGACCATCTCTACTGCAACCTCGTCGCCGCCGGCGAGAGCTCGGGGCTGATCGACGCGATCCTCGACCGGCTGGCGACGTACAAGGAGAAGATCCTCGCGCTGAAGAGCAAGATCAAGTCAGCGCTGTTCTACCCGACGGCGGTGGTCGTCGTCGCGATCGTCGTCGTCTGGGTGATCATGATCTTCGTCATCCCGGCGTTCAAGGAGGTGTTCTCGAGCTTCGGCGCATCGCTGCCCGCGCCGACGCAGCTCGTGATCGACATCTCCGACTTCGTCGTGACCTGGTGGTGGCTCGGATTCCTCGTCATCGGCGGCGCGATCGTCGGGACCTCGCTCGCGATCAAGCGCTCGGACACGTTCCGCTACGCGTTCGACCGCCTGCTGCTCAAGTTCCCGGTCATCGGCGACATCCTCGAGAAGGCGACGATCGCGCGCTGGTCGCGGACGCTCGCGACGAGGTTCTCGGCGGGCGTGCCGCTGGTCGAATCGCTCGACGCGGTCGCCGGCGCCGCCGGCAACGCCATCTACAAGTCGGCGACCAAGCGGATCCAGACCGACGTGTCGACCGGCACGAGCCTCACCAACGCGATGCTCGCCACGCAGCTCTTCCCGAACATGGTGATCCAGATGGTGCAGATCGGCGAGGAGTCGGGCTCGCTGGACGCGATGCTGACCAAGATCGCCGAGTTCTACGAGCGCGAGGTCGACGACGCGGTCGCCGCGCTCTCGTCGCTGCTCGAGCCGCTGATCATCGTCTTCCTGGGCGTCGTCGTCGGCGGACTGGTGGTGGCGATGTACCTGCCGATCTTCAAGCTCGGGGCGGTGGTGTAGCGAACGATGCGACAGGTGGCCGTACGCCCGGACGGTGACCAATCACCTGCGCCGCGCCGCGCAGCCGCGGCGACGGCGTGATGACGGCGCTCGTCGAGCCGGCGGTCGCGCTGTCGCTCGCCGCCGTGCTGGGCCTGCTGGTCGGCAGCTTCCTCAACGTCGTGATCCACCGGTTGCCGAAGATGATGGAGCGCGGCTGGTCGGCGCAGTGCGCCGAGCTCGCCGGCCGGGAGGTTCCGCCCGGGCCGCGCTACGACCTCGTCGTCCCGCGGTCGAGTTGCCCGGCGTGCGGTCACCGGATCCGGGCGATCGAGAACGTCCCCGTCGTCTCCTGGCTCGCGCTGAAGGGGAAGTGCTCCGCCTGCGGCGCGCCGATCTCGGCCCGCTATCCCATCGTCGAGCTCGCGGGCGGACTCGCGGCGGTGGCCGCGATCGCGACGTTCGGGCCGCCCGCGAAGGGGATCGCCGCGTGCGTGCTGCTGTGGGCGCTGATCGCGCTCGCCTTCATCGACGCCGACACCCAGCTCCTCCCCGACGACCTGACGCAGCCGCTCCTCTGGGCCGGACTGGGCGTGAATCTCTCCGGCGTGTTCGTGCCCCTGGCGAGCGCCGTCATCGGCGCGATGGCTGGCTACGCGGTGCTGTGGTCCGTCTACTGGCTGTTCAAGCTCGTCCGGGGCAAGGAGGGCATGGGCTACGGCGATTTCAAGCTGCTCGCCGCGCTGGGCGCGTGGCTGGGCTGGCCGATGCTGCCGCAGATCGTCCTGCTGTCGAGCGTGCTCGGCGCCCTCGGCGGCATCGCGATGATCGCGCTCAAGGGCCGCGATCGCGCCGTGCCGATCCCCTTCGGCCCCTGGCTCGCCGCCGCCGGTGCCATCGCGTTGTTCTTCGGACCGGCGATCAACGCGATGTACCTGCGGTGACCTTCGTCGTCGGGCTGACCGGCGGTATCGGCAGCGGCAAGTCCGCGGTGGCGGACGCCTTCCGCGCCCTCGGCGTCGAGGTCGTCGACGCCGACGAGGTCGCCCACGAGCTCGCCCGCCCCGGTGGCGCCGGTCATCGGGCGGTGGTCGACGCCTTCGGACCGGGTGTGCTCGCGCCCGACGGCACGCTGGATCGGCCGGAACTCCGGCGACGGGCGTTCTCGGACCCCGGGTTCCGATCCCGTCTGGAGGCCGCGCAGCATCCGGCGATCGGCGCCGAGATCCGGCGGCGGATCGCCGATTGGCGCGGCGAATACGGACTGATGGTCGTACCGCTGCTGTTCGAGCGCGGCGCGACCTCGTCGCTCGCCCGGCGCGTCCTGGTCGTCGACTGCCCGGAGGACGAGCAGGTCCGGCGGGTCCGCGCGCGCAGCGGGCTCGACGAGTCCCAGGTCCGCGCGATCATGGCCACCCAGTTGCCGCGCGCCGAACGGCTCGCGCGCGCCGACGACGTCATCGACAACGGGGGCCCGCGGGAGGCGCTCGTCCCGGCCGTCCGCGCCCTCGACGAGCGTTACCGGGCCCTCGCCGCGCGACCGCGCGACGCGCGGCCTTGATCGGAGCCCGGGTTGGGGCAGAATGTCGGACGCCGCGCGAGCCCATGATCCGCTACGAGCATCCGCTGAACGAACGCATCCGCACCCTGATGCGGCTCGAGGACCTGTTCTCGCGGACCTCGACGTTCGCCGGCGGCGAGCGCCCGCTCGATCACCACGCCGCGCTGCTCGCGCTGTTCGAGATCGCCGACATCGCGGCGCGTGCCGACCTGAAGGCGGAGCTGATGCAGGAGCTCGAGCGGCAGAAGCAGCTTCTGCACCCGCTGCGATCGAACCCGCACATCGAGGCGGTCGCGCTCGACCGGCTGCTCGCGGACATCGACGCGGCGACAGCGCGGCTGTTCGCGCAGACCGGCAAGCTCGGCGCGCACCTGCGTGACAACGAATGGCTGATGGCGATCAAGCAGCGCACCGGCATCCCCGGCGGTGTCTGCGAGTTCGATCTGCCCGCGTTCCATTGGTGGCTGCATCGCGACGCGGACGCGCGCCGCGCGGACCTCGCCGGGTGGGTCGAGCCGTTCGAGCCGATCCGCGCCGCGCTCGCGATCGTCCTCAAGCTCCTGCGCGAGAACGCGCGGGCGACCCGTCACACCGCCTACCGGGGCGTCTTCCAGCTCATGCTCACGACCACGCGCGTGGCGCAGTTGCTGAGGATCACGCTCGCGCGCGACCTCGCGTGCGTACCGGAGATCAGCGCCAACAAGTACGCGCTCAACATCCGGTTCATCGGCGTCACCGGCCTCGACCGCGGCAGCGTCTACGACCGCGACGTCGAGTTCGAGCTCGTGTTCTGCAACCTGTGACACCTGGCCCGGCCACCGACCGCACGGCGCGTTGCCCGCAATGCCGGCGGGCGGTCCCCGAGGACGCCGACCCCCGCTGGCGCCCGTTCTGCTCGGAGCGCTGCAAGTCGCTCGATTTCGGCGCGTGGGCGAGCGAGCGCTACCGGATCGCGTCGCGCGAAACCGGCGCCGGGACACCCGACCCCGACGACGACGGACCGGCGTGACGAACGCCCCGACGACCACCGCGCGAAACTTCACCGACCTGCTCCGGGAGGCGGCTCGACGGACCCCCGACGCACCGGCGTTCCACCGGAGGCGGTGGCGGTCCAACACGCCGGAGGGGGTCACGCATGCCGGCTTCGTGCGAACGGTAGACGCGCTGTCGGACCGGTTGATCGACCGCGGCATCAAGCCGGGCCAGGCTTGCTCGGTGGATGTCAAGTCTCACTGGGGCGCGCTGGCAGCGGCCGTCGCGATCGCGAGCGTCGGCGCCGCCGCCGCGCCGCCGGACGACGACGAAGCCGACTGGGCGCTGGTGCTTGCCGCATCGACCTCCAGCACGCGCGCACGCCGGATCATCGCGACACCGGACTGGTTCCAGGTTCCCGAGGCGGCGCCGCCGCCCGGATCGCACGCCCGTTGGCAGGACGCCTCGTCGGTCTGCGCGATCCTGCGCAGTTCCGGCACGACGGGCCGGCCCAAGCGGATCGCGGTCACCCATGACCAGATGATCGCGCGGATGGCGCGCGTCATGGCCGCGTTCCCGGTTCCGGCGGAAGGCCGTGTCGCCTGTCCGATGGGACCGTCGGGGGGCTACGGGTTCCGGACCATGGTGTGCGCGCTCGCCGGCGGCGCGTCGATCGTCGGCTGCGCCGGCATCGAAGGCACGCTCGAAGCGATCGACTTCTGGCGCGTCACGCACCTGGTCGTGTCGCCGCTGCTGCTCGAGGAGCTCGTGCGAGCGCGCGGAACGCCGGCGGGGCCGATGCGCACGCTCGAGGTCGTCGAAGTCGGCGGAAGTCGCCTGCCGGACGCCCTGCGCATCGCAGCCTCGCGAGCCCTGTGCCCGAACCTCGTCGTCAGCTACGGATCCAGCGAAGCCGGCGTCGTCGCCAAGGGTCGCGCGGACGAGCTGGCCGCGACACCCGGAGCCGTCGGCCGGCTGCTCGACGGCATCGACGCCGGATCCGTCGACGAGAACGACGCTCCGCTGCCCGCCGGACAGGTGGGCACCCTGCGCATCCGCGGTCCCGGCTGCGTCGACGCCTATCTCGGCGCCCAGGCGGCCACGCAGCGAGCCTTCCGCGACGGTTGGTTCCATCCGGGCGACCGCGGCTGCGTGACGGCCGGACGAATCCTCGTGATCGCCGGGCGCGAGCGCGAGATCATCAACGCCGGCGGTCAGAAGATCGCTCCGGCGGCGATCGAGGACGCGCTCACGGGGCTTCCGGGGGTCGTCGAGATCGCGGCGTTCGGGGCGGAGGACGACCTGCCGGTCGTCAAGCCCTGGGTCGCGATCGTCATCGGCGCCGATTTCAACGAGTCCGCCTTCCGGGAAGCCTGTCGCGATCGGCTCGGTCCCCTCGCGCCGGCCGGCGTACTCGTCCTGCGCGCGCTGCCTCGCAACCAGAACGGCAAGGTCGTCCGCGGGAAGCTGGTCGAACTCGTGCGCAAGCAGGCCCGGGGCGGCCGGCCGACCTTGCATTGATCGGAATCGCCGGTGCGCGGGGCCTACCGCGGCGCCAGACCGGTCGTCCTGGCGATGCGTTCGATCATCTTGCGCTCCGAACGCACGCGTTCCAGGAGCGCCTCCGGCGTGCTCGCGACCGGCACGATGCCGGCGGAAGTCAGCCGCTTGCGCACCTCCGGATCGCCGAGCGCACTGGCGAATGCCGCGTGCATTCGCCGGACCAGCGCCGGCGGCGTGCCCGCCGGCGCGTAGGCGCCCACCCAGACCTCGAACTCGTATCCCGGCACGCCGACCTCGGCGAGCGTGGGCGCATCCGGTAACGACGGATCCCTCGCCTGCGAATCGACCGCCAGCACGCGCAGCCTTCCGGCACGCACGTGCCCGAGCACCGGAGGCAGGTTCACCCACGCGATATCGACGTCACCGGCCAGCAGCGCGTTGACCACGGGGGGGACGCCGTTGTAGGGAATCGGCTCGAGTGCGATACCGGCCTTCTCGGCGAAATGCTCGGTCGCCACGACGAAGGTGCTGGACGCCGATCCGTAGCGGATCCGTCCGGGATCCGCCGCGGCCCGCCGGATCAAGGTCGCCATGGAATCGATGCGCGAGCTCGCGGACGAGACCAGCGCGAGCGGGACGCGGCTCAGCATCGAGATCGGAGTGAAGTCCCGCTCCGGGTCGTAGCTCAGCGCCGATCGCAGCACCGGGTTGATCGTCATCTGCGCGGGACTCGCCGCGAGCAGCGTGCCACCGTCGGCGACCGCCTGCATGACGAATTGCGCGGCGAGGATTCCGTCGCCGCCGGGACGGTTGTCCACGATGACCGCCGCGCCGAGGTCCCGCTGCAGGACCTCGGCGAGCGTGCGCAAGGTGAGATCGAGTCCGGAACCGACCGGCGCCGCCGCCACCAGTCGCACGGTCCTGGGCACGTTCGGATCCGCGGACACGGTCGCGACGATTCCGTACGCAGCGCACGCGAGCATCGCCACGATCCGGCGCATCGCCGTCGATCGCGTCCGTGTCCGCGTCCCGGAATCCCCGTCGGCATGCCGGCATGCCTGCGCGACGATCCGCTTCGGCCCGGATCCGGAACCACTGCGAGCCGGCTGCCCGACGGCGCACTGCAGGCGCGGCTTCACGGGAGCAATCCGATCGTCCTGGCGAGCGACGTGTTCCGCGCGATTTCGTGCCGGAGGAACGCGGTCAGCGCCTGGGAGGTGGACGGGGACGGGAGGATGCCGGCATCCAGGAGCTTCTCGGCGACGTCCTTCCGTGCGAGCACCTGCGTGAACGCGGCCAGCAGCCGCTCGACGCGTTCGCCGGGGGTTCCGGCCGGCGCGAACAGCGCGAGCCAGACCGGCGCGTCGAAGTCGGCGACGCCCGCTTCGCCGAGCGTCGGGACGTCCGGTAGCGCCGCGAGGCGCCGGTCGCTCATCACCGCCAGCACCCGCAGGCGACCGGCGCGTATCTGCGGCAGCGCCGCGGTCACGTCGGCGAACACGACCTGGACATCGCCGGCGACCGCCCCGAGCACCGAAGGCGGCACGCCAACGTAGGGTACGTGCCCCAAGTCCGCGCCGGTGGCGCGCTTGAAGGCCTCGGCGACGAACATGAACGTCGTCGCGCCCGATCCGTAGTGGAGGCGGCCGGGATGGGCACGCGAGTGCGCGATCATCTCCCCGACCGTGCGCGCCGGCACCGAAGGGTGGACCAGCACGAGGATCGCCTGATGCGCGAGCATCGTGATCGGCGCGAAATGGACGAACGGATCGTAGCCGGCGTCCCGGCGGATCACCGGATTGAGCGCCACCTGCGACCGGGTCGCCGGCAGCAGCACGTTGCCGTCGGGGGCGGCGCCGGCCACGAGGCGCGCGCCGATGATCCCGTCGGCACCGGGTCGATTCTCGACGACCACGGGCTGCCCCAGGCGCTGCTGCAACGGGTCGGCCAGCGTACGCATCAGGAAATCGACACCGCTCCCGGGCGGCGTGCCGACGATCAGCCGGACCGCCCGCGACTCGGTCGTCGCATCGGCCCGCGCCACCGGTGTCCAGGCCGCGTACGCCGCGCCGACCAGCGCAAGAGCGGCGATCGGGAGTACGCGGGCGTCGGTGAGCGAGCCTTGCGAGGCTCTCGTCGTCATCGCCCGCAGGATAGCCTAGCGCCCAACCGAACCCGACTGTTTCGCGGACGAACGCGCGGCGTCACAGGCGACATGAGCACCGGAAGCGATCACAGTGAAATCGTCCGGCGGCAGGCCCGGCTGGCGCCTGACTCGATCGCGGTCATGCGCATGCGGTCCGCGGGCGCACCCGCGGAGACGACCACCTATCGGGAGCTCGATCGTTCGATCGACGCGGTCGCGCACCGGCTGCTCGGCGCCGGTGTCCGCGCGGGCACGGTGGCGAACGTCGCGCACACGGCCCACTACGCCCGCCTGGTCGTCATGCTCGCACTCGCTCGCGCCGGCGCCACGTCGACACCCGCCGCCGATCCGGCGATCGCGATCGTGCAGATCGTCGCTCCCGGCCGCCGGGGCGATGATGCGATGCTGCGCATCGAGTTGCCCGAGTTCGGGCTGAACGACCCGATCGCCGGCGATTCCGTCGCCCCGGTCGTCTCCGGCGTCGGGCCGGACGATCTCGTGCACGTCCTGGCGTCGTCGGGATCGACGGGGAAACCGAAGGCGATCGCGCTCACGCACCGGCAGTTCGACCGTCGCCTCGACGCGCTCGCCCGGGCCGTCGCACTGCCGGCGGCGCCCAGGATCTGCTGTCCGCTCGGCCCATTCGGTGGATACGGCTACCGCTATCTGATGTTCGCACTCGCGTCGGGCGGCACGATCGTGATCGCGCAGCACAACGACGAGCTGGCCCGAACGATCGGCGACGCCGGCGTCCAGTATCTGGTCCTCGCCCCTTCTACCTTGCGCGACCTGGTCACCAACGCGGGCCCCGATCACACCCCCTACCCTGCGCTGATCGGCATCGAGGTCGGCGGCAGTCATGTTTCCGAAGTCCTCAGGCGCGCGGCGCAGGAACGATTGTGTCCTCGCATCGCCATCAACTACGGGACCGCCGAATCCGGCCCGGTGAGCGTCGGCTACGTGGACGACACGTTGGGGATCCCGCACGCGGCCGGACGGGTGATCCCCGGCGTCGAGGTCGAGATCGTCGATGAATCCGGCCACCCGCTGGCTCCCGGCCGGACGGGCCGTATCCGTGTCCGATCGGAAGGCTGCGCGTCGGGCTACTTCGGCGCCCCCCCGGGCGCCGGCGCGGTGTTCCGCGACGGATGGGTGTACACACGCGACACCGGGACGCTGAGCGCCGACCGGATACTGGCGATACACGGCCGGACCGGCGAGATCATCAACGCCGGCGGCGTGAAGATCGCGCCCGCCGACTTCGAAGATCGCCTGCAGAGGCTGCCCGGTGTCGCCGACGCCTGCGTATTCGCGGTGGCCGACGCGATGGGTGTCGATCAGGTCTGGGCCGCGATCGTGCCGGGACCGGGTTTCGACGGCGAGGCGTTCCGCGTCGCCGCGAAATCGGCGATGGGCGCCTACGCGCCGCGTGGGGTGCTCGTGATCAGGACATTGCCGCGGAACGCGAACGGCAAGGTCCTGCGCAACGAGCTGGTCGCGATCGCACTCGCGCAGCAGAAGCGCCCGCTAGCGTAGGTCCGTGCGCATGCGCGCACGCGACGCCGGTGCCGGGTTCCAGGCGCCGGATCTCAGCGCCACCCCGTGTGCGCCGCGATCGATCGCGGCATCGAGATCGTCGCGAGTCAGTCCCCCCAGCGCGTAGACCGGCAAGCGCGCGCCGGCGACGAGCGCCGCGAACCCGTCCCAGCCGATCGGTGTCGCGTCCGGATGCGTCGGGGTCGGCCGCAACGGACCGAGCACCGCGTAGTCCGCCCCGAGGTCCGCCGCGCGCGCGAGCTCGTCGGCCGTATGACAGGAGGCCCCGAGCAGCCGCACGTCGGGTCGCGCGGTCGCTGCGGCGAGCGCCCCGGACGTCCAGTGCACGCCGTCGAGCGCGAGGCGCCTCGCGTCGGCCGCGGTGCCGTTGAGGACCAGCGAGACCTGTCGACGCCTGGCCAGTGGCGCGAGCCGCCGGACGAAATCGTCGAGTCGCGTCGAGGGCCAGGTCTTTTCGCGGATCTGCACGAGCTTCAGGCCGGCGCGAAACGCCGCCTCGGCGCGTTCGAGGAACGCCTCCTCCCCCAGGTCGGAGGCGCAGGTGATGCCGAGCACCGGCGGCAGCAGGAGCGCGGCGAGCACGCGGGTGTTCGCCGGCAGCAGCGGCTCGACGTCGAAGGCGCCGGGGCGTTGCCACGCGAACGCCTGGCCGTCGTGGCCGACCGGCTCCCCGTCGAACGAAAAGACGCGGAAGAAGTTGAGCTCGACGTTCGCGTGCGGGTAGGCGTAGCGCTGGACGAACCACGACGAGGCCCGCCGGACGACCAGCCCGAGTTCCTCGCGCAGTTCCCGGTCGAGCGCCTCGCGCGGCGTCTCGCCGGCCTCGAGCTTGCCGCCGGGAAACTCCCACCAGCCGGCGTAGGGCTTGCCCGCCGGCCTCTGCGCCAGCAGCACCGCGCCGTCGTCCCGCAGGATCACCGCCGCGGCGACGCGTACGACACCGCCGGTCACGATCGGCGCTTCAGGCCCTGGCGCCCGGCCCAGTGGCGGGCGAACTGCCACGCCACGCGTCCGGATCTCGATCCGCGCTGGAGCGCGAACTGCAGCGCCTCGCGCGCACGCGCCTCCCGGTCGCGGGCGCCCGCGGGCTCGGCGACGCCCAGGTGCGCGAGCCAGCACGCGACCGCCGCCAGGTAGTCGTCCTGCGCGAACGGGTAGAACGACACCCACAGGCCGAAGCGCTCGGACAGCGAGATCTTCTCCTCGACCGTCTCCCCCGGATGCACCTCGTCGCCGACGTGCCGCGTCTCGAGGTTCTCGCTCATGTACTCCGGCAGCAGGTGCCGTCGGTTGGAAGTCGCGTAGATGAGCACGTTGCCCGCGGGTCCGGCGATCGAGCCGTCCAGCGCCCCCTTGAGCGCCTTGTACCCCGACTCCCCGGCGTCGAAGGTCAGGTCGTCGCAGAAGACGACGAAACGTTCGCGCCGCCCCTCGACGCGCTCGACGATGTCCGGCAGGTCGACGAGATCGGCCTTGTCGACCTCGATCAGGCGCAATCCGCGCGCCGCGTACCTGGCGAGCATCGCCTTCACCAGCGACGACTTCCCGGTGCCGCGCGATCCGGTGAGGAGCACGTTGTTGGCCGGCAGTCCGGCGATGAACTGGCGCGTGTTGCGGTCCACCGCCTCCTTCTGCGCGTCGATGGCGACGAGCGCATCGGCGTCGATCGCGTGCGGATGCGCGACCGGCTGCAGGAATCCGCGGCCGCCGCGCTTGCGCCAGCGCGCCGCCCGCACCGTGCGCCAGTCCGGATCGGGCTGCGGCGGCGGCAGCAGCGCTTCGACGCGCGCGAGCACGGCTTCGGCGCGCTCGACCATCGCCACCAACGCGTCCGCGCCCGACGGGCCGCCCCGAGGGCGCGGGCCCCCTCGGGGGGAAGCGCGTGCAGCGCGCTTCGGGGGAGGCACACTCACGACCGGTAGTCGGCGTTGATCGACACGTACTCGTGCGAGAAGTCGCAGGTCCAGACGGTCGCGCGCGCCGCACCCCGGCCCAGGTCGACACGAACCGTGATCTCGTCCTGCTTCATCACGCGCTGCCCGTCCTCCTCGCGGTAGCTCGCCGCGCGTCCGCCGCGGTCGACGACGAGCACGTCGTCCAGCCAGAACGAGACGCGCGCAGGGTCGGTGTCGGGCGCGGACGCGTTCCCGATCGCGCACACGATGCGTCCGAGGTTCGGGTCCGACGCGAAGAACGCGGTCTTGACCAGCGGCGAATGCGCGATGCCGAACGCGACCGCGCGGCATTCGTCGACGTCGCGGCCGCCCTCGACGCGGATCGCGATGAACTTGGTCGCCCCCTCGCCGTCGCGGACGATCGCCTGCGCGAGGTCGACGGCGACCGCTTCGACCGCACCGCGCAGCACAGGCAGCCGCGGGTCGTCGGGCCGCGCGATCGGCGCGATCGGCGCGCGCCCGGTCGCCGCGACGACGAAACTGTCGTTGGTCGAGGTGTCGCCGTCGACGGTCGCACCGTTGAACGACACGTCGGCGACCTCGCGGACGAGCGTCGCCAGCACTTCGCGCGACACCGGCGCGTCGGTCGCCATGAACGACAGCATCGTCGCCATGTCCGGATGGATCATGCCCGCGCCCTTCGCGATGCCGGTGACCGTGATCTCCGCGCCGTCGATCGCGACGCGGCGCGACGCGGCCTTGGGCACCGTGTCGGTCGTCATGATCGACCGCGCGGCCGCGTGCCACCCGTCGGCGCGCTGCGCCGCGCGCGCGGCGGGCAACGCGGCGACGAGCCTGGCGACCGGCCGCGGTTCCATGATCACGCCGGTCGAGAAGGGCAGCACCTCGGGCATCGGACAGGCGAGCATCGAGGCGACCGCGGCGGCGGTCGTCTCGGCGTCGGCGATCCCCCGCGCGCCGGTGCCGGCGTTCGCGTTACCGGCGTTGACCACGAGCGCGCGCAGTCTCCCGCCCGCCGCCAGATGGCGCCGGCAGACGGTCACCGGCGCCGCGCAGAACCGGTTGCGCGTGAAGACGCCGGCGGCGTGCGTGCCCGGGTCGCAGACGACGAGCAGCACGTCGTCGCGGTCCCAGTTCTTGATGCGCGCGGCGGTCGCGCCCAGCGTCACGCCGGGGACCGGCAGCAGCGATTGAGGCGTCGGCGGTGTGTAACGGACGGGCATCGGCGGAACCGGACGGAAGTCGGGAAACGGAACCGCGGCGGCGTCCGCCGGCCGCGGCGACCCGCCATGATAACGGGTGGGACGAGGGCCCGGGCGCGATCACCCCGGCGCGGGCGACCGCGTCACCCCAGCCGGCCGTGGCACTGCTTGTACTTCCTGCCCGACCCGCACGGGCACGGATCGTTGCGACCGACCTTCTCGCCGGCGCGCACGAACGGCTTCGCCGCGGCCTCGGTCTGCGTGGCGGTCGCGGTCGCCGTGCCGCCTCCGTCGTCGGCGCCCAGCGCCTCGTCGTAATCCGCGTGCTGATAGCGCACGTTGCTGACCGGTTCGGGCTCCTCGACCGCCTGCACGTCGGCCTGCGTCCGGACCTGGACGGTCAGCACGATCTTGACCACGTCCTGCTTCACGCGGTCGAGCATGTCCGAGAAGAGCTCGAACGCCTCGCGCTTGTATTCCTGCTTGGGGTTCTTCTGCGCGTAGCCCCGCAGGTGGATGCCCTGCCTCAGATGGTCGAGGTTGGCGAGGTGATCGCGCCAGTGGTGGTCGAGCGTCTGCAGCATCAGGCTGCGCTCGAACTGGCGCATCACGTCGACGCCCGCGAGGTTCTCGCGCTCGGTCCACGCGGCGACGGCGGCGTCGGCGACCCGGTCACGTATCGCGTCCTCGCCGATATCGGACGCCTTCACCCATTCCCGGACCGGCAGGTGCAGCCCGAACTCGCCGGCGAGCGCGGTTTCCAGGCCCGGCAGGTCCCACTGTTCCTCGACCGACTCCGCCGGCACGTAGCGCCGTACGACCGACTCGGACTCGCCGCGGACCATGTTGCGGACGGTTTCGGCGATATCGGTGCTCTCCAGGAGCTCGTTGCGCTGCTGGTAGATGACTCGACGCTGGTCGTTGGCGACGTCGTCGTACTCGAGCAGCGACTTGCGGATGTCGAAGTTGCGCGACTCGACGCGGTGCTGCGCCTTCTCGATCGAGCGGTTGACGATCGTGTGCTCGATCGGCTCGCCCTCGGGCATCTTGAGCTTCTGCATGATGACGCCGAGGCGCTCGCCGCCGAAGATGCGCAGCAGCGGGTCCTCGAGCGACAGGTAGAAGCGCGAACTGCCCGGGTCGCCCTGCCGGCCCGAACGGCCCCGGAGCTGGTTGTCTATCCGGCGCGATTCGTGTCGCTCGGTGCCGACGATGTGCAGACCTCCCGCCTTGACGACCTGGTCGTGGCGCCCCTGCCATTCCTCGCGCAGGCTCGCGATGGTGGCGTCGCGCTCCGCGGGCGTCTTCGACGCGTCCTCGCGCAGCGCGAGGATCCGCGGCTCGATCGCGCCGCCCCGCACGATGTCGGTCCCGCGGCCGGCCATGTTCGTCGCGATCGTGATCGCGCCGGGACGCCCGG
>JADZDA010000215.1 GCA_020851255.1 Burkholderiales bacterium | reverse complement strand
CGCGAAGCTCTTCTGCGTCTTCTCGATCGAGTCGCTGAAAACGATGTGATCGCCGCCAGGGAGCGGCCCGAACATATCGGTGGCCGGCAGGACCTCGAAGCCGTGACTGCGGAGATCGAAGTCCGCGATCACCTTCGGGTGGAGCAGACTCATCAGGTAGCTGAATACGCTGAACCTGAAGCCGGGAACGATTTCTTCGCTGACCGCGGCGCCGCCGATGACGTGGCGGCGCTCGAGCACGACGGTACGCAGTCCCGCGCGCGCGAGATAGCCGCCGCACACCAGTCCGTTGTGGCCGCCACCGAGGACGATGGCGTCGTAGCGATCGGACATGCCCTGACTTTCCCCGGTTGCACGTCGAAGCCTGCGCAAACTATACTGGGGTAGATTTTTCGTCAATTAAAATTCACGTCAATTTTTTTGATCACATATAATGTCGACCCTTGCCGCGCCGCACCATGCGCCACGACTCCGTGCGAAGACCGCACGCCGCTCCGCGGAGCCGACCGCGGATCCGGTTCGCCACCTCGGCCGCGAGATCCGTGGCCTGCGCAAGGCGCGCGGCTACACTCTGGCGGTGCTGGCCGGCAAGACCGGGCTGTCGGTCGGCTACCTGAGCCTGCTCGAGCGCGACCTCGCGACGCCGTCGATCAACGCCCTGCACGCGATCAGCCGCGCGCTCGGCGTGACGATCAGCTGGTTTTTCGATGCGGGTGAAATCCCGCCAGGCGAGCGCGACTACGTGGTCCGGCGCAACCGCCGGCGCAGGCTCGACTTCTCCGCAGGGATCGTCGACGAACTGCTGAGTCCCACGCTCGGAGGCCAGCTCGAACTGCTGTCGAGCCGGTTCCCGCCCGGCGCGTCGTCCGGAACGGCGCCCTACACCCACAGCGGCGAGGAGGCCGGCGTCGTGATCCGCGGCAAGCTCGAGTTGTGGGTCGACGGCAAGATGTTCCTGCTCGAAGCGGGCGACAGTTTCGGTTTCCCCAGCACGCTGGAGCACCGCTACCGCAACCCCGACGCCGACGAAGCGGAAGTGATCTGGGCGATCACGCCGCCCAGCTACTGAGCCCACGCGATGACCTCCCTGCGCGAGGCGCGCGAGGCGACCGTCTGGCAGGAGACCGCGACCGGCGCGCCCGCCGTGCCCGGGCTCGACGGCGAGTCCCGCGCGCAGGTGCTCGTCGTCGGCGCGGGCTACCTGGGGATGTCGGCGGCGTTGCACCTCGCGGCGGCTGGCGTCGAAACCATCGTGCTCGACCGCAACGAGCCGGGATCCGGCGCCTCCGGGCGCAACGGCGGGCAGGTCATCCCCGGCCTCAAGCACGATCCCGCCGAGCTGGAAGCGATGTTCGGCGTCGAGCGTGGAGAGCGCCTCTGGCGTTTCGCCGGCTCGACCGCGGACGTGGTCTTCGACCTGATCGCGCGCCACGGGCTGCGCTGCGGCGCGCGACGCGCCCCGTGGATCCAGGGCGTCCACTCGGTTCAGGCTGCGTCACGCGCGCGGCAACGGGTCGACGACTGGCAGCGACGCGGCGCGAACGTCGAGTACATCGATCGCACGCGAACCGCGCAGATCGCCGGCACCGATCTCTACCTCGGGGCGTTCGTCGACCATCGCGCCGGAGCGTTGCAGCCGCTCTCCTACGCGCGCGAACTGGCGCGGGTCGCCATCGCCGCCGGGGCGAAGGTCCACCGCGACGCGCATGTGACAGCGCTCGTGCGCGATGGCGGCCGCTGGTGCGCGATCACGTCCGCGGGCGCGCGCGTGCACGCAAGAACCGTGCTCCTGGCCACGAACGCGTACTCCGACGGCCTGGTGCCCGGTCTCGCGCGGTCGATCGTCTCGCTCAACTCGCTGCAAATCGCGACCGCGCCGATCCCGGCCGCGTCGCGCGCGGCGCTGTTGCGGAACGGCGAGACGCTCGCCGACACGCGACGCGTGATCCGGTACTGGCGGCTGGACGACGAAGGCCGCCTGCTGATGGGCGGGCGCGGACCCTACCGCGACACGCGCGACGCGAACGACTGGGGGCACCTCGCCGCGCACATCCGACGCTACTTCCCCGGGCTCGCGGACGTGCCGATCACCCACCGCTGGGGCGGCCGCGTCGCGGTTCACGTCGATTACATGCCCAGGCTGCATCGTCCTCGACCGGACATGCTGACGGCGATCGGCTGCCAGGGTCGCGGCGTTGCGTGGCAGACCGCCATGGGCGTCGAACTCGCGAAACTCGTTCTCGATCCCGACTACGACGCGGTGCTTCCGGTCACGCCGGTGCGACCGATTCCGTTCCACCCGCTGAAAGCGGCGGGGGTGGCCTCCGCGATCGCGCTGTGGCGTGCGCTCGATCGCCTCGGCGTTTCCTGACATCGATCGCGTGGAGCCGCGGACCATGAGCTACAGCACCATCGAGGTGGAGATCGCCGAGCGCATCGCCGTCCTCACCTTCAATCGGCCGAAGGTGCTGAACGCGTTCGACGGGGTGCTGGTGCGGGAGACCCGGCAGGCGCTCGACGAGTTCTGCGCGAACGACGAAGTGTCGGTGATCGTGGTCCGCGGCGCGGGCCGCGCGTTCTCGGCCGGTTTCGACCTCAAGGCGGGCGCGGCCACCGCGGGACAGCGCGAACTCGCCGAATGGCGCGCGGTGCTCGAAGCCGACTTCGATTTCATCATGGCGTTCTGGCATGCACCGAAACCGACCATCGCCGCGGTACACGGCTACTGCATCGGCGGAGCGTTCGAGCTCGCGCTCGCCTGCGACGTGACGATCGCCGCGCAGTCGGCGAAATTCGGTTCCCCGGAAGTCAAGTTCGGATCCGGCGCGGTCGCGCTGCTGCTCCCGTGGGTCGTTGGGCCCAAGGCCGCGAAGGAGTTGCTGCTCACCGGCGACGACCGGATCACCGCGGAGCGTGCCCTCTCGCTCGGAATGGTCAACCAGGTCGTGCCCGACGGCGAGGAGTTCGAGCGCGCTCGCGCGGTCGCGCGGTCGATGGCCGCGGCGGCTCCGGGCGCCGTGCGTCTGTCCAAGCTCGCGATCAACCGCAGCTACGACGCGATGGGAATGCGCGAGGCGCTCGCTTCCGCCCTCGAACTCGACATCTACCTCGAAGCGGCCGGTGGCGCGGAGCGCGCCGAATTCGACCGCATCCGGCGCGAAGAGGGACTGAACGCCGCGCTCGCGTGGCGGGATCGGAAGCGGTAGGCGGAGGTCGATCGCCGGGATCGACGATGCGAGACGGATCGGCTCGGTGATCACGCCCGGGAGCTGGATCGACGGGCCGTTGTGATCGCGCCGGGAGAGGGTCGGCGCTACTTCGCCGCGGGCGGCAGGACCTCGTCGATGAGCTCGATCCAGTGCCTGACCGGCACCGGCGAGGTCTCGGCGAGGTGGTGCAGGCAGCCGATGTTGGCGGTCGCGATCGCGGTCGGGCGGGTGGCGGTGAGCGCCTCGAGCTTCTGCGTCCTCAGCGCCTGCGCGATCTCCGGCTGGAGGATCGAAGTGGTGCCGGCCGAGCCGCAGCACATGAACGGATAGGCGACCGGGACGAGCTTG
>JADZDA010000214.1 GCA_020851255.1 Burkholderiales bacterium | reverse complement strand
TTTCGAGCGACGGAAATTCGAGTCTGACCCCAAATACCAATTTCGAAATTCGAGTCTGACCCCAATTAACCCAATTACCCCTACCCCAATTACGCGCTACCTCCCGAGCAGGACGACGACGACAATCGCCAGCATCGCAGCCACCAGCGCGAGCCACCGGTTGCGCGCGCGTTGCGCCGCCGCGAGTTCCTTCAGCGCGAGGTCGGACGCCGCCTGCGGCGCCAGCAGTTTCTGGTGGATGAGCCGCGGGAGTTCGGGCAGGGCCGCGATCAGGTAGGGCGCCTCCGCTTCCAGGCGCCGGGCGAGCGCGCGCGGACCGATCTGGTCCTCCATCCAGCGCTCCAGGAACGGCATCGCCGTCGTCCACAGGTCGAGATCGGGATCGAGCTGGCGGCCCAGTCCCTCGACGTTGAGCAGCGTCTTCTGCAGCAGCGTCAACTGCGGCTGGATCTCGACGTTGAACCGGCGCGAGGCGCGGAAGAGCTGCAACAGCACCTTGCCCAGCGAGATCTGCGAGAGGGGGCGGTCGAAGATCGGCTCGCAGACGACGCGGATCTCGGCCTCGAGCTCGTCCACGCGCGTGCCCGCCGGCACCCAGCCGGATTCGACGTGCGCGGTCGCGACACGATGGTAGTCGCGGCGGAAGAACGCGAGGAAGTTGACCGCCAGATAGCGCTTGTCGGTCTCGGAGAGCGTGCCGACGATGCCGAAATCGAGCGCGACGTACTTGCCGTGGTCGGCGCCCTCGGTCCCGACGAAGATGTTGCCCGGGTGCATGTCCGCGTGGAAGAAGCCGTCGCGGAACACCTGCGTGAAAAAGATCTCGACGCCGGCGCGTGACAGGCGCTTGAGGTCGATGTCCGCGCGCCGGAGCTCGTCGATGCGCCCGATCGGGATCCCCGACATCCGTTCCATCACCATCACCTCCGGCTCGGTCCAGTCCCAGTGCACCTCGGGGACCAGCAGCAGCGGTGAATGGCGGAAGTTGCGCCTCAGCTGCGAGCAGTTCGCGGCTTCGCGCGTCAGGTCGAGCTCGTCGCGGATCGTCTTCTCGAACTCGGCGACGACCTCGCGGGGCTTGAGTCGCTTGCCGTCGGCCCAGAGCCGCTCGACCAGCATCGCGGCCGTCTGCATCAGAGCGAGGTCCTTCTCGATGACCTCGCCGACCGCCGGACGCAGCACCTTGACCGCGACCGGGACCGGGTCGCGGCCGCCGGTCGCCGGCAGCGTCGCGAAATGCACCTGCGCGACCGACGCGCTCGCCACCGGTTCGCGGTCGAACGACGCGAACACCTCGTCGACCGGCTTGCCGTAGACGCGCTCGAGCGTCGACACGACGCGCTCGCTGGAAAACGGCGGCACGCGGTCCTGCAGTTTCGCGAGCTCGTCGGCGATGTCGGTGGGCAGCAGGTCGCGCCGCGTCGACAGCACCTGCCCGAATTTCACGAAGATCGGGCCCAGGTCCTCGAGCGCCCTGCGCAGGCGCACCGCGCGCGGCCGCGAGAGGTCGCGCCAGAACAGGACGCGACGGACGACCGGCCGCAGCGCGCGCACACGCTCGTGTCCGAGCGCCAGGTCGTCGAGACCGTGCCTGAGCGCGACGGTGACGATCCGGGCGAGGCGCAGGAGGCGCATCCCGCGATTCTACGGGACGCACTCCGGGTGCCCCGTTCCGGCGCCCGCCTAGAGCACGAATCCCGGCCTGCGCCGACGCCGGGTGCCGCGGGTCACCGGCGGTTCGGCCCGCGGCTCTCCCGAGGCCGGGTCACCCGCGTCGGGCGGGCCGCTGCCCGCGCGGTCCGGCGTCGTGGTGTTCACCGGCGACGCCGGCAGCGGGTCGCGCCGCGCGACATCGCCGGCGGCCGGCATCGGACGCGGGCCGGAGCGTGCCCGCGCCGTCATCGCTCGGGGGCCGGGAACCGGACGACCGGTCCGGACACCGGCCGGCCCGGCGGAACCCACGCGAGCGCCGGGGCGCCGGCGGGACCGAGCGCGCGGACGTAGCGGTAGATCGCACGCAGGTCGGCGTCGGTGTACGCGCGCAGATTCGCCGTCGGCATCGGCGGGCGGAAGTCGCGCGTGCGCGCCATGCGGACGAATCCTTCCTCGTCGATCGTCCGGACGAACAACCGCAGATTCGGCGCTTAGGTCGTGCCCCAGGGGCCTTGCCAGCCCAGCGTGTCGCCGGTGAGCCGCTCCCGCTCCGGGACGGCGCCGGTCTTCTCCAGGTAGCCACCCGTGTGGCAGTCGTTGCAGCCGCCGATGCGCACGAGGTAGCGTCCGCGCGCGTTCGGCGGTTCCTGCGTGCCGGCCCAGGCGCAGGTCGCGAGCGTGGTCGCGGCGGCGATCGCCATCGCGGCGGTGACGGCGAGGACGGTGAGGCGGAATCGTGCGTTGGTGTTCGTTTCCATGGGGACCTCCGTGGGGACTGCGGGTGGAATCGCGTCGTGGACCCGCCGGAGTCGCCGGCGGGTCGGGGGCCGCGTTGCGCGGTGGCGACCGCGCTCAGGCCAGCGCGAGGGCGGCGATCAACGCGACGCCGGCGTCGAGCGAACGAACCGCGATCGCGAGCGCGCCGGCGCCCAGCGCGGAGCCTGCGATCGCGCCGGCGATCTCCAGCAACAGGCGCACGAGTGAAGCGTTCATGCGGCGAGCGCCTCCATCGTTGGCAGGAACGCGGCGTCGCGCAGTTCGCGCAAGACCAGGCGCGCGAGATCGCGGTCGCCGCGCGGCGCCATGCCGTGGGGAAACGCGCGGAGGAAGCGCACGAGCAACTCCGGCCCGTGCCGCTCGACCGCGTGGACGGCGTCGCGCGTGGCCTCGATACGGAGGAGCGCATCGCGGACGGCGAGGTCGGCGATCGCGAACGAGGGCGGCAGCACCGCGCCGGCGCTCTCGGCGAGCTGCGCGTCGCGCGACAGCGTGTCCGGCGAGGCCGATGCGAGGGTCACGACGCGCGCGGTCGCGCCCCAGGCGAGCGCGAGCCAGGCCCGTGGAAACGCGCTGCCGGCGGCGTGCGCGACCGACTGCGCGTAGGCGTCGATCGCGAGCGTCCGCGCGAACGGGGCGAGGTCCAGCGGGGCGGATCCCGGCCCGTACCGGCGCCGCATCGACAGCCGCGCCCGCGGGGGCAGCCGGTCGTCGAGCATCCGGGCGAGTTCGTCGAATCCGGGCGGCAAGACGGCGCCGGCCTCGATCGCGCCGGACTTCGCGTTCCACGCCGCCACCGCGGCGCCGTCGTCGACGAGCAGGCGGACCGGCGTCTCCCGGCCGGTCGCGGCGTCGAGCGCTGCGCGGGCGTGCGCGACGTGCAGCGCCATGTCGCCGGCGACCTCGTCGGCCCCCGCCGCGTGCCGCACGAGGAACGGGGACCACGGCAGCGGCAGCGGCGATGCGGCCCGGGGCGCGTCGGCGGACGGAAAGTGGCGCTCGGGATGGGTTTCGGTGACGGGTGACATGTCGGCTCCTCGGGTCCGGCCCGGTCGTAGACCGGACAGATCGCCGGCCGGGGGTCGGGGACCCGCGACGGGTCCGGCGTACCCGCCGGCGATGGAGCGGATGCTGCGGCCGGGCGACTCGCAGATCGCTTACCGATGGCGAAGGAGCCCGGTCGCCGGGGCGCAAAGCCGTGCCGGCGCGGGGTGTTTCGGGGCGGGAACGAGGGGGGGCGCGCGGCGAGGCGGCGCCCGCGCGTCCGCACGAGTCAGTTAGCGCTTACTTACTAGCCAGACCCGGCGGGAAAGGGATCTACGAGTGCGACTGCTTGGTTGCGTTCGACCGCTCCAGGGCGTCGACGCGCCGGATCAGAGGGTCGACCCGCGCCTCCAGACCGGCGAGTTCCTCCGCCGAGCGCTCGACTTCGCTGCGCCGGACGACCAGGTCAGACTCCTCGCCGGCGTAACGGGCGAAGTGACCGGCGAGCTCCCGGGACGCGTTTCCCGGCCACGCGAGCAGTGCGCGCCCGATGTCGGCGACCTGTTGCCCGACGACCGGCCCCAGCGCGCGGGCGAGCGCCCGCTCGACGAACCAGGGCAGTGTCGTCGCCAGATCCTCGAAAGTCCGGGCGAGTCCGGCATCGCCGTCGGCGCGGACGCGCTCGCGCCAGCGCGCGGGTTCCGCGGCCAGGCGCGGCAGGTCGAGCGGCGCGATGGTCAACGTGAGCGTGGGCGCGGCATCGTGCGGTGCCGGAAGGAGTCTTCCGTCCGGCCCGATCTCGAAGCGCGCCGACAGCGGTCCCGACGACAGCGCGAGCCGGGCGCCGGCGTGCGCGGCGAGGCGATCGCGCGCCCAGTCCTCGCCGTCGAGCGCACGGTTGAGAAAGTCGGCCGCGATGCCGGCGGCGGTCGGGTCCACCGTCAGTGCGAGGGCGCCTGCTGGCGGATCCCGGCGATCAGCCAGCCGCTCGCGCCTTCGACCGGCTTGACGAGGTTCCACACCTCGTCGAACGGTTCGTTCACGCCTCCCTCGCGGGCGGTGCCGGTGAAGCGGACGCTCACCCAGTGTTCGCGGTCCTCGGTCGCGACGTCGATGACGCGCGCGGTGACGTCGACGATCTCGGTCGGACGGGCGGCGCCGCTCGTATCGATCTCGTGCGCGATCTCGCGGTAGAGCTCCGGGGTCATCACGTCGGCGAGGGCGCTCGTGTCGTGCCGGTCGTGCGCGGCCTGGACGGCGAGGAATTGCTTGCGCGCCTCGCGCGCGAACGCCTCGTCGTCGAACCCGGGCGGGAAGGCGCGTGACGGGGGCGTGGCGGCAGGGGCCGCGCCGCCGAACACCGGCTCGAACCGCGACGCCGGCGGCGCCTGCGTTTCGTAGCCGCCCGGCGTGCTGCCGAGCCCCGCGCCGGCCCCGGCGTAGGGCATCGGACGTGCGGCCGGGCTCGCCCGGCGCAGCAGCATCCGGACGACCACGATCGCCGCCAGCGCGACGAGCGCGATCAGCAGGAAGCTGCCGAGTTCGTCCGAGAAGCCCAGGTGCGACGCCAGCGCGGCGAGTCCGAGGCCCGCGGCGAGTCCGGCGACCGGCCCGAGCCAACGCGAAGCGCCTCCCGCGGCGGGTGCGGCGGCCGGCGCCGCCGGTTTCACCGCGGACGACGCGCCGGCGGGCGCCGCAGGCATCACCGGATTGCTCGCCGCTCCGGCGCCGGGCGGCGTGCCGCCGGCGGGGTTCGCGGAGGCCGATGCGGGCGAACCGGGCGAGGTCGACGGCGTGGCGGGCTTGTCGGGCGCGACGCTCTGGCGTTGGGCGCCGAGGCTCTTGCCGCCGGAAAGGCGCTTGGCGTCGGCGAGATCGGCGCAGAGGAGGGTGCCGGCGGCGAGCGCGGCGAGCGTCAGGGCGAGGGGGCGGGTCACGTCGGGTTCCTTGGGGTTCCGTCGTCGGGGTCTGTCTGCTCGATGGTTCGCGTGATTCGATGGTTCGCGTGATGCGATGGCAAAGATGAAGTCGCCCGACTCGCAGGTCAACAGGACGGCGACCGGCGGCGGTATCGCCGGCCTCGATCGAAGGACGGCAGCTTCGGTCGGCCACCGTCGGCTACGGGCAGCCCCGCATCGACGGCTACCGTACCGGCGTCAGTAGACGCGACCCAGATGCAAGGCGACGACCCCGGCCGTCAGGTTATGGTATTCGACCCGGTCGAAGCCCGACCGTTCCATCATCGCCTTCAGCGTCTCCTGGTCGGGGTGCATGCGGATCGACTCGGCGAGATAGCGGTAGCTCGACTCGTCACCGGCGACGATGCGCCCGAGCTTCGGCAGCACGTTGAACGAATACCAGTCGTACGCGGGTTTCAGCGGGGCGGCGACCTGGGAGAACTCGAGGACCATCGCGACGCCACCGGGCGCGGTGACCCGGCGCATTTCGGCGAGCGCGCGCTCCTTGCGCGTGACGTTGCGCAGCCCGAAACCGATGGTGACGGCGTCGAACGCGCGGTCGGGGAAGGGGAGCGCCTCGGCGTCGCACTGGACGACCTCCAGCGGCGAGCCCGCGTCGATCAGCTTGTCGCGGCCGGCGGCGAGCATCGCGCCGTTGATGTCGGTGAGGACGACGCGGCCATCGCGGCCGGCCGCCTTCGAGAACAGCCTCGCGAGGTCGCCGGTGCCGCCGGCCAGGTCGAGCACGCGGGCGCCCGGCCGCACGCCTGACACCGCCACGGCGTAGCGCTTCCACAGCCGGTGCAGGCCGCCCGACATCAGGTCGTTCATCAGGTCGTACTTGCCAGCGACCGAGTCGAACACGCCGCGCACGCGGCGCGCCTTCTCGCCGGCGGGGACGCGCTCGTAGCCGAAGTCGACGCCGTCGCTCACCGGTCATCCCTTCGGTCGCGGCGCGATTCGGCGAGCTGGCGCGCGAACCGGTAGTCGAGCCAGGCGCCCACGACGATCGCGACGATGCCGGCCGCGATCCTGCCGGTCGCGAGCAGGATCACCGCCGCCACCGTGCAGACGGTCCCGAGCCCCAGCGCGAGCTGCCAGTTCATCGCCGGTTCACGCCCGGTCGCGCGAGGCGCCGGCTTCCGCCAGCCGCTCGAGATAGCGCTGCCACAGCTCGTCCTGCCGAACGCCCAGGTCGTGCAGGGTGTCCCACGAGTAGATCCCGGAATCGTGGCCGTCGGTGAACGTCGGCTGGATCGCGTAATGACCGACCGATTCGATCGCCGAGATGCCGACGTCGCGCTTGCCGACCTGCAGCACTTCCTGGCCCGGGCCATGGCCCCGGACCTCGGCCGACGGCGAATACACGCGCAGGAATTCGCAGGGCAGCCGGAACGTGCGGCCGTCGTCGAAGCTCACCTCGAGCACGCGCGAGGCCTGGTGCAACGTGATCGCGGTGGGATGGGGCATCCGGGAACAGGGAACGGGGAACGGAAAGGGGAAACGGGGGGAGCCGTCGCCGGCGCAGGGCGCGGTCGCGTCGTCCGGAACCGATTCTACCGCGTGCGGATCGGCGAGCCGCGGCGCCCGGCGCGACCGCGGGACGCCGCGGCCGGCGGGTGGCCGCCGGCCCTAGGGCATCACGCGGCCCGACGCCGGCGTCGAAGTGTCCGGGACGATGTCGAGGTTGCCCAGGCCCGAGAAGACGTTGCGGTTCTTCGCCTCCTTGCCCTCGAGCTTGATCGTGAGGCGGAGGTCGTTCAGCGAGTCGGCGTTGCGCAGGGCGTCCTCGTAGCTGATGAGGCCCGCCTCGTAGAGATCGAACAGCGACTGGTCGAACGTCTGCATCCCCAGTTCGCGCGAGCGCTTCATCACGTCCTTGATGCCGCCGACGTCGCCCTTGAAGATCAGGTCGGAGACCAGCGGCGAGTTGAGCATCACCTCGACCGCCG